>CAMAWN010000202.1 GCA_945861865.1 Candidatus Kuenenia stuttgartensis | reverse complement strand
AGGAATCGTGACTTTGGCTGATCTCCGCGACCATCGACATGCGCGAAGTTGCCGACGAACAGATCGAACTTCCCGTCGTTGTCGAAATCTCCCCACGCCGCGCCGATCGAATGGCCGCCATCGAAACCGGGTGACGTCCCCACGGCGTTACGAGCGGCGGTCACATCCTTGAACTGCCCCTTGCCGTCGTTAAGCCACAGCACGTTCGGCTGCAAGCGATAGTTCGACACATACACGTCCAAGTCGCCGTCTTGATCGAAATCACAAGCAGTCACGCCGCGAGCGCGGTATCGGACCTCGCTCCACGCCAACTTGAAGGACTTCCCTTTCTCGTTCAGTAACAGCAAGTCCGGGTATGTGATCCCCGCGTCCCAGTCCTCGTAACCTCCAACGTAGAGATCGACGAATCCGTCGCCGTTGAAATCGCCGTAGCAACCGCCGATGGAGACGCACTTCGGGAGCGCGGGCATTTCAACCGGCTCGAAACCCTGGCCTCGCTTGTTGCGATACGCGCGGATCGGCGACCACGAAAACAAATCCGCGAATCCATCGTTGTCGAAGTCGGCTGCGACGACATCGCCGAATCCTTCGGCCAACTTGGTGAACCCCTTGCCGCCGTTGTTCCGCCAGACGACTCCCCCCGCGCACAGATCGGACCAGCCGTCGTTGTCGACATCGACCCAGCAAGCCTTCGCGTTCGCCAGTTGCAGCCCCAACTCCGCCGTCCGGTCCCGGAAACCTGGCGCGGGTGAATGCTCCTGCGCTCTTGCGATGAGTCCGCCGGTCAACACGCACCCGATCACGAACAAGCGGACGAAGTGACTTCTCACGAAACCACGGTTGCAGCGTGTTCTGGATGGCATCGCGAAATTCCTCTCTCACTCTTGATGAAACGGATACAGCCGGCGGTTCAATCGTTTGAACGGGAGGTGTCCCAGGTTGTGGACGCTCGGTTCCGACACAACATGGATGGCACCCGCCCACGATTCGAAGCCCGCTCGAAAATGCGCGGCCGACTTGACGCCGATGTAGCGCATTTGACGCGGATCAAGTTGCAGTGTGCGCGCGAAGGCCGTGTCGAACGGTTGCTCGCGGAGCGTCGTCAACAGCACATGGATGCCGTCCTGCTCAATATGCGCCGAGGGACCGAGATTGTTTTCCAGTCCCGCGAACATCGGTCCGTCGTAGCGGAACTTTCCGTCCGAGAGGGCGACGACGCGCGCGATCATCCGCACCGGCTCGCCCTGAAGCCGCGACGACTTTCCGCCGATGTCGAGTGTCAGCGTCGCGCCGACACCGGCCGCCTGGCACTGCCGCACGGCGTCGGGGTCGGTGATGTTGAGGACGCAGGCGTCTCGCAGGCCGACTTCGACGAACGCTCGCAACATGCCGGTGCTGTCCCCTGGTGAGCCGCCCCCGGTGTTGTCCCGCATGTCGGCAAAGATCACGGGAAAGCGCCCGGCGGCCTGAGCCTGGGCCAGTGCCTCACGCGTGGGCGGCATGTGGAAATGCCAGTCGGCACGGCGCTCGTAGCACCACTGTCCCAACTCGTCCGCGGAGCGTTGCGCCGCCGCTCGATCGTTGTCGGTCACCACATACACGGACGATCCCATGTCGGGAACGTCGGCCAGGAAGTAGCAAGTGGCGATCGAGCCGCAGATGACACCCGGCTGAGCTTCGATCCGCTGCAATTCGGCGATCGCCTCTCGCATCGGCGAGTGAGCCGTCACCTGGTTCATCCCCCAGACCATCGGGATCTGATGCAGCGCCATCGTCGGCCGCAGCCCTTCGTGCCAGATGCGAACCAGGACGTCGGCGCACTCGCGGGCCCGCTCGGCCATGTCGATCTCGGGATAGGATCTGCGGCCGATCAGCACGTCGGCCATCTCCACCATCAACGGCGTGACGTTCGAGTGGATATCCAGCTCGGCGAGGATCGGCACCTCCGGCCCGACGATGCGGCGAATCTCGGTGAGGATGTGACCTTCGGCGTCAGGCACTGCATCCGGCCCATCCAGATCACCGGCGCACATCGAACCATGCAGTTCGAGCAACACGCCATCCACCGATCCCGCCGCCTCAATGCCCGCCAGCAATTCGTTGACGAAACTGTCGAACAATGGCCGAGGCGTCGGCGCGCTGGTGTGCGCTTCCGCGAAGAATGTCGGAATCAACTCAAAGCCGTGCTTCGCCGCACCGTCGATGAAGCCGCCGATTGGTGTGTTCGTTCCCCGCAGGACGTCCAGAATCTTGTTGCCGCGCAGCAGAAATCGCTCGTGGTAACTCTGCAACGTCGTCGCGACTGGCGTGAACGTGCTGGTCTCGTGGCTGATGCCTCCGACAATCACTCGCTTCATGAAAACCTCACATTCAATCAACCGCGGTGCTACGCCGCAGTTGGTCCCAGCTTCGCTCCAAACAATCGGAGCGCGTTGTCTCGAAGAATCTGCCGTTTGGCATCGTCGGACAGGTCCGCATGTTCGATGCGGGTGCGTTGCATCGCGGCGTGGTACAGCGGCGTGTCGGTGCCGAACAGCACTCGCTCAACACCGACTTCGCGCACCGCCCATTCAATCAGCCCCGGCGTGATCGACCGAGCGCTCGACGTGTCGGCGAAGACGTTGCCGTGACGGCTTTGCTGGATCGCTCGCACCTGATGAGTCAGATCGCCGTCCCAGCCGCAACCGATGTGAGCCAGGATCAGCCGTACTTCGGGAAACTCATTCGCCCACGGAATGAAATCGGCGGCCAGGCTGTTTTTCTCGCTGCTGTGCGTGAGCATGATCGCGCGGTGTCGCGCGGCGAATTCGAAAATCGGCCGTGCATGGTCGCGAATCAGATAGCCGTGCTCTTCCGGATGCAGCTTGATGCCGACGCATTGCGGCTGGGCAAGCATTTCCGCGGCTTGTGCATACGTCTGTGGACGCAGCGGATCGATCACGACGTATTGTTTCAGCCCCGGAGTTTGAGCGACGACGCGCGCCGCCTCGATGTTTCCGGCCACTGAGTCCGCTTGGAATCGCGGCTTCAGGGCGGTCAGTGGCGACACGATCGTCAACACGATGTTGACGGCGCTCGCACGGCGCACCACTTCGGCCGCGTCGCCGGAATAGAAGCTGTCAGCGAGTTGATCGCCCGCCTCGCCCACGTACTGGCCGTAGTGACCGTGAATGTCGATGGCGGGTATCGAGTTGATCGGGTTCATGGTGATTCTCTGGGAGTGGTCCGAGCCACGGAGTGTCTCGACTACGGGGTGGGTATCCATTCGGGAAGCCGTTCGCCAAGCAGCCGGACAAAGGCTTGATACTCGTCGTCGCTCGAACCGACGTATGGTGGCAGCAGCCGCAACGGGAATTCGGGGTCGTACATTTTTTCGAACAGTTTGTCGTACGACCCATCAATGCGACTGTCGGGGACCGTTTCAAACAGCGTTTGAATGACGATGTCGACTTCGCGCTGGATCGACACCATCGCAGCGACATCGAGGCGGCGGCCGGCTTCCCACAGGGCTTTTATTTTCGGCCAATTCATGATGAACGACGCCAAAATCCCGCACTCGCCGAAGAGCGAACCGTAGACGTATCCGGCCTCCGACAAGAAGTGTTGAAGTTGCGGCGCGTCTTCCATGAGGCTGCGCAGGTGCGACTGCGAATCGCCACAGTTCTTCGTCGCGACCAGGTTCGAGTGAACTGCGGCGAGCCGTCCGTATTCTTTTCCCGTCACCATCCGCTTGGTCCGGGGCAGGTTATAGTGAATGAACTGGCAATCGGGAAAACGGCCGCAGACACCGTCGAAGAAGTTGAACAGTTCGTGTTCGGCCAACGCGGCCCAACTCGGCAACGAGATTTGAAACTGCCGCACGCCCTTGTCACGGCAGCGTGCGATCCGCTCGCAAATCGTTCCTAGCGAGAGGTTGATCACCCCGACCATCGGCTCGGCGTTCGCCTGCCGCATCTCGTCGGCGAAGGCCGCCACGATCTGGTCGAACTGCCGATCGGTGACGGCGTAACCTTCGCCAGCCGTGCCGAAGACGTACAAGGACTTCGTCCCGTGCGACAACGTCGTCCGCACTCCGCGGCGAAAGATGGGTTCGGCAAATTGACCGTCGGCGTCCCACGGAATGCAGCAGGTCGCCATGATGCCACAGGGATAACGCTTCATGGTCTCGTTCTCGCTTTCTTGGATTCGGTTACGGGTTCATCGAGTCTACGGCGTGGCTGCTCGGCACAGGCCGCTGAGGGAGCAACGTCCACACGATCAATGTTGCCACGACCAGGATTCCCAGCGCCAGGACAAAGCTGGCGCGAAGGCCGTAGTGGTCCGAGATCCCTCCGTAGATCAGCGGCATGAAACTGACGACGATCATGATGACGTTCGTGTACGCGGTGTTCTCGCGGATGCGTTCGGGGGCCGAGCAACCGACGATGTAGTTCAAATAATAGACGTAGAAAAGTTCGCCGGCACCCAGCAGGCCGAAACTGAACAAGTACCATTTGCCCGGCACGACCAGCGCCCAGCCGACTCCGGCCACGCAGATCAGCGTCGTGGCCAAGGCGGGAGTCTTGGCCTGGAATCGAGCCAGCATCCACCCCAGCACGAAGCCGAACAGGCTCTTGCATCCGAAGCGAAGCGCGAGTTGCACCCCAGTGTATTCTTCAGGCCGTTCGCCGGTGGCGTCGCGAACGAACAAGGCCAGATTGTTCAGGATCATGTTGCCACCGGCACTGGTCAGCAGGAAGCCGCCAATCGCGATCAGGATCAAGCGGTACGTGAAGTACTGCCGCAATCCCCGCATCACTCCGGCGACACTCATGCCGGGTTCAGCGGAACTTTCCCGTGGCAGATGTGCCAGAAACACGCAGGCCCCCGCCACGGCCATCGCCGGTCCGGTCGTGCCGAACAGCACGACGTAGCACCACGGTTTCGGAATCGGATTCACATGGATCAGGTCCAGGAAATTGCCGCTCAAGATCAGTTGTGACGCACACGATCCCAGCACCGCGAACAACGGTCCCACGCCAAACGTGATGCCCAGCGTCCAGCCGCGCCGCGCCGGAGTCATACCGCGTCCGATCAACTCCCACAGGCACATGGTGGCGACGCCGTTGGTGACACCGATCACCGCCGCATGCACGACGATGCCGACCGCCAGCCATTGTGGTGCCATGAGAAACAACGCCGCCGCCACAAGGCCAGCAGAGCCTTTGAACGCATACGTGATGACGAGCATCCTCCGCAGGTAACAAGTTGACCGCCAGAACCAGGCGATCAACACCGGCAGCGGCGTCAGCCACATGTAAACCGATTCGGGCAGGTTGGCGATTGTGTCGCTGAAGCCCAGCGAAGACAGAATCGCCGCATGCAGCACGCCCACATAGAACACCGGCGCGACGAAATAGCCGATCGAGTTATTCAGAATGAACACCAGACTGTTCCGCCGCTGCGCGTACTCGGTAAGTTGGGCGCACTCCGCAATCGCGGTGTCTGTGTCAGGCGGGTCCGGTGAATCGTCGATATTGCGTTTCCAATAATTCAGTGAGTGGATCGAAACTGAATCGCATAGAGATCTGCTTCGCGGAGCACGAATCGTAGTCGCACAGGCTGGCCAGCGAGCGAGCTAACGTCGCTGCCATTCTTCCAGCGCACGATGCAAGCGATCTCGTCGCCGATGATCTCCGGGCAATCGCCGGCTCCGAAACCGAGAAGCGTTTTCCCATCAGCGCTTTGAATCTCGACTCGCACGCTGCCGGCAGCGCTGGTTGAGTAGTTGAGGGTCAGTTCCTTGCCTGTGAAGCTGAGTGGTCGGGTGAGCATCTCTCCTACATCGGCTCCGGCCTGGACCGAGGCGAAGCCATCGGTGCGAAGGACGAAGCGGCGGAAGGGGGTCGTGTAGATGGACATCTCCGTTGGGCTCGTCGGCACGATGCCGAGCGCCGCGAAGTTCGAGCGGTTGCCCCACCGCGCCGGGTCGAGGCCGGGGCGGATGAATGCTTCGCGGAACGTGCGGTCATACGGGCTCTCACCGCGCGTCGTCATGAAGAGGATGTCGGTGCTCTCGCCGCGGCCCGGATGAAACCGAGTTGGCGTCGCGATGTAGATGTGCGGAGCGCGGAAGTACGGATGAGTCAGGGTGGTGTAGAGGTGCTCGCCGGGAAAGTTCGGATTGAGCGGCGTTGGCTCCGTCCACTTCACGAAGTCCTGCGAGGTCGTACGGCAGACGGACCGTAGCTTCTGATCGAGGAAGTGGCGGAAATAGCAGACGTAGCACTGCTCGCTTACGGACCAGAACGAAACGTTTTGCGAATCGAACGCGTACTCCTTCGTGTAAGTGATGACCGGCTCGGGTCGCAATTTGCGCCAGTGGATGCCATCGGCGGAGACGAAAGCCACGAGGCCCGGCGTGGGGGTACGGACGCCGACTCCGGCCAAGGCCTTGAATCGCTCCGTTGCGGGGACGCCGGGGCGGGTGTCGAGAAAGGGGGAAAAGTTATGGCAGTAAGGCGATTCGTGGAGGATGACATTGTTCTCCTTGTTGCCATCAATCTCGAAGAGGCCGAGCGTCGGTTTCGTCCAATGAATACCGTCGCGGCTCTCGCAGTAGCGGGTCACCTCGGGTTGATCGCCGTCAAACTTCGCTCCCCGACCATCGCGGGTGTAGAGCCGGTACAGATCGCCGTCCTTGATGACTGTGCCGTATTCCAGATTATCGGCCGGGTCACTCATCGGTGGAGCAAGCTGCGGCTCATGCAATTTCAGCGCGGCGTTTTCCAACCGCTCGATCAGGAAGCGATCGACGAACAACTCACGCCGACTGCCGATATCCACGGGCACGGGTTCAACGGCCGCAAGAAAGCCTCCGGTCAGACAAGCGGCAAACGAGATCGCGATCAAGAAATGTCGATTGAGCATTGAGGGATCCTCCCGATAGTGGTGTCTAATCGTGCGTCGATCGTCAGCACGTTGTCCCGGTCAGCCACATGGCAATCGGAGAGTCTGCAGGAACTTGTCGAGATCGCGTTGGTACTGGTCCACGGCGACTTCGTCGCGTACGGATCGCGATGAGTGATACGCGAAACCGAGATTGCGGCGATGATTGCGAGTTCGATTGGGGCCGGTGCGGTGGATGGTGTTGACGTGATGTAACGAAACGTCTCCGGGCTTCAGCGAAACCGTGACTGCGGGAAACTCATCGGCGTTCGGGGGCGTCACGAGGCTCCGACTTGCTCCGAAGACACCGGAAGGCTGATGAGGCAGAATGCTTCCCCGATGAGATCCGGCGAGGCAGACGATGGCACCACTTTCTGCGGATGATTCATCCACCGCCAGGGTCACTGCGACAGCGTCCGGCGGATTCCAGAACTGATAGGCGTTGTCCTGATGCCACGGAAACTCATAGGTGGTGAACGGTGCCTTGTCGATCAGCATGGTGCCGTCCGCAACGACGTCGGCACCGTCGAAGAGTTGCTGCACGAGCTGCATTAGGCGCGAGTCACGCATGAGCGTGTCGAAATACGCGGACCGCTCGTGAATCCGAAACAAACACCGCAGAGACTTCGCAGCGTCCTCTTCGATAATGACATCGCCAATCGGCGCAGTCGCGACGTCCAACCGGAGGTGTGCGTCCAGATGACGTTCGATGTCTTTCAGTTCCGCGGCCGAAAACAGGCCCGAGATGACAGCGAATCCATTCTGTTTGTAAGAGGCAATCGTGGACTCGTCGTGCATCAGGTAATCCTTCTCGTCACGTAATCCGCATTCCGACAATTCGCCGCGCGGCTCATTTCTGTGACACGGATCAAGTCAGGTTGGAACCGAATTCGTGAGCCGCAAGGCGCTAGCCGCGGGTTCTGAACTAATCCAGAACCCGCGGCCAGCGCCTTGCGGCTCACAGCACACAGAAATCAATACGAATGGCGGAGTGCCGTTTTACTTTCCGAGAATCAACGCCTATTCGAGGTGTCACCCGTTGTACTCCTGAGCAATCAGATCCCACGCGGATTGCAGACATGAGTAGGTGCCGCACACGACACGAACTCTCACGTTGGCCGGATCGCTCGCCGTCGGTGGGGCTGGTGTCGGTCGGCCTCAGAACAGTTCGACCAGCGGCTTGCCTTCGTCGAGCAGGTTGTATGGTCGGTTTTGATTGTCGAATGCCTCCAAGTTGTGAATGTCCATCGCGTGATAGACGGTCTTGGTGACATCAGCCGGAGTGACGGGGCGCGTGGCTGGGTATTCGCCGAAGCGGTCACTGGCTCCGTAAGTCTGGCCGCCGCGAATGCCGCCACCGGCCAGCACATCGGTGAGGCAGTGCGTCCAATGATCGCGGCCGGCTCCAGTGACGCCTCCCGAACGCGGGTCGCCGATCTTTGGTTTGCGTCCCATCTCGCTGGTGATCATCAGCAGCGTTTCATTCAGCATTCCGCGATCCGCCAAGTCTTCAATGAGAGCCGAGAACCCGCGGTCGAACTCGGGTAGCAAATCGTCTTTCAAACAGCCGAAGTTGTTGCCGTGCGTATCCCACCCGCCGCCGCTCAGGCACTTCTTGGCAATCTTTTCATCTTCCTCGGACCAGAAGACGGTCACGAACGGGACGCCGGATTCGACGAGTCGGCGAGCGGCCAGGAGGCTCATGCCGTTGATCGTGGCACCGTATCGGGCAATCGTTTCGGGCTTCTCGCGAGAGACGTCGAAGGCTGCGGTCGTCGCGGTGGACGTCAGCAGTGAGATCGCTCGCTCCTGCTGGCTGTTCCAGGTTTGGACTGCGGCAAACTGATCAAGGTCGCGCCGGAGGTCGTCGAGTCCCGACAGCAACTCCTTCCGCATGCCGAATCGCTTTCCGGGTACGTCGGACGACAGGACAAGATCGGGGGCTCGAAATTCGGTCGGCTTGTCCCGATTTCCGAAGACATACATCGGATCGTGCTTGATGCCCAACCGAGCGGCGAACTGTCCGGGACGTGTGTAGGGAGCTTGGCTCGGCTTGTACGGCAACGTTATGGCATTGGGCATGCCGGAGCGTTGCGGACGTTTCGCGGCGACAACGCAACCCATGTAGGGCCAGTCGTCAGGATAGGGAGTGCGATTATTCCCTTGGGTCAAGAACGTCGGATCGGGGACGTGCCCGGTCAGGTTGTGGTAGTAGCCAGCGTGATGGTCGTTCGTGTTGACCGTCGCGCCGACCGAATTGAGGAGCGCAATATGATGAGCCTGCTTTGCCAGTAACGGCAGATGCTCACACAGCCTCACGCCAGGGGCCGAGGTCTCGATCGGCTGAAACGGCCCGCGATATTCCAAGGGCGCGTCAGGTTTCAAATCCCACAGGTCGACGTGCGAAGCGCCACCACACAGAAAAAACAGGATTGTGGACTTCGCCGTCGCTCGCCCGTTCGCCGACTTCACCCCGGTCTCAGCCTGAGCCGACGGTCGGAACGCCTGACCGGCAAGACCAACGCCCGACGCCACCAGGAAAGCGCGTCTGTCGAGTCCGGGGATTTGATGGGGTTTGGTCATGTTTCACGCCAGCGTTGGAACTGTTTCAAACTTGTTGAGTCGAGCGAACCGTGGGATAGGCTTCCAGCCTGTCAATTACTTCGGGGAATCACAGGCTGAAAGCCTATGCCACGAAGGTATTCAACCGCCCCCAGCGTATCGCGGCTGATGAAAGAACTTGGGTCAGGCAATGATCTCCCGCACTGGGTCGCCTCCGTGAGCGATCGGGATTGGGCGGCCGGTACGGTCGGGGACCGTTTGGTGTGGGTCGATGCCCATCAACTGATAAATCGTGGCGACGAAGTCGGCAGGGGAAACCGGATGCGACGCCGGGTAAGCACCGATCGCATCGGTCGAACCGTGGACCAGGCCCTGCTTTACGCCTCCGCCGAACAGCAGGCTGAAGCCGCATTGAGGCCAGTGATCGCGGCCGGCGCTGGCGTTGACTTTCGGTGTGCGGCCCATCTCTCCCATGACGACAACCAACGTCGAATCGAGCAGCCCGCGCGAATCGAGGTCGTGCAGCAGCGCGGGGATCACTTGATCGAGCAGCGGCAGATTCAGGTTCTTCAACATGCCGAAGTTGTTCGAGTGCATGTCGTAGGCATGTCCGTAATGGTCGAAGATTTCTTGATGGACACTGACGAACGGGACGCCGGATTCCACCA
>CAMAWN010000201.1 GCA_945861865.1 Candidatus Kuenenia stuttgartensis | reverse complement strand
GGTTTGGGACACAATACTTGGCCAGAAATCACACAGCCGTAGTGATGCGCCGTTTGATTGTAAAAGTCGGCAATCTGCGGGGTCTCTGATGGTTAAAGAAATCGGACGAAGCGCCCGGGGTTGTCCCGGGCGCTCCGTCCTCGATTTTGGGGTTTAGGATGTCGTCAGCGGCGACGTCGCCGGCAACGGCAGCCAGCATGGAAGCCACGGACGCTGCCGAGTCTCTTGCCGTGCTTGAAGAACCAATAGGCAAGAATCATCAGCAGGCCAAGGATGATCAGACTTTCCAAAGAAACCTCCTTGTGAAGAGGTTGAGCGAGAATTCGTCGTCGCGACTGTTGGTCACACGAGAGCGAAGGAATCGGAGAGCATTGGGGGCAACAGCCAGTGATCACGAAGCCAAGCGACCTCGGCGCTGAGTGCGTCGCTCCGACGAGGGAACGGCCCCAAGCGGGGGCCACCGTCGGGGGACATGTCGGCGAACCACTGGCTGACGAGATCAGGTTCCACATGCGAACCGCGCTGCACTTGGACCGATCCCAGCGAACTCAGATCGAGCGATTCGTCATAGAGGCAGCGGACTTCGCCGACCGGCGTGATGACGAGTTGCATCAGGCAGCCTCCTGCACAGGAATCGCACCCGCCTGCCGAAGAAGATTGCGCCGTGGCCGATCAACCAGCAGGCCATCGAAGGCCGGTTGCAATTGGCTCAACTCCGCAGCGACGGACTCACGGAGGACACGATTCTCACGGAGTGATTGCGGCTGAACGCCGTTCACCAGGTCTTCGACCTGCGACACAAGAGTGTCGAGTTGTTCGTTGGATCGCACATTCATCCGTCGGAACCGTTCGAAGAACTCGGTCAGTTTGGAGACAACTGTGTCGCGAAAGACTTTCGGCTTGCCATCCTCCGTGCCGCTGAGCCGGTCGGTCAGATGTGTGACGAGTTGCGACAATTCGGCGAGGAATGCCTGCTCGGCCAATTGGAGAGCCTCGTCAAAGCGTGCGGCGACGCGGCGGCACTCCTGTTCGTAGAGTTCCGGATTGAGTTGTCGCAGGTAGTCCGGTGGTTCGATCGACGGGAAGTCCCATTCGACAGCAAACAATCCACTCAGCGAAGTCGGGTAATCGGAGAGATTGAACAACCGACCGAGTCGCTGTTGCGCGGCCGTTCTCAGTTCGGCATATCGACGGTCGAGTTGTTCGACCGCTTCGGTCAGTTCGCCACGCAACGACGTCAGTTGTGTGTCGAGTCGTTCGATGTCGTCGCGTCGAATCAACCGGATGGCGGGTTCGGGGTACGGCAGCGAGAGTCCTTTCCACACGGATTGAATGCGACCGCGAACGCTACTGACTGCACCGTAGGCCGGATGTCGCGTATCGAGCAACTTCTTGCCGGCGCTCAGGAACTCGCCAGCGGCCCCGAACGCTTCGGCGGCTTCGGCCTTTTGTTCGGGGCTGAGGGTTTTGCGAACGCCGAACCAACGCAGACTCAAACGCACGGCGGCCGTGCTGGTTTGCAGTCGTTCGGCGGGAGAAATCCGACGCGAGGTCGGAGTCGATTGGCTCATGAGATGAAGACCTCCGTTGGAGTGAGCGAGTGAAGTTGGTCAGTTGAGTGACGGATCGCGCACAACTTTTCGCGTTGATCGCGACGAAGCCGTTGACGATTTCTGATAGATGCCAGCACGAGTGGCATCGAGGCAGCGACCGGAGGCCCAGGTGCGGAGACGATCGACGGATTCGCTCGCTGTCACAGCGACGGGGACGATGTTTCGTGCGGCTTCGATCAGCGGCAGATCGAGCAGCGCAGCGAGCCGACAGCAGGAGCGAATCTCCGCGCCGGTCCATGACTCGTCGCTGGGCAACTTCTGGTCACGGTCCAGGTCGAAGGCTTCGAGGTACAAATTCCAAATGGCTCGTCGTTCGTCGCGATTCGGCAAGTCGAGAAAGAAGACTCCATCGAATCGCTCCGCGCGAGAAAACTCCGGTGGCAACTTCGAGGCATCGTTCGATGTGGCGACGACGAACACGTCGGTGGTTCGGTCATTCAACCATGACAAGAACGTTCCGAAGAGCCTGGCACTCACGCCGCTGTCGGTTTGACCGGAGCTGGCGACACCGCTGAGTGCCTTCTCGATTTCGTCGAGGAACAACACCGCGGGAGCCATCGCATCGGCGATGCGCAGGGCTTGGCGGATATTCCGCTCCGATTCGCCAACAAGGCTGCCCATGAGCGAACCAACATCGAGCGTTAATGTCGGCCGACCGGTCTCGTTGCCGAGTGCCTTGGCGAAGGCGCTCTTTCCGGTGCCGGGAACTCCCAGCAATAAAACTCCACGAGGGCGTACGCCCGCGCGACGAACACCGTAGCGAAGAGCGCGACAGCAAAACGCCTTCAGGGACTCCAAGCCGCCGAGTTGATCGAAGGCTTCTTGACCGCGATGCAATTGCATCAGGCCGCTTTTCTTGAGCATCCCACTCTTCAGTTCCCACAGCACGTCCGGTCGTAGCGCGTTGTGGCGGACGAGCGAGAGACTGAAAGCGGACTCGGCTTCGTAGCGCGTCAAGCCGGCGGCGGCATCGAGCAGTGCTTCCAACGGTGGGCCAGAAGGGAGATCGCCGTCTTCCGTGGCGACGCCGCGAGCCAAGTCGAGGAGTTGTTCGCGCGTCGGCAGATCATGCTCCACGATGACGAACAGCTTCTCCAACTCGATCGGCACTTGAATAACGGGAGCAAGCACCACGAGAAACAGTCGCGATTGCTTGCCGGTGATCAGCAGGTTGTTCAGCGTTTGGACGATCTCGGCGTTTTGCAGGAACCGATGAAAATTCTTCAGCACGATCACCGTCGTGCTCTCCGGCGCGACCAGCGATGGCAAGGATCGCAGGACCGCCAGCGGGTCTTTGGTCGGCGCGGCGGCGGAGTCGTTCGCGAGTGCCAGACCCCGATCGACGTCCCAGGCGGCGAATCGCCATTGGTGAGCGTGACAGAGTCGCGCGATGTCGAGCGCTGCGTCTTCGTGCTCGAACGACTGAATCCAAAGCCCGGTGAAACAGGCGCGGATCAACTCGTCGAGGCGAGTAGTCAAAGTCATGTAGCGTCCTCCCTTGGAGGTGGTGTGGATGGATCATGATTCAAATCCGTCGCCGGAAGCGCGTCCGTCTCGGACACAGTCGGCGGAACGAGGAATTCGTAGGGGTTGTCATTGAACAATGTGGCGAGTGGCACGAACTCGATCTCTCCGCGTGGACACCGATTGGCAGCACACAAGACGGCGATGGGTTCGCCGGTGTCGCGATGTCGGCAGTCCATGAGCGCGAGATCGTTACTCAATGCCGCTCGCCGGAGCGTGTCAAAGTTGGTGCGATGGCCGGGAAGCAATGACATCGGTCAGCCTCCCGCTTGTTGTGTGGCGTGTTCGCTGACGTGTTCGACAGCGGACTCGTAGAACTCGGAAGTGCGTTGATCTTGAACCGTGCTGCCAAGGGCTTGTTCCAGGAAACGACTGGCGTGCCGGCATTGCTCGCCGGAGTAGCCGCGCGTTTCGAGGATCGTTTCGCCGTTCGGTCGCACGAGGATTTCTATGGTCGTCATGCTGCACCTCCGACGCAGACGGTCAATTTGATCGAGCCATCCGACAATGGTTGCTCGTAGACCTCAAAGCCTTGGCGACGCGCTTCGATGTGCGTTTTCTCAACCGCATACATTTGGAAAAAGCGGTCGAGATGCATGCGGTCGCCCCAGTGTCCATTGAAATTGTCGAACAGCACTTGGCCGGTCTCGGTTTGGCAAACGACCGGATAGCGCCACTCAGGGAGTTGCACCGCTAAGCCCGACACGACTCCGGAAAAGAGTCGTGTCGAACCGGCGATTGGTTCGGGGAGATGCAAACGATGACAAGCCGCTGACACGGCAGCCGGATCGCGCACCTCGGTTTTGATGGTGACGATGTGGGACAAAGCAAGTTCCTTTGCGAATGCCTTATCAGGCGGCGAGGTGCGGCGTGGTGTTGTGGTCGGGCTGTTGAAGTTCGATGGCCGGCGTGATCGTGGGGGAATCGGATTTCAGGCGGAGCGACGGACTGAGCGGCGTGTGTTCGCCGCCCACTTCGAGGACCAGCAGGTCTTCGAGTTCGCCATCGGAGTCAGGCTTTGAAACTCCAGACAGCAACCATCCGCAGACACCCAGGCCCAGCGTGCAAGCCAGCAAAACTGCGCCGCCTTGAAACGCCGTGGCCAGCAACGGCACTCGCTCGCGGGCGGTGGCGACGTCTTTGCGGTCGGATTCGAGGGCATCTCGTTGGTGACCGACCTCGATCCGTTCGGATTGCAAGTCACGGTGGATGACAGCCACTTCTTGCCGGGCTTGAGCATCAGCTTTGACCAATTCCCGTGCGGTTTCAGAATTCTCGCGAGCCTGCTGTTGGAGTTGTTCGACTTGTTGTTGCTGCCAAGCCCGCAGTTTCTCTTCCTTGTCGCAGCCCGTCAGGGCCAGCGCGAGGAACAGCATCAGGAGGGGGATCAATGTGCGCATCGGAGAATCTCCGTTGAATGAGGATTCGGGAAAGCAGACGGCGCAGCGCTCGCTGCAACCGGACTTGGCGAACCAAGGCCAGCAGCGCGAGTACGAGCGCCGTCGTGAGAATTGAAATCAGAAACAGAAGGTCCATCACAGCTCCTTTGGAGAGGACCGAGGACGAGAGCGATCAAACGGCAATCTCGCGCCGCAGAGCCTCAACATCCGCTCGCCGAAAGACCGACGCTCCTGCGCCAGGGTGGGTGCGTCGCGCATAGACCGGCTGAATGCGACCGGCGTTGATCCAACGATTGAGCGTTGTGCTGACAATCCCAAGCGTTGTCTGTAACTCGTCGGCCAAGCAGTACGTCGCTCGGAATTGTTCGACCTCGTCGTTCATGACCCGCCAAACTCGGCCTCGTTTGGTGCCGATCAGCAGCCCCGCTTCAATCCACTTGCGCAAGACCACGTCTTTGAGCGGGCGGCCAGGAATCAGCGTCTTGGCGAGGCGATTGAGCGTGTGACCGCTCTGTTGGTCAAACGCTTCGCGCACCTGCGGGATAAACTGACGTAAGCCTGCATAACTCATGACGAGTCCGCGCCACGTCGATTGCTTGGGGTCGCGTCGCGCGGCCAGTTGACTAGCTTGCACTGCGGCGATGATCCGCGCCAAGGTGAGACCTTGTTGGCCGTAGGCACGGGTTGCGTCGCGAGTTGAAAGCCAACCTCGTCGATCAGAATTCAACGGTGGCAACTGCCTGTAAAGTTCGGCGAGCCGCTCCACTTCTTCGCAGGGCACCGTCCATCCGGCTTTGGTACGAACGGCATTTTGCAAGACGCCGAGATGGGTCAGTTCCAGAATGCGATGCCGCGAAATGCCGAGCCTCTTCGCCGTGTCGTTAGCGCAAATCGCAGTTTTCTGTTCTCTCGCGAGCCGAACCACGGAGTCGCGGGAGATGAGACCGATGGAGCGACCACGTTGACCGGCTTGGTGCAGTTGTCCTTCGAGGACACCGCGATTGACCAGCTCAGCGATCGCACCATGTCGCAGATGCAAGCGCTTGCCGGCCTCCGTGAGCGTGAGCCAAGGGCGGTTTTGAAACCCCGTGTGTCGGGCGCATTCATCGCGAAACAGGCTGACCTTGCGATTGAGATGCCCTAGCGTGAAGTGAGCTGTGAGATACTCGCGGAGCGAATTCGCTGGAGCCGCGTAGCCGAGCCGTTCGAGGTGCTGGGCATCTCGTAGCAAGAGGCCGAAGGAACGGCCGACGCCGGTGCTAAGCGAGCCCCGCTTAGCGACGGTTTGAAACACGTCCAGAAACCGATTCATCTCGGTGGGCCACGATTGCAGCATCAAGCTGGCTGCGATCCACGCAACGCCTTCGTCACCGATGGATGCTGGTAATTCGTGCGTCTCGCGCACGCGGCTGAGCCAAGTCGGCGTTCGGATCGCCGCCGAGACAAGTCGTTCGAGCCACCAGAATTCGGAGGCATCGGGAAGGTCGGACGTGAGCGGCTGATTCTGAAGGACCGCCACCTCAAGGTTGCCGAGCGCAGAAAGTACCTCGCCGTTTTTGACTCGATGAACTGAGTTGGTGAGGTGGCATCCTCGGCGGCAACGAACGAGATTGAGTTGATTAGCACGGAGCCTTTCGCCGCAGTTGGGACAGGCTTCGATCAATACGCAGCCGTGGCGCGTGCAAATCGGCAGTCCTCGAAACGACCAGAGGAGTCGCTCACTAGCAGGTGGCTCGGCGAGACACAGCGGACAGATATGCGTCGTGGCCGACGTGAAGAATCGCAGGATCGTTTTGGAGTCGCAGAAATCGGGCGAGGTCTCGCCTCGCGGGATGAGCGTCAGTTGTTTGGCAAAGCGGTGGACTGTTAGGTCGAGAAGATTCTCTTCGTTTTGGCCAAAGAGTTGGGACAGTGCGTTGAGCGGCGGACCACGGCTCAAGTGATCCAGATGCGGAGGGAACGAGACACCGGCCACGGACAGAAGCTGCGAAGTGCGGTCGTAGCCCATCGCGAGGGCGTGACGACGAATCAGGCTGCGCAACGACTCTCCGGGCTGTGCTCGTTCCCGCGCGGGCAAGAGATGCAGTTCAAACATGATCAAACTCCCAAGAGGTCGTTGGCAGTCACAGAATGCTTGCGCGACCGAGCGGCTCGTGGCGTCAGTCCGACGCCCGGCATGCGCGTCTCATCCGCTGGCTGCACTCGATCGAGCGCCGAGCGGTCGAGATCACCAATGAAGGGATTGGATTGCTCAGCCAGAACGCGCTGCTGAGACAGCCTGCGTTCAAAGACACGGGCAAAGTCAGCCATCTCGATCTGTTCGTTGCCGCGCTGAATGGCTTCGGCAAAAGCTCCACGGACCAAAGTCATCAAATAATCGGGGACACCACGAGACGCGAGAAAACATCGGCCAGCGAGGTCGGCGTCGGACAGGTTCGACAGTTCCGCCAACGGCAGTGTTTGGTCGAGCTTCTTGAGCATCCCGCAGAACTCTTGCCGTCCCGGCGTCGTTCGCCAGGTGAAGCAACGGAGCGTGAGCCGTTCCTTGAAGCGGCGTTCGGTGTGTTCCGCGCGCAGGACATGTTCAGCTTCGGGCATGCCGCAGACGACAACCGGAATCCGCGTATTGACGATCAACACCTTGAGCCACTGAGCCGCCTTGGTCATGACCTTCGCACGGTCCATATCGAACAGATGGTGAAACTCGTCGAGGACGATGAGTTCGACTCCGCAGCGTTGCAGGAGTTTGGTCGCGCGGCTGGTCAGAGTTTGGACCGTGCCGCTCGACCATGCGGGATCGCCGAGGGCGAGCAGGATGTCCGCCGCGATCCCTTTGGGGCGAGCGTCCGGTTGCAGTGTGACTTTGAGGACCGGCTGCTTGGTGGCGGTGTCGGTTTCGATCGGTGGATGTAGCTTGAGGTAATGATCAACAACGCTGGTCTTGCCGACGCCAGAGGCTCCGAGGATCGCTCCGCACGCCGGCTCACCAGCTTGTGCTTTGGATTGATGGCAACGCTGAAGCAATTGAACCGCGTCGCGAAAACGTGGATGTAGAACAATCAACTTGTGAGTGACTTCAAGCCGTTCAGCAGGCGGGACATTCCGCCAAGCTCGGCGGTCAGATCCGATGTTGGGCGGGCCAGTGGAAGATGGCATGTGAGTCTCCTGATGGTGTGGTGAGTCAGGGAAGTGAGCGGGGCGACGCAGATCACACCGCGACGTCCCAACTATCGACATCGAGTTCGTCAGGTGCTGCAACAGCGGCTGACGGCACGGTTGTTTGGAGCGGAGTCCCCAATGTGTGACGGGAACCCTCATGAAACAGCTAGTCGTGAGCGACATCACTAGGCGCAGGATTTGTCTCGGCGGCCTGATCGTTGACCAGATCGTCCTCACCCAGCGAATTCGACTGAAAGTCCCCAAGGAACCGAGCCGCGCGGACGCGACGCTTTTTGGTTCGTTTGCTGACCGCCTGCTCCACGAGATCGCGAATGGAGTTTCGCGCCGTTGCGAGGGACAAGACATGATCGGGTTCGTCGAACTTCTCGCGGACGGCGCGACGGATCACGCGCCATTGGTACTCGGTCATCCCCACGACGGCGGAATCAACGGCCGTTGCTTTGAGGTAGCGGCGGTCAATGGGGTTCAACACCCAAACAGAACCGAGATCCCACGGGTTGTAGCGAACCGTCAGGCGATCGGAGTTGATGTTGTTGGCCGCCAACTCGGCGCGCAATGCCATCAGTTCGTTGCTGGTGTAGAACATCCCGGCCAGTTCGAGGCCGCGTGCGGAAATCGAGCGTTCGACGGTTTTGCTGAGCAGCACGAGCAGTTCGTCCGGTGAGGTTGGCAAAGCCGGTGGAAATTCAGCGGCGCTTTCCTGCCACATCTCAAGGCGCGACTTCGTGGCGGTGGGGTGCCGCTGTTGCGAATGCACGTCAATCAGGTGTAAGTGAATGATCTCGACCAGAGTGGCATACGGCAGCAAAGGCCCCTCGTCCGGGTTGTAGTCAGCTCGACGTTCCCAGGATCGAAAGGTCCGACCGGGAAGCGACGACAGCAACTGGTCGTTGAGCGTGTCGAAGAAGGACTCGACGGTTCCTTTGAAGTTCGGGGTTCGAGGCGGTGTAAAATCGAGTTCGATACCGAGCTGAAACGCCGCGTTCTCCAAATCCTTGCTGGTGAGATCGGTGCCTCGGTCGCAGACCAACTTCGACGGGATGCCGAAGCAGGGCCAGTCGTTGGTGATGCTGGGAAATCGTTCGCGAACGTAGGTCTTCGGCAGGATGGCGTGCCGCAGGGCTTCCATGATGACCGCGTATGAAGGCGGCTCGAATCCGATGCAGAAGCCGACGATCATCCGACTGTGATAATCGACGAGCACCGTCAGCCACGGTTGTCCCAATGGTCCCGCTTCAGTGCCGACGACGATTTTCAGCGGTGTGTGGTCGATCTCGACTCGTTCCAGAATGCGAGTTGCCATCCGCTGTGGCGACGTTGGTGAATGCCGTCGGTCGGCGATGTGCCGGCCCCAGCGAGCACGATCAACTTCCCACGGATCGAGCCGACCGATCCGTCGCGAGATGGATCTCGCCAGTGCGAATTTTCGCGGAATCGGAACCGCATGTGTTGCCGGCAGACGTGCATTGTGCCGCTGAAGGTCTTCGATGACTCGCCGCACGACGGCCGAGATCGGCCGCCGTGCCATTGTGAGATACACGTCGTTGATCGCGAGATCGACAAGTTGTCCGATGATCGGAAAGCGCTTCAAGAGACCATGCGGTCGAGAATGACCTCGTCCACCTCGTTCGTGATTTTTGGGAAGCAGTGCAAGGCGGTCTTTGTGGCCTAGTTGCCAGCGTGCGAAGAGCCGACGCAGAGTTCGAATCGAACAGGGTTGTCCCGCTTCAGTGAGTTCGTTCGCTCTGATATGGAACTCATCAGCAGTGGGTTTTCGGCCGAGTCGAGTCAGTGGTTCAATCGCTTGCCAGCGGCGTTCAAGCTGCTGGCGCTCATCATCGGTGAGATCGTGAACGGTCGTCGGCAAGGAGGATTGTGGCCGCTCTGAAACCGAAGTCGCAGATTCATTGTCGAGAGCCGTGCGAGCATCCCCGATTAGCGCCGAATTACTTGAAGGAAGTGAATCGTTGGCAAAGCGAAGTTCTCCAGAAGTGAAGTGCGACAGGATTTGCGAAGTGGAAACGACTTGCTCGACATGGAACTTCACATCGAGCGTGACGAACTGGTCGGGGCCAAGTTGACGGACGATGCGGAAAGTCCGTCCGTCGAGGAGCCACTCGGTCCCCACACCGAGTCGAATGGTTCCCATGAGATGGCCCCTCCAGAGTAAAGGACAGTGGTTTCGGAAATCGGTGCGGACAAGAGATCGACATCGAGTCGTCCGCTGGCGATGAGATGCAGCAGCGCGGTGCGAACGTCGGTTTTATTCGCGGATGTCGCGGATTGGTGAAGGGTGTCGCCGAACGTGGATGCTCCAGCGGTGACAGACTCTTCGACAAATGCGAGTACCGCCGGCTCGGCGATCAATCGCCGATAGCGGCTCAGCAACCGCAGGTTGGAGATCAGCGGTCCGCGACGAAGTTCAACTTCGGTGACGACATGAAACGTCCAGCCCTGCTGCTCCGC
>CAMAWN010000200.1 GCA_945861865.1 Candidatus Kuenenia stuttgartensis | reverse complement strand
CTGATCCGCCAACGCCCACGGAGTCTGTGACAACGCCGGAAGTGGACCAATCCGGCGTCGTGGTCCACGATGACCGCCGTGTGTCCAAATTGGCAGACGAGTGCATCGGCGGAGAACTTCGGGGCCTTGGGTTCGGTGCGAACGTCCGGTGTTCCGATCACCGAGGTCCACATCGCAAATCCTCCGATCAACAGGGCACCGACACCCAACGCTCCCCCGCACAAAACCAAGACCGGAATGAACAATATATCGAGCCAATCGTGGCTAGCTCGAAATTCTTTCACGAGCATGACGATCGGGACGAGTATCGAGCCGCTCAGGCCAACAAACAGCAGACCGAAAGCGAATCCTGTGATCCGACTCTTGAGGGAAAGTGACTTCGGCGGATCGACAAAGTCCGGTGCCCACGCCACAGATGACTTGGACAACTCCTTTCGCGTGCCGCTCGTCGCTACCTCCGATTCTTGAGCCGCTTTGTCGAGTGGTCGCTTTGGAGTTCGCGATCGGCGCTGGAGCAGAGCCAACAACTGGAGTGCCTCCTCAATGAGCGGTCGGCGATGGTCGGGTTCGGCGGTGACCATGTCACGGTAGATCAGCAGCTTGTTGCCACAGCACTCGACGATCAATTCTCCCTGCTGCTCGAAGAACTCCAGCACACTCTTGTTGAACAGCTTGCGGATCGCGGCCTCGTCATCGCCACGCAGCAAATAGCTGTTGGAGAACGCGGGATGACTCTCGAAGTTGATGTCGGTGGGTCCGGTGAACACCTCGAAGAGGTCGCGACCGAGCCAACTGGTTGCGCCTGGACGAACCGCAAACTCCGGCAGTCTGGCCCCTGTTCGCTGCAAACACACCACGGTTTCTCTCGTTGTGTGCGTGGCTTTTCCTGCGGCGATTTCCTGCTGGTAATCGAAGACCGTGACGTTGGTCCCCTCTTCCTTCCGACATTGCAGATTGGACAGCAACGGAGCTTGCCCCAGAGTCGTCAGGTGAAACTGATCCAGCCCCAAACCCAACCTGCGGGAGGTTCGCCGCACGAGGTCGTATCGTTGCTCATTGAGACGGTTGGCCTTCATGCCGGCGTAAAGCAACGCAGGAATCACGGCCACGAGTCCGAACACGCAGAGACCCAAGGCCAAACCACTGAGGATGCTTCTCGAATCCTGGTACACGAATCCAAACGTGAACAAAGCCGGCACGGCGGACACGACCGCAATGAGGATCGGAACAACCCTCTGCGACCTCGTCCGCTGCTGTGGAGCGTCGGGATAGGTGGCCAGCTCCCGCGCTAACTCGGCGAGGTCACGCGAGTCTTGTTCCGAGTCAGACTCCCTCGTCGTTCTCGTGGCCTCCTCGTCCTGCCCATCGTCCTCAGACTTGGAAACGTCCGTTTCCACCTTGAGCGACCGCCGACACCCTTTGCACTGGAAGGTTTTACCGACCGCGTCATTTCGCACGCGATGAGTTTTCGAGCATTTGTCGCAGGCCACGATGATCGGCATGAACGGTTTCCTCAAAGGCTTCCGGCAACTTGGTCTGGCGACTCAGTCGAGTTCCCGATCCGCCTGAACGGTTTCGTCCGTCACCTTGGCAATTCGGAATGCGCCTTTGAGGGCGCGATCCATCCAAGCGTTCTCTTTGCCGTCTTCGACGACGCCCCTGGCGATGTAGGCGGCATAAATCGTGGCCGCTGCCGTCACGATGGTCTGCTCACTGGGCTGAAGTGTGAGGTAGGGACTTTTCTTCAAGATGCTTCTCACTTTCGAGGACGGTCGGCGATCGACCACCGGAAATGAATGCCGGTATTGCTGTCATGCCCGAACGCAGCGCAAGCCCGACAGGAATTTTGTGGGAAATTGATCTCAATCTGTCATTGAGGGGCTCGGCAAACTGTCGATCTTCATGGCTCACGATGAAATCGTCGGTTCAAATATCGACAGCAACTGGAGAGCCTCTTTGAGAAATGCCCCGACGTCGCCTGGCTTAAGGCGGACACCAGAACGATAGACAAGAAGTTTGTTACCTGCACCTTCGGTGCTCAGCGCCGAATGCTGCTCATAGAACGTAAGCACGTCTTCGGTGAACAATTCACGTACCGCGCCTTCGTCGTCGCCACGCAGCAGATAGTCGTGGGAGAACGTGGGGTGAGACTCGAAATTGATGTCGCCATGTCCGATCCAAGTTCCAAGGGCGTTCCAAAAACTTTCTGGACGCAGCGCGAACTCGGTGCGTTTGGTTCCCCGGCGCTGCAACCAGATCACCGTCTGCGACACCGTCCGACTGTTCTTCCCGGCGGGGATGACATACTCGTAGTCAAAGACCACGACATCGGTTCGCTCAATCTTCCCGTGCATCAGGTTGGAAAGTCTCTGGCGAACGCCCAACGTGGCCAGATGGAATTCCTCCAAGCTTTGATGAAACTTGTCGTGTCCTTGCGGAACAAACTGAAAGCTCAGTTGGCAAGCGACGACGGACAAATCGCGAGTCCGTTTCGCCGCGATGAGGCTCAGGCGAGCGAGCGCTCGGTCATTGATCCTGAAGAAGAGAAAACACACGATGGCTGCGAACGCGCCAACTCCGACAAGCCAGGCAATGCCATAATCCGTCCAGAACTTGAGGAAGCCCATCCCCGACAAGAAGAACGGGATCAACAACAACGCTCCCACGACACCGGCGATCGACCAGCCGATCCATTCCGCATTGGGCATCGTGAGCGACTTGGACACGCGTTCGGCCGAGATCGGCTTTTCCTCGGACGCCTTCACTCTCTGACCATCCTTGGCGTTGAGCAACCCGATGCCCAACAGGATGACGATCATCATGCCGAACACGCTCAGCATGATCAGCGAGAGCGACCGATGGGGACCGCCGTGCAAGCGTGACATACCCGCGACTCCGGGGATGTACTCGACTTTCACGGTCTGGCCGAGTGTGCGTGAGGGATTGAACGGAAATTCGTCGCGCTCGTTGCGGTGCCGGCCACCTGGCTCCGTGAAGGAATAATCGACGACGACAGAATGCCGCAGACCACCACCGCGAGCACTCCGTGACTCCGTCGCCTGCCCTGTCACTTTCGCATCCGTCGTCTTCGCGGCCACGGAATAGCACAACTCGCGACCGCCAAAAAAACTCATAGCCGCAATGAGCACAGCGATTCCCCCCTTCACACCCACGAAGCGAGGCTGTTGTTTCTGCGGCGACGCATGGTCCATCGAATGATCCTTTGAAACTTGGGGAAAGCGAGGTTCGCAATCAGATGTCGTCGTCCCAAACCATTCCGCCGGGGCGATCGTCCCCAAACATTCGGCGACGACGGATGAAGGCCACGTCGTGGGATCGAGCGTTGCCGTATCGGTCGAGATAACGCACTTCGTAAAAGTACAACCGAGGTGGCCAGCCTCCGTTGAGGTTGAAGAAGTTCTTGAACGGCCGCCAGGAAATGCTTTGCACGGTCTCGCCGCAGCTTTGCAAGGCGTTCCGAATCGCATAACGCCGCAGTTGATCGCCCAGCACGAAGTAAGCCGGAATCCCGATCGTGAACCAAAGAAGGTTCTTCTGTTCTGGCTGCAGAACGGCGTTCGCCCACACGAATCCTCCCGCAATCAGCGAGACACCCGCGACCACGCTGCCACCGATGAGCAACCACCGCTTCCAAGCCGCCGCCCGTTTCTGATCGCGAGCGCTCTTCTTCGCCGACCGAGCCTTCGCCACCGCGCGATGATGAGCCGGGACGTATTCTGTTCCCGACTCCAACTCCACATCGTCATCGTCTTCTGCGTCATCAGCAGTGGTGGCATCCGGCACTTGCACGAGACTCCCGCAATCACGGCACTTGAACCGCTTGCCGGCTTTGTCTGCGCTCACGCGATAGCCTTTGCCGCAATCGCAAGTCACCTCGATGGACATCCGGAGTTCTCCTTGTCGGCAGGACGTTGCGACAACGCCAGCCGTTGGAATGAGTCATCGGCATTCGACCGGGCGCTACTCACCGTCTCGTCGAGTTCGAGGCTTTTCCCATGACATGCACAGGAGGGCCTCGTAGTTGGAGATGTGGCCTTCGGTGACGTTCGCGGTACCGGTTCGCGTTTCGATGACCGAGTATTCCGTCGTCGAACTACGACCTTCCACCGTTTTGCGGCGAATGCTCAGCACATCGGTGAGCGGGCAGCTCCACCAGGCTTGGCTGCGGATCACCCAAAATCCGTAGGGGCGGTGGCAGTTTTGAAAGTGGATCAAGCCCGCCGTGCGGTCCACGATCACCGCGACCGGCTTCCACAAAATTCCGGGGGACCGACAAACGAGCGAGTCGGCGGAAAACTGCGGTGCCGCAGCAGCAGCGTCGAGTTCCGCTTGAGCCGACCTCGGCCTTATCGCTTTCCAAAGTCCGAGCCCACTCATCCACATTCCGCCATAACCGATCGCCGCAAAGACCAGACCGACGAACCCCAACAGAATCCTGTACTCGCGCGAGAGCGAGTCGTCTCGAAAGAATGAGATCGTTATGAACAGCGCCAAAACTGCGGAAACGAGGAAAACACCCAACCAGAAAACGAAGGCTCCCAGTCGCGGCCGAAAGGAAAGGCAAAACAGCCCCGACATGATCAATAACGGAATGCCGCAGACGATCAACCAGAATGTCACGCTGCCGCGATTGCCTTGGATGCGAGAGAACCCTGCGATTCCTGAGACAAACTCCACCGGCACCGTCTCGCTGATGGATGGTCCCGATCCAGAGCGGATTTCATCCCGCTCCTGGCGTTGCCGACCGCTCGCTTCCGAAAACGAATACTCGACGACAGCGACGGTATAGACGCCGCCGTGGCGGCCAGCGCTCCGATGCTCGTTGGACTGCCGAGTCACCTTCGCGTCGATCGTCTTTCCCAACAGCGAATACAACATTTCTCGGCCGGCGAAAAAAATCATGACTCCCAGAAGTGACGCGATGACCAGCAACTGAAATCGCGCGTACTTATCCATCTTCGGTGCATCGACATGCTTGGCCAATTCCCGCGCGACTTCCACCGAGTCATTCGCGCCATCCGCAGGTGAGGTCTTCCGTGTTACTGGGTTTTCATCGTGGTCTGGATGTGACATGGCGTTCCTCAAATTGCGAATGGTCGGAATTGTGCGGTGAGAAGCTCCGGACCCTGTTGTTCGCGGCTGGAGTTCAACAACGATTAGCGTTTAGAGATTGCGCAGAGCGTCTTGATGAAGAGGTATGCGGCCACCATCGACACAACCAGTCCGAGTCCGGTCGTCACGAAGAATCCATTTCCCGTGACCGACATCCGGAAGTAGGACAAGGCACTGACTCCCAGGAAGAGACCTCCGAAGCCGAACAAAACGTAGATCGTGGGAACCCAGGGATGGTGAATTGTGAATCCTTGACCGCCACCGGGGATCACATTGTCGAGGACGGAGCGGAATGAATTGAAGTTACCAGAAGCGATTGTGAGGACGGCTCGGCCCTGGCGTGTGACGATCACCAAATACTCGCCGCCTCGACCCGGCAGGCTGTGCTTAGCCACCAAATGCTCAATGGGGCAACTGAACCAGGGACTCGGTTTGAACCTCCAAAAGCCTTTGGGGTAATAGCAGTTCTCAAAGTGGACCAAGCCCCGTTTGCGATCCACGACGACGGAAATGGGCTTGCCCATCCATCCGGCATACCGGCAAACGAGCGAGTCGGGCGCGAACATCGGCGCGCCGGACTCGTGACGATGCCAGCCCGGCCCGCCGAGTTCGTTCGGGACCGCAGGGCTGTGCATCGGCGAGTTGGACTCGCGCCGCTGTCGGCCACGCTTTCGCCTTCGATCCGCACGCACGTCACTCGATTCAACACGAGCCTCGTTGGCGATGTCCACGGTTGCAGAGGACACGAGTGGCTCCAGTGGCTCGGACGCTTTGGCGTTGCTGACGGTTTTCAGCCAAGCAATCACGCCGAAGATCACGGCGATGAGGCCCGTCATCAACAACAGACCGCCTTGTGACTTGGCCCCTTTCACTCGCGATGAGCCGATGGTTCCGGGGAAGTACTCGACCAGCACGGTCCCGTCGACTTTCCAATCGGGCGGAACCACATCCTGTTCGTTGCGCAGAGCACCATTCGCGTCTCGAAACGAATAATCGAGGACGAGCGCCGGACGTGGCCCGCCTCTTCCGCCACCGCGCATCTCTTGGGATTTGTGAGTGACCGTCGCCGTCGCCGTGGCGGCGAACTGCGAATACCGCAACTCCTGAAATCCGAAATACAAAGTGATTCCACCCATGGCGACCGTGCCGAGATACATCCCGACAAGCGACTTTTGGCGATTCGGCGTGGCTGGCGTTGGCATTGAACGAACCTCGTTTTCGAGGAAAGAATCGTTTGAGGCATGACAGGAGTCAGGGCTTGGACAGCGCGGAGCGGCACATCGAGAGCAGTCCGGCAAAGCGGACCACGACAAAAATCCCAAGACCACCCAGCACCAGTCCCAGCATTTGTAGGCCCATCCCACCGACGCCGGGCGGCACTTCGCGAGCCCGGACGAGACTCATGAATCCGAGTTGCGCGATCCACACCGCAAGAGACAGCAGTCCCAACAAAAGCACTCCGGCGGCCCGGTCGGCGATGTCCCGCAGTTCCAGAAATTCACCAAGTCCTTTCAGGAACACGAGGAAGCAGACGAAACTTCCGACTCCCAATAGGTTGGCCAACAGCGAGAGTCCGGGGGACTGGCCGCGCTGCGCGATCGCAATGAGGACCGCGAATCCATCAAACACCAGAGACAGCAGAACGCCGCCGCTGCCAGGAATCTGCGACGGAGCCGACAGGCAGAACAGCTTGCCGACAATCATCAACCCGGCCGCGAACACCATCGGCAATCCAAACAGGATCGCCAGAGGCGAACCCTGGCCCGGCTGAACGGTTTGAGACAGCAGCACCATCGAGCAGAGACCAATCATCGCGATCACGCCGATCAGCAGCCCGTAATACATCCAGGCAATCCCCAAGGGGACGGACGACTTGTGGAGCGCCGATTCGGCTCGGCGATTCGCGGCCCGTTCCTTCTTCATCGCCGACTTGGACTGGCGCGGAGCTGAGTCCGCCCGATCGGATTCGGACGCCGTGTGGCTCGAAGTCATTGCGTGGTCGTCCGTCGTCGGAGTGCGCGACTCGTCGATGACGTTGTTGGATTGTTGAGCGAGGTTCGTATTCGTCGCCGTCACTTTGAACCGTGCTCGGCATTCCGGACACCTCACGCGCCGCCCCATCGCATTATTCGTGACAGCAAACGCTCGACCACACACGCAGGTGACATCGATCGCCATTTGGAGATTCTCCGAGTCTACTCACGACCATTCCGAGCATCGCGAAAGTGATTTGAAGCATTAGCCTTTGGACAGCGCGTCTCGACACGCGGAAAGCAGGTCCAAATAACGGAACGTGCCAACGATCCCGTAAATCAGCAGGGCCACAAGCCCCAGCACGACGAGTGGCTGAGCTCTGACGAGAGTCAACAACAGCAAGATCAACACAGCGATCAGAAGAATTCTCACGAAGCTGAGAACTCCGGAGGCTCTCTCTGTGATGTTGCGTTGCCCCAGAAACTCGCCGAGATCCCGCAGGAACAACACAAAGCTGGCGAAGCCCCAGATGGGAAGCAGGATGATGGCAGCCATGAGCGCCATGACGAGTTCTGGCGACAAGGCCGCAAATGACTTGGCGACGCAGAGGAACACGGCGAGTCCATCGAGCAGCACGGCGAGAAAAACCCGACCATTGCCGGACATCTGAGACGGAGCTGACAGACACATGAACTTACCGACGATCGTCAGGAAGCTGGCTGCCAACGCCAAAACGCTCAGCATATCGGTGGCCGAGAAATCGCCCTGAGCGATATTGCGCCGCGGCGCGAACGATGTGACAACCTCAAGAACACTGACCACGACAGCCAGCAGAAAGCCGTAGTACACCCACGCAAGTCCCAACGGAACATCGGAGTGCCGGAGCGCCTCCCTGGTTTCCTTGGTCTCGGCTTTGTGACTCTGGCGATCCGCGCCCAGTGCCGTTTTGCGTGCCGATTTGGACTTGCGGGATTTCGACGCTGCCCGCTTGGAGCCAGCAGGCTTTCGACTTGATGTCGAAGTCTGGTCCACCGTTTTTGAAGGACCAGATGTTTCAGCACCAATGCCGGGTCGCTGACCAGCGTTTGCCGTGTCTTCCAGTTCGACAGAGATCAATGCTTCCGTCACTCGGACCCACGATCCGCATTCGGGACACTTCACGCTTTGCCCCACGGAGTCATTCGTGACGCCGAACTCTCGACCGCATTCGCAGGTGACATCAATCGCCATCACGAACCCCCTTCATCGGATCGGTTGGCTTGCTTGGAGCGGTACTTCTTCCACAAGCCTCGAATTGTCAGCAGGCACGGAATCAGAGCGAGGCCGCCGACTGTTGCCAGGGCGGCACCGTTCAAAACGGCCATTCCTCCGGTGAGAGGGATTGGAGTTGGATCGTTTTTTTGGTGAGCCACCGCCGTCTGAGTGACCATTTCGCGGACTCCTTCGGTGAAAAAGGCCACTCCGAAGACCGTCATCGCAATCCAAGCGACGATGAAAAATCCGATGAAGGCACAGCCGACGAATCGGGCCGGCCACGTCGGCACGCCGGGTGGACTGGGTTCCGGGACCAATGGCGGCAAACCAGCTCGATTCCTGATCTTCTTGGGTGTCGATTCTGCCATCGAAGAATTGCCTCTGTTTGAACGGAGTGATTGACGTACCTGCGCTCGAGCGATGTGTCGGGCCTCAAGGCGGTTCAGGAGTAATCGTCCGACGGTTGCGGCCGCTGCCATTGGCGAAGCGCTTGCAGGATCTCTCTGGCTTGATCCTCGGTCAGATATTGTCCGGTCCGAATCTTCTTGGCGGTGTGCAGGACGATCTCGTGATATTCCACACCACCACGACCGGTTATGTGCTGATCCTGAATCTCCACCGCATCCGTCCAATCGAAGTGCTGAGTTCTGCCGAGTTTGCCCACGCCGGTGAAAACGGTTCCCAGACCTCCTTGAATGGTGATTTCAATTCGCCCACCAAGACGCATCGCGCCCAGGCAGACAACCACCAATAAGAAAGTCAGGACCAGAGGCAGAAACCATAGGGCGGACAAAGGGGATTGTTGGCGTAGTACAGCCCACAACAGTCCAAGCCCAAGGAAGCCATTCAAAGTGCCCACCATCAGGAACGGTAACGCTTCGGTGACTGATCGTGTCGATGCCACGAGACGCCAACACTGATCGGTGACCTCCAAGGAAACGTCTGACTGAAAACTCCGAGTTTCGGAAATGAGCGCTTCAGACACTCGGACCCACGACCCGCATTCGGGACACTTCACGCTTCGCCCCACGGAGTCATTCGTGACGCCGAACTCTCGACCGCATTCGCAGGTGACATCAATCGCCATGTGAAAGTTCTCCGAGTCACCTTCTCTGTGTTCTCTGTGCCTCTGTGTTTGAGGTTTTGAAACACAGAGGCACAGAGGGCACAGAGTTCGCATCTCACGCGGCGCAGATCGTTGACCAACAGACCAAAAGCCTGACCGCCTGGATCACAATGCCCGTTTCCCTTTCAGCCCCGACATCTTCGGGGAAACTGTCGAGCCATGAGTCCGGCCACAACACGGCCACAACACGGCCGCTACTCCTCCAGTTCGACCTCCAGAGGGAGATCGTTGCTTTGTGCCCAAGCGCAGACCTGCTCGAACAGGGAGCAACCCGGCCCATCGTCAAAAAGATTGGACTCGCACCATCTGAAACTTGTTTGTTCCGAAGCGATGACGAGCGTCCTCCGGCGGCCGCCGTGAACCGCGATGAAGAGGCCAAGTATGCTGAGGAAGACACTTACTAGGAGCACCCCCAGTGCCACGTGAGGCAACGGCCCCCATCGTGCGGGCACAAATCCTCCAACAACCAAGCTGATGCCGATGACGCCGCTGATGAGCAGGATGCAACCGATGAGCAGCCAGCCCAAGTCCCATACAACTCGAATTGAGACAGAGACCACTTCAGCCAGCGGCATTCGCTTGGTGGTGAGGCAACTGAGGAGGCCGAACTTGAAACCGGGCCAATACACGGCTCGGTTCGTGAGCACGAGACCAGCCTGCTTATTCTCTTTCCCGCCGAGGGTGGCATAAGGGAAATGAACCGCGATTCGCTCGCCTGGTTCGAGAACCGGATCAAACGCCATGATCGCTCCATGCCTGCGTGAGATTGCGGAAATGCGTCGATCTATTGTCGCGGGCGAGAGCTCTCGGTTCCGCTCGTGCATCGACATGCTGACGGCCCGTTGCTTGAGGACGTGAGCGAAGGTGAAGAGTTATTGATCCTTGGGTGCCTTGTCGGCTCACGGCCGAGGCGTGACGTCCCACACCTTCACCGTCTGATCCCGGCTTGCCGACGCCAGCCGTTTCCCGTCCGGGCTGAACGCCACGCTCATGACCGGGCCGGTGTGCCCTTTCAACGTGAGCGACTCCGCTCCGCTCGTGGCGTCCCACACCTTCACCGTCTGATCGTGGCTTGACGACGCCAGCCGTTTCCCGTCCGGGCTGAACGCCACGCTATAGAACACGCTGGTGTGCCCTTTCAACGTGAGCGACTCCGCTCCGCTCGTGGCGTCCCACACC
>CAMAWN010000199.1 GCA_945861865.1 Candidatus Kuenenia stuttgartensis | reverse complement strand
CGCTGACATGCTCGGCACGCTCCGTCGGCTCAGCGTCCGACAACAGGTTTTGACCTTGGCCCTCGCAGGACCAGGGTCTCGAAAAATCCAACAACTCCTAGAAAACGCGGTGGCCTTGGCCACCTAAAGTGCAAAAGTCGAACTTAGGCCGGACAGTTATTCAATCTGGCGAACGATATCGGTGAGCAAAACAACTTGGTCGCCAAGCACCCGGAGAAGGTGGCCGAACTGCAGCTGCTCTTCAAACAGCTTCGCGAACAAGCGACGAACAAGAAGTGAGATCACGGCTGTCGGCCGAACGCCGTGAGCCGACAGCCGATGGCCGTTATCGCACTTTTCCAGAGGCAACAAGCACCCGTCCTAGGAACAAATGCGCTATGCAACGTCCTCTGATCCTGAGCGTCCTCGCGATCCTGTTTTCAGTCTGCGTTGCAACCGCACAAGATGCTCGCAAGCCGCCGCCGAATGTCGTGCTGATCGTGTCCGACGATCAGGCTTGGACCGACTACGGATTCATGGGGCATCCGCACATCCAGACGCCGAGGCTCGATCGGTTGGCTCGCGAGAGTCTCGTCTTTCGGCGCGGATATGTGACCAGTTCGCTGTGTTGTCCCAGTTTGGCGAGCCTCATTACTGGGAAGTATCCGCATCAGCACAAGATCGCCAACAACGATCCGCCGGGTGGTTCGAAGAACAAAGAGTCGTTCGCTGCCGGACGCGAAACAATGAACCGCTTCATGGACTCGCAGCCGACGTTGCCTCGGTTGTTGACGAGTGCCGGCTACCTCACGCTGCAAACCGGTAAGTGGTGGCAGGGAGAGTTTTCGCGCGGCGGGTTCACGCACGGTATGACGAAAGGTCAGCGACACGGTGATGAGGGACTCGACATCGGCCGCAAGACGATGCAGCCGATTTACGATTTTATCGGTGAGGCTCGCAAGAAAGAGAAGCCGTTTTTTGTTTGGTACGCCCCGATGCTGCCGCACTCGCCGCACAATCCGCCAGCACGATTGTTCGAGAAATACAAACTGCTGACGAAGTCGGAACACGTCGCTCGGTATTGGGCGATGTGCGAGTTCTTCGACGAGACCTGTGGCCAACTGCTCGATCATCTCGAAGAGCAAAAGCTGGCCGAGAACACGATCGTGATCTACGTCACCGACAACGGATGGATTCAGAGCGAGGACAAGCCGCAGTACGCTCCAAAGTCGAAGCAGTCGCCGTACGACGGTGGCCTGCGGACGCCGATCATGATCCGCTGGCCGGGCAAGGTTGCCGCGAAGATGAGCGACACGCCGGTCAGTTCGATCGACATTCTGCCGACGTTGCTCGATGCCGTTGGAGTGAAACGTCCGGGTGAACTGCCGGGTGTGAATCTGCGCGACGATGCGGCGGTGGCCAAACGCGAGACCGTCTTCGGCGAGTGTTTCGCGCATGACGCCCGCGACCTGCAGAATCCCGCCGCCAGTCTCCGCTGGCGCTGGCTGGTGCGCGGCGACTGGAAGCTCATCGTTCCGGACAACCACAACGAACCGCAGGAGGTCGTGGAGTTGTACGACCTCCTGGCCGACCCTCACGAAACGCAGAATCTGGCCGATTCGCAAGCGGGTCGAGTTACCGCACTGCGGCAAAGTTTGGACGGTTGGTGGGGCGGCATCGGTGCTGAGCGTCGGTGATCTCGATACGATCCCGCCCGCGCGTCGCGGTTCGGCTCGCGGTTTTTTATCGGAAGACTCAACAGGAGTGTGTTTCATGGTGACGGTCGGGATGAATTATCATGTGATCGAAGGCAAGCAGCAGGACTTCGAGACCAAATTTGCGGGAGTGTTGGGAGCGTTGAAGGCCGCCTCCGGACACACGCATTCAACGTTGTGGAAAGATGTCAGCGACGGCGCGTCGTACCTCATCACCAGCGAATGGTCCGACGAGGAAGCCTTCAAGAGCTTCATTCAGAGTCAGGCGTTCCGCGACGTGACGACCTGGGGCAAAGAGCAAATCCTCTCGGGCCGCCCGATGCACAAGGTCTACAAGCACTAATCATCGTTGGTGTCGACACCTGACTTCTCGATTGAAGCCCTCTCGATGGCGCGAATTGAAGTTGAGTGACCTCGGCGACAATCTGTGTTTGATGTTTCGGAGAAAGTATTTGAAACGCAGATAACGCAGATTGTCGCAGAGAGAATGCTTGGAGGACGGAAGATGCGATCGTTCATGCTGGTTGTCCTCGTGTTGTTCTTCGGGACGACGACTGGTGCCGCTGAACTGTCCCGCCCGAACGTTGTGGTTATCCTGGCGGACGATCTCGGCTTCTCGGACCTCGGCTGCTACGGCGGCGAGATCGAAACGCCGGTGCTCGATGGCTTGGCGAAGAACGGATTGCGGTTCACGCAGTTCTACAACACGGCTCGATGTTGGCCGTCGCGGGCGGCGTTGCTGACGGGTTACTACGCTCAGCAAGTCCGGCGCGATGCGCTGCCGAATGGCCCGAAGAGTGGCTCGCAGGGGACGCGGCCGGCCTGGGCACGGTTGCTGCCCGAGATGCTCAAGCCGCTGGGCTTTCGGTCGTATCATTCCGGCAAGTGGCATGTGGACGGAGCACGTCTGGCCGGCGGCTTCGATCGCTCGTACAGCCTGGAGGACCACAACAGCTTCTTCGCTCCGCAGAATCATTTTGAAGATGACAAGAAATTGCCGCCGGTCGATCCGCAACATCCCAGCTACGTCACCACGATGATCGCCGACCACGCGATCAAGTGCCTGAAAGAGCACACGATCCAGCACGCCGACCGGCCGTTCTTTTCGTATGTCGCGTTCACGTCGCCGCACTTTCCGCTGCACGCGCTGGCCGAGGACATCGCCAAGTATCGCGACAAGTATCGCGGCGGGTGGACCGTCGCACGCGAGGCTCGTTGGCAACGGCAGAAAGCGATGGGCTTGCTGACCTGCGGTCTGTCGGCACCGGAACGCGAGTTGGGGCCGCCGTATCACTTCTCCGATGCGTTAGAAAAACTTGGTCCCGGCGAGATCAATCGGCCGCTGCCGTGGGGCGAACTCAACGCCGAGCAGCGGGACTTCCAAGCGGCGAAGATGGCGGTTCACGCCGCGATGGTCGATCGCATGGACCGCGAGATCGGCCGGTTGGTCGAGCAGCTTCGCGCGATGCGAGCGTTCGACAACACGTTGATCTTTTTCTGTTCGGACAACGGCGCGAGCGCGGAGTTGATGGTTCGCGGCAACGGCCACGACCGCTCGGCTCCGGCCGGTTCGGACCCGACGTATTTGTGTATCGGCCCCGGCTGGTCGAACGCGGCGAACACGCCGTTCCGCCGCAACAAGACGTGGGTGCATGAAGGAGGCATCTCAACGCCGCTGATCGTGCATTGGCCGAAGAGAATCGCGGCTCGCGGCGAACTGCGAAACGATCCGAGCCACCTGATCGACCTCGTCCCGACGATCCTCGACGCCGTCGAGGGCAAGCGGATCGAAAGTTGGGAGGGCCAGCCGGTCCCGCCGGCTCCCGGCAAGAGTTTAGTCCCGGCCTTCGCGAAAGATCGCAGCGTCTCACGCGAGTCGCTGTGGTGGCTGCACGAGAACAACAAGGCGATCCGCGTCGGTGATTGGAAACTCGTCACCGCCGCCAATCAGCCAACCAGCGGTGCAGGGGCGTGGGAGTTGTACGACCTCAGCAAAGACCGAGCGGAATCCAACGACCTCGCCAGTCAGTTGCCGGAGAAGGTTCGCGAACTCGAACAACTCTGGAAGACGTCCACGAACGCGTTTCGCGAACTGGCGACACGCGATTTTCCGGCCGATCAAAAGTCGTCTGATGGGCCGCCTGCCGTGAAAAAGAAAGCCAAGGACAAAAAGGGAACTGAATGAAGAAGTTCATGTTGCTCATCGCGTCCGCGACCTCGCTGTGGTTCTCGACAGTCACCGTCAACGCCGCCGAACCGAAGCGGCCGAACATCCTCTTCGCGTTCGCCGACGACTGGGGCCGCTACGCGAGCATCTTTGCGACGGTCGAAGGTCCCGGTTCGATCAACGACGCCATCCAGACGCCGAACATCGACCGCATCGCGCGCGAGGGGGTGCTCTTCCGTCGAGCCTACGTCAATGCGACGTCGTGTACTCCATGCCGCAGTTCGTTGCTGTCGGGACAGTATTTCTGGCGCACTGGCCGAGCGGCGATTCTGCAAGGAGCCGTGTGGGACGCGAAGATCCCCAGCTTCCCGCTGTTGCTCAACGAGTCCGGCTATCACATCGGGCAGACCTACAAAGTTTGGAGCCCCGGCCAGCCGAACGACGCACCGTTCGGCGGCGAGAAGTTCGGCTACGAGAAAGCCGGCGGCAAGTTCAACAACTTCTCCGAGAACTGCACGCAGATGGTCAAGAAGGGACAGCCACTCGAAGAGGCCAAGGCCGAGTTGTATCGCGACGTCACCGGCAACTTCGAGGCGTTCCTCGTCGATCGCAAGCCCGACCAACCGTTCTGCTACTGGTTCGGCCCGACCAATGTGCATCGCATGTGGGAACGCGGTTCCGGCAAAGCGTTGTGGGGTATCGATCCGGATTCGCTCAAAGGCAAGCTGCCGAAATTCCTGCCGGACGTGTCCGAAGTGCGTGAGGACATCGCCGATTACTTCGGCGAGATTCAAGCCTTCGATCACGCGGTCGGCTTGCTGTTGAAGAAGCTGGAAGAGATCGGCGAGCTCGACAACACGCTGGTCGTTGTCAGCGGCGATCACGGCCCACCGGGATTCACGCACGGCAAGTGCAACCTGTGCGACTTCGGCACGAACGTCACGCTGGCGATCCGCGGAGCCGGCACGAAGGGCGGCCGAGTGCTCGACGATTTCGTCGGCCTGCCCGACCTCGCACCGACGTTTCTGGAAATCGCTGGAGTCAAACCGCCCGACGTGATGACCGCTCGCAGCCTGGTGCCAGTGTTGGGATCGGAGAAGTCCGGCCAAGTCGATGACACGCGCAGCTTCGCGCTCACCGGCCGCGAGCGGCATGTCGAGGACGCTCGCGAAGGTTTCCTGCCGTACCCGCAGCGAGCGATTCGCACGAAGGATTTCCTTTACATCCTCAACTTCGAGCCGGATCGCTGGCCGATGGGCAACCCGTACAAGCTCGGCGAGAGCGACGAACCGGATGCCGCGACGCTCGCGAACAACACGCGAGTCACGCTCTCCGACATGGACGCCAGTCCGACGAAAGGGTGGCTCATCAAGCATCGTGACGAACCCGAGTGGAAGCCGTTTTACGATCTCGCCTTCGCCAAACGCCCGCGCGAGCAACTGTTCGTCATCGCCGACGACCCGGATCAAATCCGCAACGTCGCGGCCGATCCGAAGTACGAAGCGGTGCGGGCCGAGTTGAATGCGAAGCTCATGTCCGAATTGATTCGCACCAACGACCCGCGCGTCACCGGCGACAAACAGTTCTTCGAGACGCCGCCAATGGCCGGACCATTGACCGAACCACGCGGCAAGAAGGCAAAGAAGAATTAGCCGATGTCTGTGCGTCATGCGTAGGATGGCCGCCCTCGGCCGTCCTGCATGGCATTGGACTTCATTCAAGGACGGCCGAGGGCGGCCTTCCACGTGGCACTCAACTCGTGAAAGTCACCATGAACGGCGCTGCGACAACTCATCGAGCAGCAATTCGCGATGCAACGAGGCGATTCATGACGACGACAGGTTGCCGGCCGATTTCATGGATTCGGCGAATCGTGGCCTGGAGTTGTTTGGCCGGTTTTTGTCTTCCGCTCAGTGCTGAAGACGCAGTGAACGCACCGCCGAAGCGAATCGGGAGCGATCCCAAGTCAGGGATTGCTCAAGCCGTTGTCGTTGAGGGAGGCACGTTGGCCTACACGAATCAGTTCCTGCCCGTCACGCCCAAGGGTGAATTGTTGGGTAACGACGCGGAGTCGCAGACAGAGGCGGTACTCAATCATCTCGACGCGGCGTTGAAGCGGGTGTTTTCGGACTTGAGCCGAGCCGTGAAGCTCAATGTGGTGGTGACGAATGCGGACGTCGCGGTTGGCGTGCGAGCCGCGCTGGCGAATCAATTCGCGGCGCGATCGCACCCCGCTGTGAGCTTTGTGCAGTCGCGCTTGCCGCATCCGGGAGCATTGGTGGCAATCGACGCCGTGAGTGTCGCGCAACCCCCCGGGAGTGGGCCGTGGTTCGGCCGCAACATCAGTCGAGTGCGTGGCCAGCGACCGTTCGCGCAGGTGACGTCCTTCAGTGACGCGCCGCGGATTTACATTTCCGGTCAAGCCGAGAAGGGAATGGACTTGGGCGATGCGACCACGAAGACGCTCGCCAGCCTCAAGAAGACGCTCGATCATCTGGGCGTCGAGCATGACCACGTCGCGCAGGTGAAGTGCTTTCTCACACCGATGTCCGAGGTACAGGCCGCTCAGGACGCGATCGAGAACGCATTCGACGGCCTGGCTCCTCCCTGCGTTTTTGTGGAATGGCAGTCGTCGCTGCCGATTGAAATTGAATTGATCGTCCCCGACATGCGAACCGCAAATCTAATTCACAAAGCCACTGTCGCTGGCAAGCCACTTCCACCGCTTCAGCCGCTCGAATTCATCACACCGCCGGGGATGACCGCATCGCCGGTCTTTTGCCGAGTCGTGCGAGTCAACGATCCGCGTACGATTTTTGTTTCCGGTTTGTTCTCGCGCGAGGCGGGGGATGGAGCGGCTCAGGTCAACGACGTGTTCGCTCAGTTGCAGGACATCCTCAAGGCGAGCGGCAGCGACCTGCGGCATCTGGTCAAGGCGACGTACTACGTCAGCGACAACGACGCGAGCGCGAAGCTCAATGAACTGCGACCGAAGTTCTACGACCCGCAACGCCCGCCCGCCGCGTCGAAGGCTCAGGTCTTCGGTGTCGGTCTCGCGGGTAAATCGCTGACGCTCGACATGATCGCCGTGCCAAAGTAGTCAGACCGACAACGGAAATCGACCAGCGGCCGATCAGCACAACGCTTTGAACGACCTGCGCCCGTGACTCCGAGTTTACTGATTTGAGGAATAGAGTCGGGCTAGATCGGGTTTCCCCGTGAGTTGGTAATGTTCGACGAGCGCGTTTCTCGACTTCTCGTGATCCGGTTCGATTTGGAGCGCGCCGCGTAGCCACATTTCCCCTTGGACCGGATCATCGAACTTGAGGAGCCGCCACCCAATTTCGTATCGGAGATCAGCGGAATCAGGAGTTTTGGTGACGGTGTCTTTCAATTGATTGATGGTCGCGAGCTGCAACTTGGCTGCCGAGACCGTTTGGAAATGTGGTTTCGCTTGCTCTTGTTGGCCGCTTGCGACGAGTGCGTTGGCCAATGAGTACCGCAGGCCAGAATCGAAGGGCTTCAGTTCGACGGCGCGCTCCAGGGAGCGAACGGCCGGTCCATACTGCTGGGTTTCAAGCTGTATTTGACCGAGTGTCACGAAGGCGTCGACACTTTCGGGACTCGCAGAGGTGACTTGTTCGAGGTATCGAATGGCTTCTTCCGGTTTGCCCGCGACGTTGAGGCATTTTGCCAAAATCACCTTCGCGTTTGGATTCGCGGGGTCTGCTCGCAATACGAAGCGTGACTCAGCGTCCGCCTGCTCGACTTCTTGGATGTCGAACAACTGCTTTGCGAGACGAACTCGTATGTCGTTGCGATGCGGTGCCAGTTCGAGCGCACGTTTGAGTTCGGGAACCGATTTCGCAGAGAGGCCCAGTTGCTCAAAAAAAACTCCCGCAAAAAAATAGGGCTGCGGGTCCAGGGGATAATCCGCCTTCCAGGCTTCGATGATGCGAAACGCAAAATCCACATTGTGGAGCAGGAAGTAGCCGTTCACATAGGCTTCGCAAATATCCGGACCGTCATCACCAGGATTCACGAGTAGCACTGTGAGCCGCCGCCCGACCTCGCTCAAATGGCCGACTTGGGCCTTTGCCAGTGTTGATTCGAGTTCGATGGCGCGCGAGGGCGCATGGTACTTGGCGGCTTCTCTCAGAATCGTCGACATGCGTTCGAATTCGCCAAGCCGGCGATAAACACGGGCCAGACGCAGAAGAATTTCCGGATCCTGCGGAAACGCGATACGCAATGACTGCAAAAGGTCTTTGGCGTCCTCCAGCCGATGGTCCTTCAGGAGCTTTGCGGATCGGTTGATCTTCCAATTCTTCGCAAATTGCGAGGCGGTCCAGAGTCCAATGATCGCCAATGCCACGAAGAACACGGCGACGAACAACCGAAGAGACCATGTCTGCAAGCCACGGTTAGCGGTGTGGAGCATTAAGATCGCCTGACCTACGTATCTGCTCGTGCGGTTCGCGTGGATGTCCAACCGCAGGGGAAACGGGTAACGCTACTGGAACAATGAGAGAATGATTCATCCAAACTAAAGGAAACCTGAATTCACAACATATTCGACTTTGCAAATACCAGAGTACTTGTTCGACTTTGCAAATACCAAAGTACTTGCTTACCGTTCATTCCGTTAGCTCTGAACTTCCAAGATTCCATTTTTCGAATTGATCGAGCTCAACTCCATCGGACTGACTCGATTCTCGCTAAAGGAGCGAACTTCATGAGGTTTCACCTGCGCCGGGTGCGAAGTCGTAGTGCCTTCACTCTCATCGAATTGCTGGTCGTGATCGCCATCATTGCGGTTTTGATCGCCCTTCTGCTGCCGGCTGTACAGCAGGCTCGTGAATCAGCTCGGCGATCGCAATGTAAAAACAATTTGAAGCAGTTGGGACTAGCCCTCCAGAACTATGCGGACTCCGCCAAGCAATTCTCGATTAGCGTTTTCGAGACGGGATCTTCTGGTTCTTCCCAAACTTGGTGGGAAAACGAAAAAGGGACCCACTTGGTTGGCCTCTTGCCGTATGTCGACCAAGCACCATTGTGGAAGCAGATTGATTTCGTCAACCCCGCCGCTGATCCCGCTGGCCGACCGCGTATTGATGATCAGCCAATTTCCGGTAAAAAATTCCGAAGCCATCTGATTCCGGGGTACATTTGCCCGACCGATCCCAACTCCAACATCAGCGATGGCGGCGACCGCATGAAGACGAACTACGCTGGGAGCATGGGGAACCAGCGAATGGATACTTGGTACGGCGCTCACGAGTGTCAGTTGGGGGCACCGGCGATTTATGGCCCTGGTGCTCCAACTGCGCCTGGAAACCTTTTTGGCAATGGAGCTGCTGGGCATGGAAACTCATACAATCCCAGTGATATTTCCGGTGTGTTTTCTCGCGTGAATTGGTCTGCGAAATTCGCCAACATCACGGACGGAACTTCCCAAGTGATCTTGATGGGTGAAATCGTTCCGAACTGTGGCGACCACAGTCGAAACGGTTGGTATCACTGGAATGCGCCGTGGATCGCGACAACAGCCCCCATTAACTATCCGATCAAGTGTGTCTATGAGACCGGTTGGAGTGATCCCGTTGGGAGTGCCTCTGGGCCCGCGACGGAATGCAACCATTGGCAGAACTGGACCACCAGCCAAGGATTCAAATCGCGACACAAAGGTGGCGCTCATTTCGTGTTCTGTGACGGATCCACTCGGTTTCTTTCCGAGAACATTAATTACCGGCTGTATCAACAGCTTGGAGATCGCAAAGACGGTCGTCCGATTTCGAACTTTTGAGCGTAGCGTGCAGGACACTTCCCCTCGTTTCGGGTCTCGAGGACTCAGTTGGACTGGGGCGTGTTAGCGTGTGTCATCGAATGGCATGCGAGGCTCTTTGAGCACGGTCAACCGTGCGAGTCTGCTTGAGCGGTTTCGTGAGACTTCTTTGTTCGTGGCACGAGAGCCACCGTCGTCATTGTGTGTGAAGTCAAGGTGGTCTTATGCGGACGTTCGTTGTTTCGGTCGGAGTAGTGTTTGTTTCACTGTGCGTCATCGGTTGTTCGGGGGCGCCGGATGATCGTCCGGCAGTCGTTCCGGTGACAGGTAAGATTACTTACAAGGGAAAGCCGGTCAGTGGAGCGCTCGTGAATTTTTCTTCAGAGAAATCACCGCGGTCCGCGAATGGGATGACCGATAGCGACGGACGGTTCTCGCTAACGACATTCAATACCGACGATGGCGCGATTCCCGGCGAATATCAGGTCTCGGTGACCAAGTCGGTATCGCAGGGCGATAGCAGCGTTCCGGCATCGGCCACTGCCCCGGACTTGTCGAAAGGGTTGCCTGCTGGCTATTCAATCGCGGTTTCCGACAAGACAGGGAAAATCAAACCTCCGAGCGGTGGTGAGAACCAACTTCCGGCTAAGTACGCCGATGGGACGAAGCTGAAGGCTACGGTCATGCCCACGGGAAAGAACGACATCACGTACGACTTAGTAGACTAAATTGGCGCTCTTCAGCCTTGGGTAATGTGGACTTGCCTTCCGATCCGATTCGATTCTAAGAATCTGTTCGTGCTGCTTTCGCCGCCCAGAACGTTGGCGAAGGGATTTACAGAACGAACTCGCCGTCCTGCTCACGAGATTCTGGTGGATCACTTGCGAAGTGGTGTTCTTCTTGGACTTCCCCCCGTTTTGCGGGCGCGTAGTAAAGCGCGTAGAGTGCAAGACGAGGAGCGAGAACGATGCGTCAGCGACGGAAGTTTACCCGAGAGTTCAAGGTGGAGGCCGTGCGGTTGTCGAGGCAGCCAGGGCGGAGTGTTGGCGA
>CAMAWN010000198.1 GCA_945861865.1 Candidatus Kuenenia stuttgartensis | reverse complement strand
GACTTAGCGACCAGCGGCAAGAATTTGTCGAACTGCTGAAGGCCAAACAAGCGCAGGCACCATGCCGAGCCGTTCCGAGCATCCTCCGGCTGGACAGGGTCGCCGATGGTGTTCCACGCCCATCGCAAGTCGGCGTCAAAATCGCCGTCCCCAAGTCGTCGGTACCTGTGGATTACAGTGTGACCGCTTCGCTTTCCTGCGATGACGCCGTGGAGATGGGCGGCAGCAAGTCGATGGCGACGGCGGAGAAGTCCCACGAAATCACGGCGACTCCGCAGGTTCTGGACCTGATCGACGTGACGCGGTGGCGACGATCTGCTGCCACGGAAGGGGAATCCAAGTCCGAGGCAACCAGCGGTGACGGACTTCTTCGCCGATCATCTGGAAGAAGATTTCGCACGCGTGAAAGTCCGCCGCTTGGAGACCACGGAAATTCATCACGGCCGAGTGGAGAAGCGGTCGTACTTCCCCGTCAACGTGCCTGACGATTGGAAAGGCCGCTCGCGTGGGAAGGGACTCCGCACTCTGGGGCTGATGATCCGCACTCGCGAAATCCACGGCGTCGAAACGGCTGAGATTCCATGCTCGATCAGCCGCCTGAAACGCCACGTGATGCGGTTTGCGAAAGCCGCTCGCGGCGGGCATTGGGGCCTCGAGAACACTTGCCATTGGACTCTCGACCTGACGTTCCGTGAGGACGAGAGCCGCACTCGCAATCGCCACATCGCCGAACCAAGGCGTGAACCGTAGCGGCGATTCACGCAGAATCTGAAGTCAACATTCAACCGTCGCCTCTCGGTTACGCCAGTCGTTGGGCATGCTTTTGAAAACTTGGGCGGAGCTCGATTCGACGCATCACACCAGCGACCTCAGATCGCGGAGGCCGATCTCTTCGCGGCTGGCGAACGGTTCCGCGAACGGAACGCCGATCGTCCAGCCCCAGTAGCGGACGCGATCGCGGATGTCGTCCAGAATTGTCGGCGAGGTCTGTTCTCGCCCGGTGATGAACTGCGACTCGTAGCTGCGAATTGCCGCCATCTTCGTGTCGATGTGCGGCGTGATGTCGAAGACGAACGCTGGCTTCGGATGAATCCGCAAATGAATGCTGAAGAAGTACAGCATCTTCGGCGGCCAGTACGGCTCGCCCGGCATATCCGATTTGGAGAGCTTGCTCCAAAAGCGAGCGTCATCGGCAAGCCGGCTGGCGACGACGTGATCGGGATGCGCGTCCTCCCAGTACGGCGCGACGATGATCTTCGGTCGCGTCAGCCGGAAGACCGACGCGAGTACTCGACGCGATTCGAGGTCCGCCTGCAAACTGCGATTCGATAAACCGAGGTTCGCTCGCCAATCGAGGCCAAGAATTTTGGTAGCCGCGTCTGTCTCGGCCGCTCGGCGTGCCAGCGATCCGTGTGGGGTCGGCTCTCCGGTCGTGAGGTCGATCACGCCGACTCTCAACCCCTGCTGCCGGCAGGCGAGCAACGTCCCACCAACACCGATCTCGGCATCGTCCGGATGCGGAGCGACGACGAGCACGTCGAGCGGTGAAGAAGGAGCTTGCATGGTGGACTGACCAACGACCAATGCGGTTCTAGTTGATGTTGTCGGCCACCACCGAATGCGGCGTGGCCGGCCGATCGTGAAACTCCACCCAGCGGCTCCAGGCGTATTGCCATTCCATCCACATCCGCAGGAACGACCAGAGCAGGCGCATCTTCGAGAGATGCTCCGGCGACATCTTGTTGAGCTGTTGTTGCGACGCCTGCGCGGCGGTCGTCAGTCCCCAACGGTTGCCGAGTTCACGGCTCAGCCCCTCCGGCGAGAGGTCCGGTTCGGAACCGTCACGCATCAGACCGCTGGCGTCGGCAATGACGAATAACTCGAAGAGCTGGCTGCGGTACGGCTCCAGTTCGAGCGGTTTGGTTTGCTGTTCGGCATCGCGGATCGTCGCGTCGAGGCGATTCAAAAGATCGGCGACCAGGGATTGTGTCGGCGTGGCGGGCATGTTCAGTGGCTCTCGAGGTTCGATTCGGAGCGGATAAAAGAACAGACTCGGCGAGAACCGGCAAGCGTGCCGAGCACTCGATTGGTCCACCTGCGCAAGAAAAAGCCCGGCGTCTCGGAAACGTCGGGCGAAACCGTAGACCGGACACCTACGTCCGGTCGGCTGTCAGTTCGGACATAGAAGTCCGAACTGCAAAACTACGGGAAGAGGTAGATCAATCCCGTCCAGACCGCCGCCGTGTTGACGGCCGCATGAGTATTCCACGGGACGCGGTAGTGCTTCTTCGGAGCACATTCGCCGGCTCGGTAGTAGCCAAGGTTGTACATCTTCTTGCAGACCGGATCGATCGTCATCTGGTACGGCAGGCCGGCCAGTTGGACTCCGAAGCGAGCGGCCGACACGAATGGCTGCACGCACTCGTGATGCACATGGCCGTAGCGTTCGAGAGCCGGGTCTTCAAAGTACAACGGGTTGTGCCACTGATCCGTCGCCCGCCACTGATACAAACAGTCGGAGAACAGGCGATTCGAGTACGCCGCGTCGCTCAGTTTGTATTCGCTGGGGCATTCGGGCATGTTGCCATTTTCATCCGGCTTGCAAGGCATGCCGTCCGGACGCGGGCAGAGATCCCAACAGACCTCCCCCTTGATCGAGCTCACTGGCTGATAGTCGAAGAACGGCTGAATGTCGGAGATGCTTTTCAATTGAGTCGGGCTGGTGACCGGCTCCGGCACCGCGTCATTCGCTGCCGGTTGTTGAACATTCGGCAGCGCGGCGATGCGTTCTTCGGGCGGCTGAATCGGCGCTGGCTCGTTCAGGCTCCGCAGCGGGGCGTCTTCATCCGCGGTTGCTTTCAAGGGCGTTTCCAGCGGAGCCTCAAAGGACTTGGCACGGCCTTCCAGGAGCGGATCGTCGTCGTTGATGACCTCGCGGAAACGCTGCTCGGCATCACGTTGTTTGAGACGATCGAGCGGTGCGTCGGCTTGCGCGAGGAGTCGTCCTGGCTTCCGTTGCGTGGCCAACCGGTTGATCGTGGCGCTGCGTGAATTCGCGGTCGGCAGAGTCGCCTTCGCAGAGGCTTTCGAACTGGAATTTGATTTGGAGAATAAATCGCGAACACCCGCTTCGCTGACTGCGGCACCACCGAAGACGATCGCAAGGCTCAACACGCCGCTCGCGGCAACGTGGGGCAGGTTTTCAACCTGCCTAGCCAATACGGGCAGGTTGAAAACCTGCCCCACGGTTTCAGAAAGAATCCGGAGCGTGCTCCGCTGTGTAGTTGGGTGACTCTTGGGTGATCGCGATGTCATGAGGATGGTTCTCCCTAACCGTCGCCGCTGAGATTTGAATGAACCGAGTCTTCGTCCGTAGCTCGGTGATGTTTGCTGTTCCGAGGTAACCCATGCCGGCTCGCAGGCCGCCGACCAATTGATAGATGAAGCTGCCGAGTTGTCCCTTGTGGGCGACGCGACCCTCGACCCCTTCGGGGACAAGTTTCTTCGTCGCCGTTTTGTCGTCGTCGCCCTTGTTCGTTGTCTGTCGATATCGATCGGCCGAACCTTTCATCATCGCACCGAGCGATCCCATGCCTCGATACCGCTTAAAACTGCGGCCTTGGTACAGGATCATCTCGCCGGGCGATTCATCGAGTCCCGCCAGCAGTCCACCCAGCATCACGACGTGAGCACCGGCCGCGAGAGCCTTCGTCACGTCGCCGCTGTAGCGGATGCCGCCGTCGGCAATGATCGGAACATCGGTGCCGGCGACCCCTTTCGCCGCGTTGGAAATCGCGGTGAGCTGAGGCACTCCGACTCCGGAGATGATGCGTGTCGTGCAGATCGAGCCAGGCCCGATCCCCACTTTGATACCATCCGCTCCGGCTTTCACCAGATCCTTCGCTCCTTCGGTGGTGGCGACGTTGCCCGCCACGACGTCGATGTTCCAGCGGCGTTTGATCTCACGGACGGTCTCGATGACGTTCTTCGAGTGCCCGTGAGCCGAATCCACCACCAACACATCCACGCCCTTGTCCAGCAGCGCCGCAGCCCGTTCGTAATCGAACACGCCGATCGCCGCTCCGACTCGCAACCGCCCGCGAGCGTCCTTCGACGCGCCCGGAAAGCGCAGGGTCTTGTCGATGTCCTTGATCGTGATCATTCCCTTTAATTGGTAAAGGTCGTCAACCAGGAGCAGTTTCTCCACTTTGTTTTCCAGGAGTAACCGCTGCGCTGTGACAAGATCGGTCTGCTCGCTGGCCGTCACGAGCTTGTCCTTGGTCATCACATCAGCAACGAGCTTGTCGTTCGATTCGAGGAACCGCAGATCGCGTCGCGTCAAGATGCCGACCAGCTTGCCGTTGCGCGTGATCGGAACGCCGCCGATGTTGCGTTCGTCCATGATCCGCCGAGCTTCGCCGACGGTCGTTTCCGGCGGCAGCGTGACCGGATCGACGATGACGCCGTGTTCGGAACGCTTCACTCGGTCGACCTGCAAAGATTGCTGCTCGGCCGTCATGTTCTTGTGAATGATGCCGATGCCGCCCTCTTGAGCTAACGCAATCGCCATCTCGGCTTCGGTGACGGTGTCCATCGGACTGCTGACGACCGGAATGCTGATCGTCACATTGCGAGTCAATCGCGATGAAACATCCACCTCATTCGGCATGACCTCCGAATAGGCCGGTTCCAACAACACGTCATCGAATGTGACTCCGCGAGTCCCAATGCGGTCTTCCATTTCAAAGAACTCCGTTTGCGAACTGCAGCCGCTGTGCGGCATGACCCCTTGAATTGGGCGGGATCATAAGCAGCCGCCGAACGGGCGTCACGCAACGGCGCAGCGAACGTAGCCGTCATCACGCCGCTTTGGAAGCATGCGTCGATGCGGCGCTCGGCAACTCGCACAGCGAGGCATCGACGTACAAGTGATGCCACAATTGCGTGCTGAGGATGCCGATCAAGCCCTGCCGCAATCCACGGAGCTTCCAGCGCGGGTGGATGCTCGACACGAACTCGACGACGGCGGATCGCGAACGGGAGGCGTTATCGGCAAGCCAATTGGAAGGGATTCCTCTCGTCAAAACCGGCGCACACTGACGTCGTCGCCTGACGTCGATAGTGCGATTTGTACCAGTCATTTGTGGCCACTCAGCGAAGCTCGGCGAGCAACGACTGTTGTGATTGTGCTGCCGCCAATTCGGGTCGTGACGAATCTCGTCACGCTGCCAAATACCACGATTGGAAAGGCCGATACGTAGATCGGATGCCGACGTCCGATCAGTCCTCCGAATCTGACCGGACGTGGGCGTCCGGTCTACGGGCACCTTCATGATTAACGGTTTCTACAAACGATTCAGCAAGCACCTCGTCGTGATGGTGTTGTTGACGCAATTGCCGTTGATCTGGTTGGCGTTAAACGCCAAGACGAACAACGACACTGAAACCTGGATGCCGGAGACAACGCCGGCTCGGCAACGCTACGAAGAATTCAAACGAGCGTTCGGTGCCGAAGAGTTCCTGCTGATCGCCTTCGATACGTCGAAGCCGAATGCTCCTGATGCCGAGATGCTCGAATCGTTGTGCGGACGACTGGAACGGCTGCCAAGCATTCGCCGAGCCACGTCCCCCGAACGCATGCGCTCGATCATGCGCGAGTTGGAAGTTCCCGCCGATGTCATCGAAGAGCGTGTGAAGGGACTGCTCGTCAGCCGCGATGGTCCGCTTGTGGGAATCGCCGCGGCGCTCTCCGATTCTGGATTGGCCAGTCGTTCAGGCACGGTCGCTGAAGTGCGTCAGGTCCTGAAGTATTGCGAACTGGACAACGACAACACGTTGATGTGCGGCTCGCCATTGTTTGCCTCCGAACTGGACCGGCTCGGCGGCCAAGAGGCGAACGCGATTTACTTCACAATCACGCTGACGATCTGCTTGGGACTGCTGTACTACATGATCCGCGAGTGGCGACTGACCGCGATGGTCTACGGCGTAACGATGTGGACCATCAACGCGACGAACTTCTTACTGGACCTGATCGGCTTCGAGATGAATTTCGTCCTCGCCGCAATCCCGGTGCTGACGATGGTCCTGACGATGTCGATCTGCGTGCATTACCTCTACTACTTCCAAGAGGCCGTCGAGGAAGGTGCCGCACATCCGGTCGCCCGCGCGTTGCAACTGGCGTGGTGGCCGACCTGCATCGCGACATTAACGACCTGCCTGGGCGAACTGGCGTTGTCGGTCAGCGACATCGTGCCGATTCGGCAGTTCGCGTACGCGTCGGCGATCAGTTCGGTGATGTCGATGGTGGCTGGACTGGGACTGACTCCGGCGCTGATGGTCGTTTGCCCGAGACTGCCTCGTCGCAAAGCCGCCGAAGCCAGCCGTGGCATCTGGCTGGCCAACGCGGTGGTTTCACGCAGCAGCAAAATCGTCTTCGCGACGTTGTTGCTGACGGTGGTGGCCGGAATCGGCCTTCCGCACTTGAAGTCCGACATGACGGTCTCTGAACTGTTGCCGGCGAAGTCGAAGGTCAAACAGGATTTCATCCGCGTCAACCGCGAGCTGACCGCGACCGAAGACGTCGAGGCGGTCGTCAATTGCGGCACCGATTCGCGGCCATTCGTCGAGAAGCTCGCGCTGGTCCGCCGTATCGAAGAGCGAATTCACGAACACCCAGCCGTCGATCAAACGCTCTCGCTGAGCCGCTTCTTCCCGAACGAACTCCCTTCCGACCCAATCAAACTGGGCATGTTACTGAAGCGAGCCGAAAGCCGACGCACGGAAGACGACTTCACGGCCCACGGCCAGGAATTGTGGCGAGTCTCGATTCGTGTCCGCGTTCCGAAAGGGAGCTCGCGAGGTAAAGTCATCAACGAACTCGCCGAGCAACTCAAAGATGAACCAGTCACGCTGACCGGCATGACGGCACTCGTCGATTCGGCTCAGGAAGAAATCCTCGTCAGCTTCACGCAAAGCGTTTTCATGGCGCTGGGGCTGATCACGATCGCGATGATGATCTTCCTGCGGTCGATCTGGCGCGGCTTCCTGACGATGGTGCCGAACGTCGCGCCGCTCGTCTGGATCTACGGCGGCATGAGTTGGATGGGCCTGCCAATCGACATCGCGATCATGCTGTCGGGTAGCATCGCGCTGGGGATGTCGGTCGATGGGACGTTCCACTTCATGTCCCGCTTCCGCTACCACCAACGCCGCGCCGAAGCCGAAGAGGCCGCGTTGCTGGCCAACGCACCGACGTCCGACGATTCGGTAGCGATTCCGATCTCCAGCGACGGTCTCCGCGTCAACTCGGCCGAGACCGCCGCACGCCACGCACTGATGGAATCGAGCATCCCGTTCATCCAGTCAACGCTCACCGCCACCGCCGGTATGTTCGGTCTGACGCTCAGCAACTTCGCTCCGACCGCTCGCTTCGGCTGGGTGATGATCGCGTTGATGCTCGCCGCACTCGTCGGCGACGTACTCATGCTGCCGGCGCTGTTGAAGGTCACGAATCGCCGACGCAAGTCAGTGGCGGATGCGTCTCGCATCCGATCGACGCGAGACGCGTCGGCCACGCCACAACAACGCCACGTCGCCTAACGACCTACTTCCACGTCCGCCGCAAGAAATCCACGAAGTTGCGGTGCATGATCCCTTCGATGTCTTCCGGCGTGTACCCGCGTGACTTCAGCAGTCCGGGGAGCGATTGCAGGTCGGCGATCGAGTTCATGTCCATTGGCGTTTGCTCGGTGCCGTAGCCGCCGTCGAGGTCCGTGCCGATGCCGACATGCTTGGCGTTGCCGGCCATCTGACAGATGTGATCGACGTGCTCGCAGATGCGTTCGATCTTCAACTGAAAATCCGCCGGCTTGCTGCGGAGGTGCGTCCAGCCAGGGATCATCATGATCGCGTCGAAGGCCATGCCGAGCACTCCGCCACGCTCGATCACTGCTTTGATCTGATCGTCCGCAAACTGGCGATTCCACGGAGCCAGCGTGCGGCAATTCTGGTGACTCGCCCAGAGCGGCCCGCTGTAGCAATCGAGCGCATCCCAGAACGCCGAATCGCACAGATGCGTGACGTCGAGAATGATCCCCAACCGCTGCATCTCTTTGAGCAAGTCCTTGCCCTGCGGCGACAGCGGCTCGTCGGTGTCGGTTCCAAAAGCATACCGTCCCGGCCCGTAATGCGCCGGACCGAGCGCTCGCAGTCCGTCGGCGTAACTGCGTTCGAGATGCTTGAGCGTGATGATCGAGTCCGCTCCCTCCAAGCTGAGAATGTAGCCGATCGGCCGATGCGTCGGCTTCTTGCGAGATTCAACAACATACGGCGAGCCGTCGTCGCACGGCGGCGACTTCAGCCACAGATCGAGATGCGCGTCGAGTTGCGCCTTCGTCCGAATTTGCACAAGTTCGCCCGCCTCTTCCATCGCTCGATACCACGCGAGCTGTCCCTGCGTCTGAGCCCACGCCTGCTCCGGAGAACTCCAGCCGGGCAGCCGATGAAAGTACGGCGAGAACCTCCCGATTTGCGTCGCCACACACAGCCCGATGTTGCCACGACGCATCTCCGGAAAGCAGACCGTCGTGTTGCCGCGGTCCACTTTGTCCTTCATGTTTTGTTCCCAGCGGCGAATCTTTTCCTGAGTCCATCGCAGATCGCGATTCCATTCCAGGGCGTTCATGCTGAGGTCGAGATGCACGTCGAAAATGAAGGCGGGAGCGGTCATGGCAGCCTTTCGCGGGAAGTAAGGTGGGCGAACGATGGCAAAGTTGGCGACGGATTGTCATGGTAATCGGCGTCGATCTCCAGTCTGCCGAGTCGCCGAAAGGAACCACCCATGACTCCACCACTTCGCGATGACCTCGGTTCCGCCGATCAAGTTGCGGTCTCTCGCCGAGCCGCCCTGTCGAGCGCCGTTGCGGGCGGAGCGTTCGCCTTCGGATCTTCACTTGCCGCAGCCTTCGAACCGCGCGGCGAAGTGGCGCTCGCCGAAACGGCCGCTGCTCAGGCCAAGCCGGTCGCCGCGAAGAAATACGACATGAAGAAGTCGATCAACCTCTGGGCGTTTCCGTATCCGAATTTGTGGTCGCTCGAAAAGTGTTTGAAGACCGCGAAGGACGCCGGCTTCGACGGCATCGAGTTGAATTATGATCTCGACAGCGACCTCTCGCCGAAGTCGGGCACGAAAGAGTTCCAAAAAATTCGTGCGATGGCCGACAAGATCGGCATCGCGATCAGCGGATTGTGTTCGTTCCTGTTCTGGCCGTACCCGCTCGTCAGCAACGATGCCGAGAAGCGTGCTCGCGGCCTGGAACTCGCTGGGCTGATGGCTCAAGCGGCACATGATCTCGGCACGGAGAACTTGCTGGTCGTTCCCGGAGCGGTCCACATCCCCTGGCGCACCGATCATGAGCCGGTGCAGAACGACGTCTGTGATAAGCGTGCTCGCGAGGCGGTCGCGAAACTGCTGCCGGCCGCCGAGAAGCTCAAGGTGCATCTCAACATCGAAAACATCTTTTTCAACGGCTACCTGATGACGCCGGGCGAGATGATCGACTTCGTGGACAGCTTCAAATCCGAGTTCGTCCGCGTCCACTTCGACACCGGCAATATCATGATGTTTCAGTTCCCGGAGCATTGGATCAACATCCTCGGCAGCCGCATCAAAAACGTGCATCTGAAGGAATTCACCAAGAAGGGGACCGACACGTCGCTGGAAACGTTCCGCCCGCTGCTGGACGGGACGACGAACTGGCCGGCGGTGCTCGATGCCTTCGACAAAACCGGCTATCGTGGCTACCTGACATTCGAGTACTTTCATCCGTACCCACATTTCCCCGAGGCGTTGATTTATCAGACGGGCGATTCGCTCGATCGAATGCTGGGCCGCAAGACGATTTGACCTCCGACCTTCGAGAATTGCACCTTCCGACATGACACCACTTGAGCCACCTCGCATCAGCCACCCGGCGCTGCACAAGCGCGCGTTTCGCCGGCTGTTTGAGTTTCGCGGCTTTCAACGCCTGCCGTTGCAGCAGTACCGCAGCAAGGTCCGACGGCTGTACGACGGGCCGGCCGGCGCGATGCTGATGATCGCCAGTTTGGTCTCGCTGCATCAGCCGCTCATCGGCCGGATGTTGCGGAAGCAGAACTTTGATCTCGGCCGGTTTCAGTCGATTCTGGATGTCGGTTCGGGAGCCGGCCAAATCCTCGGCCACTTGCTGAAGCACACGCATCCCGAAGTCCAAATTGTGGCGTGCGACCTCTCGCCGCAGATGCTCCGCCGCGCAAGGCAGTCGATGAAGTCACGGCAGTCGCACGGTGAGACCCGGCCTTGGTACATCGCCGCCGATCTGACGCATCTGCCGTTCGCCGACAACTCGTTCGACTGCGTCACCTGCGGCTACGTTTTGGAATACTTGCCCGATCCGCTGCCTGGGCTGACGGAACTACATCGCGTGCTGAAGCCGGGTGGTCGGTTGTTACTCGCCGCGACCGAGGACACCTACACCGGCTTTCTCAACGGCCGGATGTGGCGCTGCCGCACATTCAACCGCGACGAACTCAAGCACGCATGCGATCAAACCGGCCTCGCCTGGAACCGGCAAATGTGGTTCTCACGAGTGCATCGGTTCCTGAAGCTCGGCGGAATTTTGGTGGAAGCGAAAAAGGCCGAGTGACACCTGAGCCCGCAGTTCTCATCCGGTTCCCAATAAATAACCGCGCGCCGCTTACGGCACGGGATTTGCGCAGACTCAAGCCATGAATTGATCACCGTCAACATGGCAGGAGGCTGGGCATGACTGTTGTGGAGCATCATTCCGTGGACGAGTTGCAGGAGTTG
>CAMAWN010000197.1 GCA_945861865.1 Candidatus Kuenenia stuttgartensis | reverse complement strand
AACAAAGCCGCAAAACTGGGTACAAGTTCCATCGTGAGCCTCCTTGCTCGATGCCTGAGAGTGATGTCCCAAGCATTGTCGTGGAGGCTCACGCTATTTCCGCAGATCAGTTATCAACACGCTGAAAACTGCAAAAGTCGAACTAAGGGGAGAAGGCACGATACGAGGACTCTTTCTCAGACGATGTCCATCCACTCCGGCTCACTGGGCGGTTCGTCTGAGTCGCTCGCCCATTTCAGACTACCGGTAATTTTCTCAAGCAGCGGCTGAAGTGTGTCGAGTTCCAAGTCCGCCCCCTGATACAACACCAGCATCGTGAAGTCCGGTGCGATAACTGCTCGCAGGAACGCGCTGCCGATCAGATCGTGGCAGACGAAATCGAGTTCGCAGGCGATCATTGGCTGATCGTTCAACGTGACGTCGCTGGGATAGACGTCGATCTCGGTGTACTCCTCGCGGAAGGCGTCCAAGATCGAGTCGATCACTCGCTGCGGATCGGGGCGGTCGAAAAGCAGCGTCAGGGACCAGAACGACGTCTCCGGGCTATGGACTGTCAGCGTCAGTTCCTCCGGCGACGATTGCTCGTGCAAGGTCCAATCATCGGGGTATTCGAAGCGAATTCCGTGGCCTTCAAAGACGCTGTCCATGAGCATTCCGTGGGTCTTGATCCCTCGTGGGGGTTCGATTAAGTTCGACCCCGTTGGGTTCGGAATTGGATGGCGAACGCACATCAAACTCAAGGCTCTCGGTCGCGGAGGCACGACAGGCAAGTAAACCTGATCGGCGCGGCGATTCGGCAGGGCTTCTTTTGTTGGCTCATTGTGAAAGGGAGCAGGACATGGCATCGACTCGTGCGGAAGAAGTGGCGGAACTGTTGTGGGAATTAAAGCGAGCCGCGAAGGTCGCCAAGTACAGCGTGATCGCGAAGAGGGCTGGCTTCAGCGCAGGAGCCAACGGCAAGGCGATGGATACTTGCCTCAAGACGGTTCGCCGCGACTGGCCACACCTGCAATGGTGGCGAGCGGTCTCGGACACGAGCTTGGTCGTGAAAGATTCTGAGCAGGCCCTGAAGTTGGCCGAAGCGGGGATCACTCTGAAGGCCGGTAAAGACGACACGATGATACTGGCCGCTCCGGAAGACGTCCTGATGGAATGGCCCGAAGTGCCGGCACCGGAGGCTGTCGCGGCACCCGTTGCAGAGGCGAAGTAGTTTGCGGAAGCAATGGTGTGATCACAAAGAGGCCCGACTTTCGTCGGGCCTCTTTCATTTGGTGTGGCGCACGCGGTTCGCGTGCGTCTGGTTGTGGTTCACGAGACGGCAAACCAGAAAAGCCTGCACGCGAGACGCATGCACCACAACATCGCCGCCGCTCGACACTCACGGCACCAACACGATCTTGCCGGTGAGCGTGCCTTGTTTCTGAAGCGTGTTTTCTTCCTGCAAGCGATGCGCGGCGGCAGTCTCAGCGAGCGGCAGAGTGCGACCGATCGGCGGATGCCATTGACCGCGTGCCGCCAGTGAGTTGATCGACTCCGCGCACACTCGCTGTTCTTCGGGAGTCGCGTTGAACATCGCGAAGCCGAACAGTCGCAGGTCTTTGACGTAGAACGCTCCATTCGGGAATTCCGGCCGAGCGTTCCGTCCGGCCATCACGATGATCCGGCCGCGTGGGGACATCAGTCCGATCGTGCGATCAAAGTTCGTTGGCACCTGAGTCTCGTACCACACCTGCAAGCCCCCGTTGGCCGACGTGAACGCGGCGATCTGCTCGTCGAGCGTCGCCGAGTGGTAGTCGAGAACGCAGTCGGCCCCCCAACTTTCGCACAAGGTTTTTTTCTCCGCGTTGCCGACGGTCGTGATGACTTTCGCTCCCGCAGCCTTCGCCAACTGGATGACTGCCGAGCCAACTCCGCCAGCTCCACCGTTTACAAACACGACTTCGCCAGACTTGAGTCCCGCGTTCAAATGCAAACCGAGATGCGCGGTGATTCCCGTCAACGCACCGGCCGCCGCCTGCGCGTCGAGCATTTGCGCAGGGGTTGGGTACAGCCATTTCTCGTCCACAGCGGCGAACTCGGCAAACGAACCGCGCCGGCCGAATAGACTTTGATTGCTCCCCCAAACACGGTCGGCGGTCTTGAACCGAGTCACCTGGGAGCCGACTCGCTCGACCGTCCCGGCCAAATCGCAACCGACGATGTACGGGAACGACGTCGCGACTTTGATCATTCCGCTGCGAATGTAGGTGTCGATCGGATTGACTGAGACCGCGCCAACTTTGACCAAGACCTCGGTCGGCCCTGGTTCGGGGGTCGGCAGTTCGCCGTACTCGATGACGTCGGGAGTTCCTGTTTGACGAATGAACGCGGCTTTCATGGTGAGTCCTCAAGAGTTCGTAGAACGGACGCCCACGTCCGCTCGGATTTGTGTGTGCGAATGATGTCGATCGCAGATCGAAAACAGAACGGACGTCGGCGTCCGTTCTACAACCGGTTGCGTTTCGAGCGTTGCGGGCGATAATCCGGCCTCGCGAACTTCTCAACCTGATCAGGAGAATTTCCATGTCGCTCGGACAACGTTGGCTGTTGGGTTTCGGACTGTTCCTCTCGCTGTGTGCGTTGCCATTCACGACGGCCGAGGATTCCAAGCCGGCGGTGAGCAAGCCCAAGGAATTGAAGAGCACGGCGCACTTCGACGGCTTCGACAACTGGGTGACCAGCGTGACGTTCTCACCCGATGGCAAGACGTTGGCCGTGGGCACTCACAATGCCGTGCAGTTGTGGAGCGTCTCCGAGAAAAAACCCGCCGCCGTTTGGAAAAACGGCAGTGGTTATGCGAGGTCGCTGGCGTTTCTGCCCGGCGGCCAAAAGCTTGTGATCGGAGCTTATCAATCGGCCAGCGTCTGGGACGTCGCGAGCGGAATGAAGGAGCGCGATCTGCCGAAGCATCGCGGGTTCGTCACCTCGCTGGCGATCTCACCCGACGGAAAACTGTTGGCGACCGGCTGCGATGACGAGGCGGCTCGGCTGATTCGTCTCGAAGACGGCGCGTTGCTGAAGACACTCGAACATGATCGCGATCCGGTGCAGTGCGTCGCGTTCTCAGCGGACGGCAAGACGTTGGCGACGGCGGCCGGGGATGAGACGCGAGTCACTCGGCCGGGCATTGCGAAGTTGTGGGATGTCGAATCCGGCAAGCTGATCCGCGACTTCGAGGGGATGACGAAGGTCGCCACGTCGGTCGCGTTCGCGGCGAACGGCACGCGGTTGATCGTCGGCAGCACAGACGAAAAGGCATACGTCTTTGAGGTCGAATCCGGCAAGCCGCTGGGGTTCTTTGGCGGACACTCGCGACCAGTGACGAGCATCGCGATGAGCCTCGATGGCCAAATCGCGATCACCGGCAGCGGCGGACGCGCGAAAGGGAAGAATGAACTCAAACTGTGGCGCATCGCCGACGGCGAAGTGCTCGGCACTGCTGAGGAACATGAAGCGAAGATTGTGGCCCTCGCGTCCTCGCCCGATGGCAAGACCGTCGCGACGGCCAGCTACGACAACAGCGTGCGATTGTGGGACGTCTCGCCGTCGAGTGCGTCCAGTCCGCAGCCGGCCGTGACGTCCGTCGCTGCAAAGATCGCTGAAGGACTCGCAAACCTCGCGCAAGCGGAACAGGCCGCGACCGCAAAGGCCGCCGAACCGAAGTCGCTCAAAGTTGGCATCATCGGCTTGGACACGTCACACGCGACGGCATTCACCAACATCCTCAACGGTGAGAAGCAGCGTCCCGAAGCGTTCGGCAGTCGCATGGTCGCTGCGTATCCGAAGGGCAGTCCAGACATCGAATCGAGTGTCATTCGCGTACCGAAACTCACGGAAGACGTGAAGAAGATGGGGGTCGAGATCGTCGATTCGATCGAAGAGTTGGCGAAGCGAGTCGATGTCGTGTGCCTCGAAACCAACGACGGACGGCCGCACTTCGAACAACTCCTTCCGGTCCTGAAGGCCGGCAAGCCCTGCTTCATCGACAAGCCAATCGCTGGATCGCTGGGCGACGCGGTCGCGATTTTCGAAGCGTCGAAGAAGTTCAAGGTGCCAGTCTTCTCATCGTCGTCGCTGCGGTTCGGCAAGAACACGCTGGCCGTGCGCGGCGGTTCGCTCGGCAAGATCACTCGTTGCGAAACGACTAGCCCGGCCAGTCTGGAAAAGACGCATCCCGACTTGTTCTGGTACGGCATTCATGGCGTCGAATCGCTGTTCACGGTGATGGGCACTGGCTGTGTTTCGGTCAAGCGTGGCACGACCGTCGATGGCAAGATCGAAGTCGTCGGCGATTGGGGTGGCGGCCGAGTCGGCATTTACCGTGAGGGCAAAGGCTACGAAGGCAAAGCGGTTGGCGAAAAAGGTGAGGGACCGGTCGGCAGCTACGACGGCTACGAGCCGCTGCTCTTCGCGGTACTCAAGTTTGCTCGCTCTGGCCAGCCGCCGGTTAGCGAGACCGAGACCCTCGAAATCTACGCCTTCATGGAAGCCGCCGACGAAAGCAAACGCCAGAACGGCGCAAGCGTCACGCTCGAAAGCGTCATGTCGAAGGCTCGCGCGGAAGCGGCGGAGAAATTGAAAGCTTTGAAATGATCAAGATCGTTGATTACGGCATGGGGAATCTTCGCAGTGTGCAGAAGGCGTTTGAGAAGCTCGGACACGCGGCGGAGATTTGCGATCAGCCGTCGAAGCTAGGCAACGTCGATCAGTTGGTGCTGCCGGGAGTCGGAGCGTTTCGCGATGCGATTCACGAAGTGCGTCGTCGAGAATTCGTCACGCCGATTCTGGATCACCTCGCCAGCGGCAAACCGTTTTTGGGGATCTGTCTCGGACTGCAAATGCTGTTCGATGTCAGCTACGAGGACGGCGAGTGGCCGGGACTCGGCATCGTGCCCGGCAAGGTCGTGCGATTTCAGGATCAGCCGGACCTGAAGATTCCGCACATGGGCTGGAATCAGTTGCAGATCACCGGTGAGCCGGCGCTCTTCGCGAACATTCCGCGCGACGCGCACTTCTATTTTGTCCACAGCTACCACGTCGTGCCGACCGATCGCAGCGTCGTGATCGCCGAATCCGAACACGGCGAACGCTTCGTCGCCGCGATCGGCCGAGGCAATCTCTGGGCGACTCAGTTCCACCCGGAGAAAAGCCAAAAGCACGGCTTGCAGTTGCTGGCGAACTTCGCGGCGATGTGACTTGTATCGTGGGGTAGGTTTTCAACCTGCCCGGCCCCGTTTGTGTTTCGCGAACGGGCAGGTTGAAAACCTGCCTCACGAGTGTGCCATGTCCTGGCGAATTCACTGGGTCATCTTGAAGACCTGCGTCTCCGAGCGGTTCGTGTACCGGGGCGACTTCGCGTTCGCGACGTTGGTGCGGTTCCTGCCGATCGTCACACAGGTGTTTCTGTGGAGCGCGATCTTCGCGGCCGGGACGTCGTACGAGCGGAAAGAACTCAACGGCTACACTTACGCCAACATGGTGGCGTACTACTTGCTGGTGATGATCGCACGAGCATTCTCGTCGATGCCGGGATTGGCCAGTGGGATCGCTCGCGAGATCCGCGACGGGACGGTCAAGAAATATCTCACGCAGCCGATCGACATGCTGGGCTATTTGTTTTGGTACCGGGTAGCTCACAAGCTGGTGTATTACGTCATCGCGATCGGGCCGTTCGCGTTGGTCTTCTGGCTCTGCCGCGACTACTTCACGGGTTGGCCGGACACCTTCACGATCGTGGCGTTCGTGGTCTCACTAGCCTTGAGCTTTCTGGTTGGCTTTCTGCTGGAAGCCTGGATTGGGCTGATCGCGTTCTGGTTTTTGGAGGTCAGTTCGTTGCTCTTCATCTACATGATGATCAACTATTTTTTGTCGGGGCACATGATCCCGCTCGATTGGCTGGGGCCGATTGGCGAGTGGGTGCGATACGCGCCGTTTCAATATCTGGCGTACTTTCCGGCGGCGATCATACTCGGCAAGTACGATCACTCGCAGTTACTTGTGGAGTTGGGCATTGAGGCTCTGTGGGTCGTTGTTCTGTTCGTGATGTGCCGAGTGACGCTGGCTCGCGGCGTGCGGCGCTACGGCGCGTTTGGAGGGTGAATAGCCAATCCACTGGCGAGTCGGGCGGCGTTAGCCCCCGGACGATGACCGATTGATTCGCAGTCCGGGGACGAGCGCCGCCCGGCTCGCCAAAAACTCGCGAGACTGCTGTAATTCCGCCGAAACGTCCCGACCCGGAAGGAGCCTCCCGATGCCGAAGACTTGGCGGTTTGCCCCGCATGATGCCGCCGCCGTGAGGGAACTGTCTCGGACGTTGCGCTTGCCGGCGTTGGTGGCACAAGTGCTGGTCGCACGCGGACACACCAGCGACTCGGCGGCCAGTACGTTCTTGCAATCCAGCTTGATGGACCTGCACGATCCGGACTTGATGCCGAATCTGTCCGAAGCCGCAGATCGAATCGTCGCGGCGGTGAAGTCGGGGAGGCGGATCACGATCTACGGCGACTACGACGTCGATGGCGTGACTGCGACGAGCATCTTGTGGCACTGTTTGCGGCTCGCGAACGGGACCGTCGATTACTACATCCCGCATCGCATGGAAGAGGGCTACGGCCTGAATTGCGACGCGATGCGTCAGCTTCACGAGGAAGACCCACTGCGGCTGGTCGTCACTGTCGATTGCGGCATCTCCAGCGTCGTGGAAGCGGCGCTCGCCCAAGAACTCGGTCTCGAACTGATTGTCACCGATCACCACGAGATGGCGGCGGAGTTGCCTCCGGCCGCGTGTCTCGTCCATCCGCGCTTGCCGGGTTCGCAGTATCCGTTCGGACAACTGTGTGGAGCGGGAGTCGCGTTCAAGCTCGCTTGGGGAATCTGTCAGCGGCTCGGCGACGGCAAGAAGGCGTCGCCGTCGATGCGGGAGTTCCTGATGAGTGCGGTCGGTCTCGCGGCGATCGGAACAGTGGCCGACTGTGTGCCATTAGTTGATGAGAACCGCGCGATCGTGCGGTACGGACTGGGCAGTCTCGTCGAGCGATGTAGCCTGGGAATGAAAGCGTTGCTGCAAGTCAGCGGCTTGGGAGACAAGAAGGAACTCGGCGCGGACGACATCGGCTTCACGATCGGTCCGCGCATCAACGCGGTTGGGCGATTGGGACAAGCACGGCTCGCCGTTGAATTGCTGACGACCGACAATCCCGAACGAGCGATCGCGCTGGCAAAGTATCTCGACGAACTCAATCAGCAACGGCAGGTGGTCGAACGCAAGATTTTGAAACAGGCGAAGGAGATGGTCGCCGAAAACCCCGCGTGGCAAGACAGCCCCGCGCTGGTGCTCGCTCACGAAGAGTGGCATCCGGGGGTCATCGGCATCGTGGCCAGTCGCGTCGCGGAGCAATTCGAGAAGCCGGCAATTTTGATTTCGCTGTCTCGACAAGATCGAGTCGGACAGGGATCAGGCCGCACCTTCGCGCGGTTCGATTTGCACGCGGGGTTGTCAGCGTGTGCTCAGCATTTGACGTCGTTCGGTGGACATCAGGCGGCAGCGGGGCTGAAGATCGACGCGGATCGTATCGACGCCTTCCGTGCGGATTTCTGCGACCATTTTTCGAGGACTCACGAGGTCATTGCCAGCGACCGCGAGGTGTCCATCGACGCCGAAGTCCGGCTGGCCGATCTGACGCACACGGCGGTCATGATGCTCTCGAAGCTCGGCCCGTTTGGCCGTGAGAATCCGAAGCCGGTATTCGCCGCCGCTCGCTGCGAGTTGGCCGAACCGCCGAGAAAAATGGGCGAAGGCGAGCGGCATCTCTCGTTGCGACTGAAACACTACGGCACCGTGATGCGTGCTGTCTGTTTCGGAGCCGGCGATTGGGCCGACGAAATCGCGGCGGTCGGTGGTCCGATCTCGGTCTGTTTCGCCCCCACGATCAACAGTTTCAACGGCTACGAAAAAGTCGAACTGCGGCTGATCGACTGGCGAGCGGACAAGACCGAACCGAGTCGCTTGGCCGAAACGGTGGTGGGCGGATAACTTTTGAAATGACCAAGGCACGGAGCACCACTGCGTTGACCTTTGTGTCTTCGTGCCTTTGTGGTGAAACTTCTTTGCCGTACTTTTCAATCCTTTTTCACTGACTCGCGAGGACACGAAATGCGTCTGCTTGCATCAGCCTGTCTTTGTTTGATTGGGACTCTCTCTTTCGCCGACGATGCACCCTGGAATCAATTCCGTGGCCCGCGCGGCGACGGCACGACGATGGAGAATGGATTACCGGTCCAATTCGGCGAAGGCTCGAAGGAAATCGTCTGGAAGACGGCAATTCCGGGGCGAGCGTGGTCGTCACCGGTCGTTTGGGGAAATCAAATCTGGCTGACGAACGCTCCCGACATCCAGGGTAGTCTCAAGGAACGGGTCAAACTCGACAAGCCGATGGAGTTGTCCGCAGTCTGTGTGGATCTCGAGACAGGCAGAATCATCCACAATCGAAAATTGTTCGAGGTTTCGGAGTTGCAGGTCACGCATCAGACCAACACCTTCGCCTCGCCGACGGCATTCATCGAAGAGGGCCGAGCCTACATTCATTTCGGCAGCTACGGGACGGCGTGTCTCGACACCAAGACCGGCCAAACGATTTGGGAACGCCGCGACCTGGAGTGCGATCACTGGCGCGGGCCGGGTTCGTCGCCGGTTGTGCATGGCGATTTGCTGTATCTGACGTTCGACGGCTACGACTTCCAATACATCGCGGCGCTCGACAAGAAAACCGGCAAGACAGTTTGGAAAAAGGATCGCGACATCGACTACCACACGACAGACGGCGATGCCAAAAAAGGCTACTCGACGCCGTCGATCATCAAAGTCGGTGGCCGCGAGATGCTCATCAGCCCATTCGCCTATGCGACGATCGCCTATGAGCCGAAAACCGGCGAGCCGATTTGGACGGTCTTCCACAAAGGCATGAACGCCGCCGGGAGACCGCTGTTCGGCAACGGCTTGCTGTACATCAATACCGCCGACGGTCCGAACCCGCTCGTCGCCGTGAATCCCGAAGGGCAGGGAGATATCACCAAGAATATCGTCTGGACAAGTTCCAAGCAGATTCCCAAGCGTCCCTCGCAGATTCTGGTCGGCGACTTGCTCTTCATGATGAACGACGGCGGCGTCGCCTCGTGTCTCGACGCGAAGTCCGGCAAGGAGATCTGGTCCAAGCGACTTGCGGGAACGTATTGGTCTTCGCCGCTGCTGGCCAACGGTTTGATTTACTGTTGGTCGCAGGAAGGGGACGTGCCGGTCTTCAAGGCCGGCCGCGAGTTTGAGCTGATCGCCGAGAACAAATTTGAGGACGGTTTCACCGCGTCTCCCGCCGTGGCCGGCAAGTCGCTGATCGTGCGGACGAAGACGCATCTGTATCGCATCGAGAAGCGAGATTGAGATGATTGTGTCGCGACGTTATTTGGCGGGTCGAAGCGGGTTCTTCGCGGTGCTCATCGTTCTGTTCGTCGTCATGATTGGCGGCTGCTCAAAACCAGAGTCCGACGTCATTGTCTGCCCCGAACCGCCGCCAGCAGCGGCGACCGCCGACGAAGCCGTTCGCAATGTGCTCGCAGGTTTGCAGCGACAGGAACTCCAGGCGTTGTGGGAATTTCTTCCGCCGTCTTATCAGGCCGACGTCCAGGAATTGTTGCATGACTTCGGTGAGCGGTTAGACGAGAAGTCTTGGGAGCCATTTGTCGCGACTTGCCGGAAAGCCCAGTCGGTCACAGCACAAATCGTCCGAAAGCTCGACGAGGCGTCGAACGAATCGGATCACGAATTGGCCGCCCAACTTCGCGATTTCGAACAGCTTCTGAGTGCCCTGTGCGAGAGTGAATTCAGCAACGTCGCTCGGTTGCGCAAATTGGATGCATTCAGTTTTCTCGGCGGGACGGGCAATCGGCTGATTGCGGCACTGTCGCACGGAGCACTCGGTGACACCGGACTGGGAGGCGACTCGTTCGCACAGTTCGGTGAGGTAACCGTCGAGTTGTCGGAATCCACCACCGATTCCGCAGTACTCACCGTGCAATGGCCGGGACAAGCCGCGACGCAGCACAAATTTGTGAGAGTTGAGAAGCATTGGATTCCGCAGACGCTGGCCGAGGCTTGGCCGACGCAGTTCCCGCTCGTGCGTGAGCAATGCCTCGCGTGGGCTGACGAACTCCGCAGGCATCCCGATCCGTGGCACGCGCGTTTGCGAGAGATTGACCAGTTGCTCGACGAGTTGGCCGCGACGAAATCGTTCACCGAATCTCGGCAGGTTTGGCAGGCCGGCGCGTCACGACTTGTCGTGGCTTGGTTCGGAACGGCGATCCTCGACCAGTCGCCGCCGGCAGAAATTCCGATCGATTCTCGACCGCCGTCCAAGCCAATTCGCGTCAAACGGCCCGACACAGAAGTGCTGCTGCCCGATGAACTGCAGAAATAGTTTCGGGGTCCGAGGCTACTGCTGGCGCGGCCCAGCGGTTAAAAGGTACGCCATCACGATTGCGTGTGGATTGATGATCGCCGTCCTCTGGGAGCCGTCTGCTCATGGCTGTCTCGAATGGTTTGCAGTTTCTTCACGACCTTCAGCAAAAGCTGAAAGCGGTGCAGGAGGAGCTTGAGAAAGGTCCGCGACTCATCAAGGCCAAAGAGAATGTCCTGGCCAAGAGGCAGGTCGAATTGGATCAGGCCAAGGCGAAACACACGGATCAGCGAAAGCTCGCGGATCAGAAAAACCTGCAACTCAAGACCAATGAAGCGAAGCTGGCGGACCTGAATACCAAGCTCAACATGGCCAGCACGAACCGCGAGTTCGATATCCTCAAAGGCCAGATCGCCGCCGACAAGATGGCCAACAGCGTTCTCGAAGACGAAATCCTCGACTGCATGGAGCAGGTCGACAAGTTGAAGAACAAGAT
>CAMAWN010000196.1 GCA_945861865.1 Candidatus Kuenenia stuttgartensis | reverse complement strand
GCATTCGGATCGTTGGAGACGATTCGGATTTGATAGTCCTGCGTCTGAGCGGATTGACCTTTACGGTCACGGACTTCGGCGCGGTACTTCAGCACTTCGCCGTTCTTGACACCCTCGCCGACGAGATCGAGCATCACGAGCGACGTGTCCGCTCGCTTCAGTTCGGAGAACGTCTTCACCGGCCGTCCAACAAAAGCACCGTCACCGCGTTGGACCGAGAGCACGAGTTCGCCCAGTCCGAAGTCGTCGAACGCAGCAATGACGATCGGCACCTTGACCGGCTCGCTGAGCACGAGGTCGAGGCCGGGACGTTCAATCATGATCTGTGGAGGATTGTCAGGCACGGACGAAATGCGAGCCTCCTTCATTGGCAGGTTGGCTGCACCAATTTCGTTCTTGAGTTCGACTCGATACCAGCCATCCCCATTGATTGGAAATGTGCCCGTCCAGTGATGTGCTTCACGGATGGCGGCGAAGTGCTTCGACGCGTTTTGGCGAACGGGAGGCTTCAGCCCCCTGGTGGTGCTCGACGCTTCGACGGAACCAGCGGGCTGAAGCCCCCCGTTCGCCTCGACCAATTTCAACGGGAATGATTCGACGACCGCGAACTTGCGGACTTCACGAGTTGCCGCCGGCAGCGTGCCGACTCGGCCCCACAGGGCTTTGCCGCTGAATTGCGTGAAGTTCACGCCGCGAATCGAGTGACCTTCGAGGTCCAAATCGCGAGCTGGAACTTCGAGCCGCACCCACTCGCCGGTCTTCGGCAGGTTGCCGGCCCAGCGGCGACTCGCGGTCTCGTTCTGGCCGACGTTGATCTTGTCCGCACCCCAGAAGGCTCGGCGTTCCCAATTCTGTCCGTCATGGAATTGCAGCATCAATTCTTCGGTGGGCTGATCAGTTTCCACAAAAACTTCCGCAAAGAGCACGTCGCCGATATGCACGTCGAAGGAAGTGGTGGCAGAATGAAACAAGTGGTACGACAAGCCCGGCGCGGCTGGATGCGAGTGCCATTTGGCCCATTCGGTCGGATCGGCTCCGCGTTTGAGTGGTGCCGCGCTCGGATTGAGGTCTTTTTCTTGCGGCCCCCAGTCCCAGCGGCCTTCGACCGCGTGTCCCTTGGGCAATTGATTCTCGAGCCAGACTCGCAGCGGCCGATCCTCGACGGGCATGCTCTGGAACTCTTCGCGCAGCAATTGGATTTCGCCGACCGAAGCGTCCCCTTCGACATTGACGGTGACTTCGACGTTGCTGCCGACTGGGCCGATGACATCGGCGACATCCGGTGGATTGACGCGCGGTTCGGGCATCAGCAAGTACGACGGAAAATACACCGTCGCCTGCAGACCGACCAACCGCGGCCGTTCGAGCACCGTCACTTTTGCCAGTTTGGTCCAGGTACCGCCGCCGTGGACTCGGTACTCGAACGAGTTGTCGTAGGCCGGCAATCGAAACGTCCAACTCGTTCCGTCCACATCGGGACGTAGTTCGTGCCACAGGGTCTTGCCGGCGCTCTCGCCTTCGACGGGTTTCATTTCCAACCGCAGGCGATCCACCTTTTTGCCGGAGACTTTCGCGAGAAATTCCACCGGCTCGCCGCGCAGGACTTTCGTGGTTCCCGGCAGAACATCGAGCAGCACACCCGTTGCCGGCGGAATGTCCGCAAATGGCGAAAAGATGCGAGCCAACGCCGTCGGCATTCGATCCGAAAAGATTCCCAACGCCGTCGCGAAGACCAATACACCGAGCAACGCGAACAGGGCGGCTCGTTTCAGAGCCGGCTTATCCACCACCGTCGACGGCCGGAAGTTCTTGACTCGATCGATCGCCTCGGCGATCAACCGCCGCACGAACGCCATCGAGAACTTCTTCTGTTTGTCGGAGTCCAAATCGACGACGCTCACCAGCCGATTGTGAATTCCCGGCAGCGTCGCCTCGATCCGCCGAGCCACAAACCGTGACGTCATCTTCCGAAACAGAGGACGGAGCACTCCGTTCAGAAACGCCCAGCCACTCGGCACGGCCACCAACAGCAGACCGGTCAGTCGCAGCCACTCGCGGAACGCCAACGCGACGTCGGCCAGTGAAACGACGACGAGCAGCAGCAAGCCCAAGCCGAGCGTGATTCCCAACCCGGTGGCAGTCCAGGTGGCTCGCAACAGACGCCGCGTGGAAGCGATAAGTCGATGAACGAAACCAATTTCAGTGACTTCGGGTCGAAAATCGTTCGTCATGCCTGGGCCTCCGGCAAGGGTACCCCTTCCACCGGATCAACCCCGGTGGCGGAGCGAGTTTTGATGGGGCGTGATTTCAGACAACTTTGTCCCGATTCGCAACAGCTAAATCGCCCAAAGGCAAAACTTTCCGGCGATTCGAGGGAGATTCTTGGACGCGACCCCGTCAACACTGGGCGGTCTGGCCTTGGTGATGCCGTTTCTCTGGGGTGCGATCGCGTCCATCTTCCGCTCGCCTGCGGACTTCGACGGCTACTTGGGCCAGATCAGAACGGTGCCGTCGGAACTCGCCGTGACCATGTTGCCAGTGCGAGTGACTCGGACGGAGGTCACCGCTCCGCTGTGCGTGGTGGCTTCTCCGCGGCGGACCAGCGAGATCAAAAAGTCGGCGGCGAGCGGTGGATCGGTTTCCGCCAGGACGGCCTCCTTCTGCCAATCCCAAAGCCGAGCGGTGCCGTCGGTACCGCCCGTCAGCAAGCGGTCGTCATCGGGCAGGAACGACACCGAGTTGATGCCTCCCAGCCCGTGTCCGCGAATTGTCGCGTGCAGCCTCGGTGGTTTTCCGGGGGCAGGGACGAGATTCCAAACCCAACCGATGCTCTCGCCGGTGCTGGTGTCTCGACCACCGACCGCGACGAACTGGCCGTCCCATGAAAACGCACCGCACAGTTGGTCGAAGTCACGCTCGGAGTCGTCAGCATCGGCGACTGCATTATCCGCAGGTTGCTTCGGCAATTCGAGAGAGTCCGACTTCGGTGGGCCGTCCGGAGGGAAGCTCCAAACCCGCGGATGCGCGTCGTGTCCAACCGTCAGCACGCGCGAACCATCAGCCGACCAAGTTCCGAAACGAACCGGACCCTCGTGACCTTTCAGATCGTGGAGCATGCGAGCGATCTTGCGGTCGGGCAGCCACTCCCAAATTTTCGCGGTCTCGTCGTAGCTAGTGGTCAGAAAGCGGTACGAACCGTTCGCCGGCGAGAACTCGACACTGGTCACGAGGCCCTGATGCGGGTACTCGATCTTGTGCAATGGCCGAGCGAACATGACGTGCTGTTCATCGCCATCAAAGATGCGGACGGATCGGCCGCCCGTCACGACGAATCGGCCGTCGGACGAATAGCCGGCCGAAAACACCGGACCTTGCGGCCGAAAGTTGACGAGATTGGCTCCGTCGTTCACCCGCCACAGAAAGGCCGCGTTGTGCGTCTGCGTGACGAGATGCAGCGGCGTCGGTTCATCGGGACGCAGAATGGTGGCGTACGGCTGCGCTCGCTCGGCGTTGCCGTCGCTGTTATCGACTCGCAGAGCGCTGGTCACGCGGTTCGCGGCTGAGTCGTAAAAGTGGATGATGCCATCCGGAGTTGTGATGACCGCTGACGTTCCATTCGCTGCCCATGCGGGAACCGGAGCGCGGGCGGATTCCGAAACGGAACTCGCGGCGCTCTGGCTCGTCACGTCGACAACTTGTTCTTCGCCGGACTCGATCGTCCACAGCGTGACCTTGGTTTTTGGTTTGCCAGCGTCCGCCTTCTTGGAAGTCTTTTCGCCACGGCGAGACACGCTGAGAAAGCGATCGCCGAGCGAACTGACCGCCAGGCTGATGACCATTCCCTCGTGATCGAATTGACGGACCCGCTGCAACGCCAAGCCGGAGTCCGACTCGGTGATGTTCCACAACGCGACACGGCGATCGACGCCAGCCGTCAGCAAGCGCGAGCCGTCGAGAAACTCCGCTTTGACCACCTCGCCAGCGTGCGAGTTGCGTTGGCGACCGATGACTTGCCCCGTCTTGGCGTCCCAGAAAACGACGTAGCCTTCGCGATCGGCGGTCAGCAATCGCGAACTGTCGGGAGACACGGCCACGGTCGTGACGCGATAGCGATGTTGTCCGTCGAGGACCAAATCCGGTTTGGGCCGACGGCTGTTCAAGACACGCTGCGTGTTCCAAAGCTGAGCCGAGTTCTTGCGGCCGGCGGTCAGAATCCATTCGCCATCACGAGAGATCTCGACGACGCCGTACATGCCTGTGTCAGGCAGCGTGGCTAATTCACGGCCAAATGAGTTGTCGTCGTCGATGCGCGAGTCCCAGATCCGCATCGTCCCGTCGAAACCGCTGGTGAGCAGTCGCTTCGCGTCTGGGAAGAAACGCATGGCGAACAAATCGTATTCGTGCCCCTCGGCGAAGACGTTGTCGTTGAAGACCGCCGACTGTCCGGTCACGGTGCCGACCGCTTGGCCAGTTGCGCTGTTCCACGCGCGAGCGGTTTGATCGCGCGATGACGACAAAACACGCGAACCATCGCGACTGAAGACGGCGGAGAGAACCGAATCCGTGTGTCCGGAGACGATCTTCACCGACTTCAGATTGGAATCGCCGTCCGGTTTGTTTGGCGGCGCGGTTTCCTTTTCGGCGTCTTGAAAGTTCACCAGCACGAACTCACCACGCGCGGGTCGATGCTCTGAGACGTTGTTCCATCGGAATCCAAAGGGATCGGGAGCCACGCCGTTCGGCACAAACGCCGTCGGTTCCGCGTCCGACTTGGCTTTCGAGGAATCTTCGAGCCAATCGCGCGATTCGAGATACGTTTTCAAGTTCCAGACGTGGACGTTCTGGTCGTAGCTGCCCGAGACGATCAAGTCCGGTGATTGCGGCAACGGAAAGGCTCGGCGAACAGGTCCACCGTGCCCGGACAACACCAGTTTGGATCGCGCATAAGTCGGCAAATCGTCGGTCTCGCGGCGATCCCAAATCGTGATCGTTCCGTCGTCGCCGGCGGCCAGCATTCGCGAACTGTCTGCCGAGAACGCCACCGATCGAACTCGCTCGACGCGGCTCGAATGCAGACCCAGTTTGACCGACTCGACGTTGACCTTCTGTAATTTCTTCGCGTCTTTGCTATCGCGGGTGTCCACACGCCAGAGATGCAACTCCGCGGCGGGGCCATTGCTGACCGCGAATTTCCCGTTGTCGGTCAGAGCGATTGTCACGACTCCGCGATCCTGCTTGACCTTGCCTTCGGGCGGAACTTGAAACGTGCGCAGCGAGATCAATTCCAACTCATTGTCGCGTGCTTTCACTTCCCAGGCGTACGCCACTCCGCTGGAGTCGGCCGTCGAGGACGTCCCGGCAACCAGGATCTTGCCGTCGCGCGACCAATCCACGCACTGCACCGAGTACATCACTTTCTGACTGACGAGCACGCGAGCCTCGGCGATCGACCAGAGTTTCACGGTGCGATCGTCGCTGCCGGAAACCAATCGTTGGCCGTCATCGGAAAACCTCAGCGTGTTGACCGCACCCGTGATGTCGTGACCTTTGAGTTCCACGGGTGGCTGATTGCCTGCGAGCGTCCATGCCAGAATCTTGCCGTTGTCTCCTGCCGCCGCGACGGAATTTCCATCGGGCGAAATCACGATGACTCGTTGCCGCGAGCCGAATTCGAGACTCCGCAATGGTGCTTCGAGCAATTTGCCAGACTCATCGACAGACCAGACGATGATGTGGCCAGCGCTGTCGCCCGCCGCGAGTTTGCGGCCATCACGGCTCAGCCCAATGGACTCCACTGGCTTCGACAGTGACACCGCCTGCGGCGCGTTGACCGTGTTCCACAACTGCTCCCATTCTTCTTTGCAGCGCTCCTTGTACTTGCTCTTGAGGTCTTCCAGCTTTTTGCGAGCCTCCTTGTAATTGCCTTCCTGCACGAAGCGATTCGCTGAAGCCAACCCCGCCAAATAGCTGGCCTTCTTTTGTCCTTCGTCGGCTTTTTCTTTTGCGATTTTTGCGGCGGCGGCGGCTTCCTCCGCTTCGAGCTTGGCTTTGTCCGCGAGTTTGCGAGCGTCTTCCGCCAGCTTTTTGGCGTCATTCGCGGCAGTCGCATCTTTCTGTGCTTGGAGCTTGGCTTTGTCCGCCGCCTCTTGGGCGACCTTGGCGTCGGCAGCCAGTTTCTCAGCCTTTTCTTTCGCTTCGTCCGCAAGGAGACGATTCGCTTCGGCCTCCTTCTTTGCCCGATCCGCAATCACACGTTCCGCTTCGGCTTTCTCTTGATCCTTCTGAGCTTTAGCCGTCAGCAATTCAGCGCTCTGTTTTTCCTCGACTGCGAGATCTTTGAGTCTCTGTGCTTCTCGAAAGTCAAGCTGGAACTTGGCGGCGACCATGAGGAGCACCATGACGGCGCTGACCAAAACTCCGGCCGCGATCTTCAAGTACTTCATCACGCGGACGCGGCCTTCGCGCTCCTCGCGAGCCTTCACCAACCGCGTCCGCGTTTCGGTGTGCGAGTCGGCGTTCGTGTCGAGAACCGAAAGGCCGAGATCAAAGTCTCCCTTGGTCAACGCGAGCTTGGCGAAATGCAACTGCGTTTCCGTCAGGCCTTCGCGAGCCTGATTGTTTCCCGGCCACTCGCGCAGCGATTCGTTGTACAGCGCCAGCGCGTTTTGATAGTTCATGTAGCCGAGGGCCGGGGCATCGGCAGCGGGCTTGGTTTCCGTCGTGACGGGTTCGGCGACTGTCGTGAACTGCTTCGCGCGCTCCACAAGCGTGCGGCTGGCGGCGTGTTTTAGGTACTCGCGGATCGCGTTCTGGAATTCGACGACGGTTGGATACCGGTCCTCGGCCTTCGTGGCCATCGCTTTCTTGGCGATGTCGATCAATTCACCGGAATGCCCCGTCTCACGAATGACGTTTTCGACGACGATGCGGCGAATCTCACCCATCTTGGCACCCGCCGAGATCGATTTGGACTTCGACGAGAAATCGTGCGGCGGGACTCCGGTGACCGCCTCGAACAGCATCGCTCCCAAGAGATAGATGTCGCAGGCGGGACCAATCTTGTTGAGTGGCCCAGCGATCAACTCTGGCGGCATGTACGCGGGGGTGCCCGATCCGAGTCCGGCGGTTGTCGCTAGCGGCAGGCGACCTTTGCCTTCTCCGAACGGCAACGCCAAACCCCAGTCGAGCACGATGGTCTCGCCGAATCCCCCCAGCATCACGTTTTCCGGCTTGAGGTCGCGGTTGACAATGTGCCGCGAGTGCGCGAACGCCATCGCGTCCGAAACTTTCATCAGCACTTCGATGTTTTCCTCAAGCGTCATGCCCTTCATGCGGTTGTGCCAGCCGTCACCGTGGACCCACTTCATCGTGTAGAACATCGAACCGTCGGGCGCTTCGGCCATTTCATAAATTGGGATGATGTTCGGATGGAACAGGTCAGCCGTGACCACCGCCTCGGACACGAACATGTCCGAGCGATGTTTGATCACCGAACCGTACGTACCACTCGCTTTCAGCTTTGACGCTTGCGCTTCCGGCATCGCCTTGAGTGTCTTGAAGACCACTTCGCGACCGAGCGACTGCTGCTTGGCGACGTAGACGATGCCCATGCCCCCTTCGCCCAGCACCTTGACCAGCTTGAAATCGGCTTTCGGAATCCGGCCGAAACTCAACCCCGTGATCTGACGCATCGCGATATTCAGATCGTCCTTTTCGATGCCATCGACCGTGTTCTCGTCGCCGACGACCGTTCCCTGAACCGACGTCAGTCCGCTGGCTCGCGTGGCCTGCGATGTGAAGGCGGTTCCGCGATTCTTCGATTCATTGGCGGCCATCGTCCGGCCGACGGGAATCTTGGCTTTGGGTGGCGGTGGAGTCTGTTCCACCGCGCTGTCGGTGCCGACGATCGTCTTGCTGTCGAAATCTTCTTGCGGCAACGTGTCGCCGTCATCGGTCATCGTTGCGGAAAAGGAATCGATCTGAATGGTCCTACCGAAGTCATCTCCATTGTCCATGCCAGACGCCGCGACGTCCCCAATCATCGTCTTGTCAGCGTCGGCCACATCATCGGTCGATTCCGCGAGCGCACTGTCCTGCATTGTCTTGTCGTAGTCGTCCTCGGCGGCTGTACTCTCGTCTCCGGCGGAGGAGTCCAGCATCATCGTCTTGCCGCCGAGGTCTTCCTCGTCAGGAATGGATTCGGCGAGTGCTCCATCGGGCAGTGTCTTGCCGTAATCGTCCTCGGTGGGAGGCACTCCTCCGTCATCGCTGAGCATGGTCGCACCCTCGTCGGGCACGGACGACTCATCGCCGACCATCGTCGCACCCTCATCGGGCACGGACGGCTCATCGCCGACCATCGTCGCGTCCTCATCGGCTGCGTCTTCATCGGCTGCGTCTTCATTGGCTGCGTCTTCATTGGCTGCGGATGGCTCGTCGCCGATCATCGTGGCGCCGTCATCGGCGACGGCTGGTTCGTCGCCGATCATGGTCGCAGAATCGTCATGCGATTCGGATACTTCGAGTTCGTCTTTGGGCGGAGACTTGTCGGGCGGCGTCTTCGGCGGAGCACCGTTGAAAGCATCTTCAGACATCGTCTGGTCGAAAGCTCCCTCCGGCAGTGTATGGTCAAAATCACCGCCTGAAGACTGCATGGAGTCGCCAGAATCGGAGGGTTTCTGATCGCCTGGAGTACTCATAAACCAGTCTCGCGAATCGGAGGATCGCCGCTTGATCACGTTGCGCATCGGTTGCCATCTGCAACGCCACGGGACGCGCCACCGCAATCTACCGGTTGAGGCAACTCGTCTCCAACCCCTTTCGGCGAATCGGAGACGGTCACGCCACGACAACCCAAGCTCATTCGATAAAGCGAGCTTTTGGGAGATGACTGCCGCACACCTGTAGAATCCGCACCGATTCGACAAGGCTCGATCCATCAGTCATCTGCGACTCCGCGCGTCGAAGAGTGCAAACAACCCGCTGAAAAGTGGCCTGCGGCGGGTTGGAAATGGCGAAAACTAGTGATGCTCGTCGTGGTCTTCGACGAAAAACAGCACCGACGCCAGCGGAATGTGGACCGGCACGCGACGAACTCCCTTGAGTTGCTCGACGATCAAGCAGCCATCCTCGGCGGACGTCAAAATTCCTTTGACGGGGTTCGCGCCGGCCAGTCGCAGCGAAACCACGATCGTCTTGCCCAACAGCTTGCGGATGAGTTCGTTCATGGCATGCCTCGCCACCACTCAGGAGGGGTTACCACCGAAACAGTGCGGTTCCCCAAGTCAGCCCTGCTCCGAAGCCGCACATCAGAACGGTGTCACCGGCTCGAAGGCGTCCGGCGCGAGAAGCTTCGTCCAACACCAGCGGGATCGAACCGGCCGACGTGTTCCCGTAGCGATCCACTTGCATCAACACTTTTTCGCGCGGAACGCCCAGCTTCTCGACCACGTGATCCAGAATGCGCGCGTTCGCTTGATGCAGAAAGAAGTACGTCACGTCTTCGAGCCGCGTCCCGGACTTTTCGAGCAACAGCCGAATCGTGTCCTCAACCACTCGCACTGCCCACATGAAGACGTTTTTGCCATCCATGTTCAAGAACTGCCGACCGGCGGTAATGTCATCAATGGATACCGGATTTCGAGTCCCAGCCGCCGAGCATTCCAGTAGCGGTCCACCACCGCCGTCTGCGCCAAGCTGATAGCTCAATAGGCCTTGCTCGGGCGAACCGCGAGAGACCAACACCGCACCGGCTCCGTCGCCGAATAGCGGTGCGATCTTTTTGTCGAGCGGATTCACAATCTTGCTGCAACAGTCGGCTCCAATGACCAATGCCAGCTTGCTGTTGCCGGTCGCGACATACTGCGACGCCGTTGCCAGCGAGTACACGAATCCCGAACACGCGGCCGATAGATCGAACGCCGGGACGTCGAGCCCCAGCTTCTCTTGCACGAGACACGCGGTTGACGGGCACAAATGGTCTGGCGTGAACGTGCCGACGATCAGCAAGTCGATGTCGTCAGTCTTCACACCCGCGTTCTCGATCGCTCGCTTCGCCGCTTCGGCTGCGAGATCGCTCGTGGCCTGATCGCGCGAGGCGTGGCGGCGAGCGAAGATGCCCGTCCGTTGCTCAATCCAATCCGGATCGAAACCGTATCGCTCACGCAAATCGGCGTTCGTGACAATGTTTTCCGGCACGTATGAGCCACTGCCGACGATCTGTACGCCCATCAGCGAACAGGTGCGTCGCGAGATCGCGCGTCGCGCGACCTTCGGTGCCGCAGTGCGACGTTCGCGCTCCACCGGCCTGCTCGGCGGCGCGAGCTGTGAAGTCTGTTCACAAGCGACCTCTGCGCCGGCGGTCTGCACGACGAAATCCATCGACGTCGTGGCGCGAACAGTCTGCGACTCGGCAGCAGGTTCGAGAGTTGGAGCAGACGGAATCAAGTCCACAAGCGAGCCGGATCCAACCGACAAGGTGCTGGTTTGCATGGACAGCTAGTCCTGAGCCGGATCACGTCGGTCGAAGTGATTTCAACAGTTCCCAGCCGCTGAGCAAGACATATCGACGGTTCAGGCAACGAAAGTATATCTGCGGCAATTTCGGAATCCAGAGTTGTGACGCGATGATTTGTCACGAATTGCAAACGAAGCTCAGCAAGCCACCAACGATCTCGCAGACGAGTCCAATGACAAGTAACCAGATCGCCGCCGACTCGACCGGCAGCGGTAACGCCAGTCGAACTCTCTTTGAGCTCCACGCCAGCGAGGCCAAAAACTGAAAGGCCAGCCCCGCCAACCCGAGCAGCAGTCCGAAGCCAGACATAGTCGTCTCTCACTAGGCTTTGTCAGAAAACTGGTCTTTTCCTTGCAAGCGATGCTCTGGCACATTGCCCCAGGGCGATTGCGCGATACTGGGCAAGCTGCGATAGTTGCGGCATGGCGATTTGAGGAGTCCGCTCGACAGGATGTTGGGCGATCAAATCGCGTTCGTGTTGGAGGACGAGCATCGTGCCCAAGCAGTCCAGCGTGCGTGTGGCG
>CAMAWN010000195.1 GCA_945861865.1 Candidatus Kuenenia stuttgartensis | reverse complement strand
TTTTTGCGGGTGTTTTCGGCGCTCATGTACCGGATGTTGCCGAAGATTGGTCGCTCTGGTCCCCACGGGCGGTCGTAGCGGCCGAGAATCCAGAAGATGCCGGAGTAGGAGTTCGGGTTGCGGCCGTCGAGCGCGTATTTGTTGTTGAGCTCGATCATCACAGCGAGAGCGTCACGCGGTGTTGCGGTCCATTCGAGGATCTTTTTGCCCCAGAGCATTCGCAGGTAGTTGTGAATGCGACCCTCGCGAACGAGTTGAGTTTGCGCGGCGTTCCACAATGGGTCGTGCGTCGCAGCGGCGGCGAATTGGTCGAGCGAGTAAACGTATTCGCGAGGATCTCGCTCATGCTTGGCGAGTGTTGCGAGGGCCCAATCGGGCAGCGATTCGAATTGGTCATAGTCGTCGCGGTGTGAGGTCATGTTGTAGCCCAGCTCGCGCCAGGTGATGAACTCGTCGAGCCACGATTCGGCTCCGGGACTTACGCCCCACCAGCCTTCGCGCTTGCCGCCGGTTTTCTCGCCGAGTGACGCGGGGGACCATGCTTCTCGCGCCATCAATTCGTGAAACAACTCGTGCGATGAGATGTGGCCGAAATGTAAGTACGGCGACAGTCCGCTGCGATTGTCAGCATCGGGATCGTTGGCTCCCGCCGCGTAATGTGGCACATATCGGTCGAGAAAAGTCGTCAATCGCTGTCGAGCCACCGATGATCCGCCGCGTGCTTCGACGATGCCCACCGAGTGGTCGATCGGCAATGTGGCGAGTTCCGCACTGTCACGGGCTAACAACTTCGCTGACACAGCGGGCCAGCGCTTCGTGATCTCTGGGGGAAGTGATTTGAGTGGCGGAAGACGCACGCCTTTCATGGGGTTCGCAATCGGAAACTCTTCCAAGTGCGGCGGCAACTGCTTTTGCAGGGATGCTCGGAACGAGAAGGCCGTTGTGAAGACTCGGTCGATCGCACGCAGCGGCAGGAGGCCGTTGGAATCAACAGCTTCCAACCTCACTGGCAATCGAGCCGCCGCCGCCGACACCATGCGTGGAAGAAAGAACGACGGAAAGTCATCGGTCACAACAACGCAAGCTCGCTGAGCCAGTGCCGCCAGCAATCCTTTGTCCGTATCGTGCTGCGGCTCGACATAGGGAAAGTACCGCACTCCGGGATTCTTCAATGCGGCAATTCGAGCGCCATTCTCGGCCATGCCGTCGATCACGAAACGATGAATCCGTTCGCTCGCCCACGGATACCCGACTCGCAGCGGCTCGAAGATGACGAGCGGTTTACGAAGTTCGACAGCCAGTTCGACCGCACGTTGCAGGCTGAAGTTCGACGTCAGCCGCCGGAAAGCGATCATCCAATACAGCACGAAGTCGCCATCCGCTCGAATCGGCGCATCGTTGCAGGTCTGAATGCGGACCTTCGGAACCAACTCGTCGTTCATCAGGGGTTCATTCTGCGAATTGCGGAGAGCCCAACAACCTTACGGAACGACGTCGTTGGCCAGTGCGGCGCGATAGTCGGCTTGGGCGTCGAAGAAGTTCAGGCGGGCATCGACTTCGGTGGCAGCGGCATCGGCGGTGGATAGCTCGCGGAGGTTGACCAGCAGGAGGTTGCTGTCGCCGAGATCGAACTTGCGACGTTCGGCGGCTTCCATTTTGCGAGCGAGTTCGAGGGACTCATGAGCTTGCTCAAGCTGCTGGAACGCGGCGTTCAGCGCGGCACTGGCCGATTGCACCTCGGCGACGATCTTCTCCTGAGTGAACTGCGTCTTGGCTTGCAACTGAGCCAGTTTGCCCTCGACGGCCTGCGACTTGCCCTTCGCTTTTCGGCGTTGCAGCGGGACGCTGGCGATTAGGCCACCTTCCAGCTCAAACGGCGACTTGTCGTCCTTCTTCGGATCAGACGCATTGCCGACATCTTGCGAGCCGACGAGCACCGCATCGACTTGTGGCAGACACAAATTCTGTGCGTTCGCGAGGTCGATGTTGAGCTGCTCACGCAGGATCGCGAGTGCTCGAAGTTCCGGGCGATTCGCGATTGCCGATTGAATGTCCCCATCGAAGTTGAGCTGCGAAGGATCGTCGGCCTGTGGGAATTCTCGCGGCAGGCGAGATTCGTCGATGACTCGCGGTTGACCGGACTCATCGCGCAGGAATAGCGAGAGCTTGTAGGTCGATTGCTGAAATTTACGACGGGCGTCGATCAGCTTCGTGCGGCGCGACACGATCAAACGTTGATTGTCCGTCAGCTCAATTTCCGGAGCGTCCCCTTGTTCGACTCGGCGACGCAGACCGTCGTTGCGTTCGGTCGCGTTCTTCAGCAGATCTTCGGCGATGCGGACGTTCTGTCCGGCGGCGAGGGTATTCCAATACGCGATCGACGCAGCCTGGATGAAGGCGATGAGCTGAGCCTGAATCTCCGGCTCGACCGACTGCACTTCCCAACTGCCGCGCCAGACTCCCGCGCGGCGATCGTCGATGTTGCGATTCTGAAGCAGCGGGATTGTCGCGCCCGCTTTGAATTCGCCGCCGAGCTTGGTCGCACGCTCACCGTAATACACCGGGAAGTTGCCAGTCCCGATTCGATAGCCGCCGAAGACCGAACCACCACCGAACAACGGCTGCTCGGCCCCGACCGCCTGCCGATAGTTCTCGTAAAAGCCGAGCGGCATATTGAGCGAGTCGGCCTTCAGCTTGAGATCGAACTCACCGTTCGCCGCGAGCAAATCGCCTTGCGCGATGTTCCGCTCGAACATCGCCGAGCGCAACAACGGATAGCTCGCGATGACCGAGTTGATCACGTCGTCCAGTTTCAGCGGTTCACGATCAGCCGCTTCGTTGACAAGGACTGGCTCCGGCGGAGCGATCTTCGAGTCCGCTGCGGTTGCTGGCGAGGGCTGCTCGGAGCTCACGAGTTGAATTGGCGAATTCGCCTGCGCGGGTGCGGCGTTGAGCCGGAACGCGCTAGCGTCCGGTTCGTCTTTGTCGTGCGGTCCGAACCGGACGCTAGCGCGTTCCGGCTGATTCGACCGAGAATTCGTGACGGCTCGGTTGCGAGTCTGTGCGCAGCCAGACGCGACAAATACCGCGCCTAGGCACAGCATCAGCCAGCCGGTCGTCCGTGAATTGGTCATCCCTGCCGCGCCTCCATCCGATGGCACAAACATCGGCATCCGCAGTCTTTGCCGATGAGCTACGACCGGCATGTTGAGTGCGGCTTACTTCTCTTTCCCAGATTGACTGCCGTACTTCGGCTTTTCGTCGACATACGCGACCGTCGGCGGGAAGCCATTCAGTCGCCGCCACGCTTCGTAGCCGAGGCCGACTTGGTCGAGCAGCACCCAACCGTTGGCGCGAGTTCCTTGGCGCAGAAACCTCGTGCTAGGCCACGGTGGAGAATCGGCATCGGGGACGATGAGCAATCGGAACTGGTTCTTGGTGTTGCCTGCGGCGGCATCGACGTTGATGACTTCGCCGCCGAACGTGCCGACTGCGACACTTGGCCAACCAGCGAATTGCACGGCGGGCCAGCCCTCGAATTGCAGCCGCACTTTGCGACCGACGCTGATCAGCGGAGCGTCGTTGCCGTTGACCCAAATCTCGGTCGCTCGGTCTTCGGCGTCGGGGATCAGCACGAACAGCGGATCGCCTTGCTTGACCATCTCGCCACCCTGATGAGCCATCATGTGCATAATCGCGCCGTCACGCGGAGCTTTCACGACTTGGCTTTGCTGTTGTGCAACTTTCACCTGCAACTCGGCAATCTGCTTGTCGAGTTTGGAGACATCGCCATTCGCCTTTTGAAAGGTGGCCTTCGACGAATCGATCTTCGCCTGAGCCTCACGCTCTTTCGCTGATCGCTCGTTGCGTTTGGCGGCGAGTTCATTTCTGGCGGCGCGAATGTATGCCTCGGCCTTGTCGACTTTCGTAATCGACTCTTTCCATTTCCGCTCGGCTTCTTGCACTTTCAGTTCGGAGGTGAGGCCATCCTTCTTGAGTTCCTTTTGACGCTCAAAGTCGAGCCGCACTTGCAACTCGCCAGCTTCTTCAAATTCGAGGTTGCGTTCTTCGATCATCAATTTCTCTTGGGCGACTTTGATGTACTCGTCGGCCGCTGCCACCGTTTGATCGCGAGCGGTCTCGAACGCCGCGACTTGAGCCTCATACGCCAGCGCGACAATCTTGTTCGCTTCGAGTTCTCGCACCGTCGCCGCGAGCTGTTCCTGCTGCCGAATCTGCAAGTTCGGGTCGAGGTCTTGAATCTCCAGAATGAAGTGGCCTTCCTCCACACGAGCACCATCAAAAACGTGTTCGCCCCAACGCACGATGCGACCGGAGATCGGAGCCTCAATCGTCTGCTGCCGCTGCAACGGCGCGTACGCGACGACTCGCCCGGTTCCGTCAACGGTCTGCTGCCACGGGGCAAACCACAGCGCCACAATCGCCGCTGCGAGCAAGACCAGCAACATGCGAGCCACTCGCCGAGCCACTCGCGATGACTTCGCCAGCCGCAAGGCAGGGAAACCCATGATGTTGTCTTCAACGTAGCCGTCACGCTCTGCGTGACGAGCCGAACGCTCCAAAACGCTTGCCATTTCATTTCACCTCTCAACAGATCAACGCTTCTCGAAGCGCTCGGCACATCACGCAGAGCGTGATGGCTACGTTCACAGCTCACACTTTCGATCGCACTGCTCCGCAATCGCTCGCCGACCGGTTGCGATCAGCACCGTGCAGGCCGCGCGGGAATTCTTGAGTTCGTTTAACAACCGTTCGGAATCGTCGTCTGACAGCGAATCGAGCACCCCGTCGATCAGCAGCAATCTCGGCCGTGCGACCAACGCCCGGGCCAACATCAATCGCCGAGCCTGACTCTCCGACAGCGGCTTGCCACCGTGCGCGAGCCGCGTATCCAGTCCGTAGTCATGCTCGGCAGAGCGTAGGCCAATCGAAACATCGGCGGCGGAAGGCGAATCGCCCGCATTCTGGCGAACGTCGCCACGAGCACCCACCTCCTCCAACGCGACTCGTCGCAGTGCCGCGCGAACGTCTGCCGTCGAAATCTCCGGCCGGTCCAGATGCACATTCTCAGCCAGCGTGCCTTCGAGAATCTCGATGCCGCGCACCAGCGCGATGTTTTGCCGCAGCACATCGGGCCGCAAATCGCCGAGGTCGTGATCGTCCAGAATGATGCGGCCCGCTGTCGGTTCGCCGAGTCGGAACAACAAGTCCAGCAACGTGCTCTTGCCGCACCCGGGGCAACCCGTGATCGCGATGACTTCGCCAGGAGCGACATCAAACGTCACGTTGTTCAACCCAATCGAGCCATCGTCATGCGTGAGTCCGACCCCGCGCAGCGACAGCGCCGAAGCTCCGGTCTGGCTGACGTGCATGACTCCCGACGACGACTCAACCGGCAAGTCAAACAAGTGTCCGAGTTTGTCCATCGACGTGAGCAGGTCGTAAAAGCCTTCGAGGTGTTTATCGAACTTCGCGACCGCCGCGACGATCAACGTCACAATCAGCTCGGCAGCGACCAGTTGGCCGAGCGTCATTTGCCCCTGAATCACAAGAAACCCACCCAGCCCCAGCAACACCGCGCTGGCGAACGCTTCGAGTGCCAGCCCCATCACAATCTGCCGCATCAGCACGCGATAATGAGCTTGCCGCGCGATGAGGTAATCGGTCGTCAGTCGATCGGCTCGCGTCAGAGCAAGCTCCGCCACGCCGCTCCCTTTGAAGGTCGTCGGGCAACGAGCGATGTCTTCCAGCCAACCGGCGACCGCGTACTTGCTCCGTGATTCCGCGATGCTGGTCCGCACGGCCCCGCGACCGAGCACAAACACGTTGACCAGCAACAGGACGAGCAACACAGCGTCGAACGCCAGCAGCCACGGGTGATAAAACGCCAGCACAATCATGCCGAGGCCAATCGTCAGCAAGACCGTCAGGCCATCAAGCAACAACTGCGCGACGATCTTCTGCATGGTTACCACGTCGAAGAAGCGATTGAGCAACTCCGGCGTGAACTCGCGACTTCGATTCAGTCGCACGCGAGGCAACTGCCAGGCCAATCGCGCGGCGACACGAGCAAACAACCGCCGCTGAATCAGTTCGACCACGAACTTCTGCAAGAATCGCAGCGCGGCCGCAAAGCCGAGAAACGTCAGCAAGATGATCGACAACACAATCAGCGGTTGCAGCAACGTCCCAAACGCGACCGTGTTGACGAGCGCCTCGACCGCGATCGGTGTCGCCAGCGTCAGCATTCCAACGACCAACGCGAAGACCAGCACGATCCAAATGTCCGACCATTCCGGTCGTAAGAACTCTCGCAATCGCGACCAAGGTGAAGGGTGGGCGTGCTTGCTGTCTCCGTGTTGATGACCACCGTGATGTGATCCGACACCACCACCCGCTGACAGTGGCATGTCGTCCGAGACCGGATCAAGCACGATCCACCGCCGAGCCTCGCCCTTCGTGCGCCGCAGCAAACTCGACAACTCGCGCTCCGAAACCCAGCGCCCCGCCGAATCACCCGGCAATTCGGACAAACGAACCTTCTGCCGTTTGGCACCGGTCAAAACTATCAGCCGGAACGCGCTAGCGTCCGGTTTGCATTGTGCCTCTGCTGGCCCGCCACTCGAACTCGAACCGGACGCTAGCGCGTTCCGGCTGATGTCGTCACTCGCTTCATCCAGCGTGACTGCCTCAACTCCGTGGCGCAACAGCTCAAAGACTTCGCGTGGTGTCGCGTCGATCACGCGAGCCGCATAGTTCAGCCCACGCCCGGTTTCGACGAGCCATTTCCACCACCGATCATTCACGTCACCCGGCCAAGCCAGCATCGCTTCGGCCAGTGAACGGCGGATGGCTGAGACATCCACCCGCCGCCGCTCGCCGCACAGCAACCGAATCGCTTCGGCTCCGACTTCTCCGAACAGCGCCGCCGTCGTCTGCGGCACCGGTCGGATTGCATCTGGTTGAGTCATCGTTGAGTCATTCAATACTTGGCGACGGCGACTTATGGCCGTCTCGTAATTGGCAAATGGATCTATTGAGCAAGCTGCTAAAACACGGAATTGGCATCTCGCGGAGATGCTCGCCGATCACAAGAGAACGACTCTGGGACAACCGCAGCAAACAACGGTTCGGGATTCTGCGTGGCCGATATCGATTCCACTCCCTGCACTTCCTGTGATCGCCACAGAGACGCGACAACCGACGTCGCCAAGATCCCAACAACTACGCTCAAGCTAGCCGCAATTGGGATCGGAGCGATATCCACGAGCATCATCTTCGTTCCAACGAAGGCCAAGATGCCAGCCAAGCCGTATTTGAGGTAACGGAACTTATCCATCATTCCAGCCAGAGCGAAGTACAACGCTCTGAGTCCGAGCATCGCGAAGACATTTGACGTGAAGACAATGAACGGCTCGCTCGACACGGCCAGGATCGCGGGGATCGAATCCACCGCGAAGATCAAATCGGTCGTCTCGACCATCAGCAGAACGAGTAACAACGGTGTGGCCCACAGCTTGCCGTCGTCACGAATCACGAATCGGTCGTCGTGGTAGTTTGTTGTGACTCGGAGGAACCGCCGACAGAGCCGAATCAGCCAATGATTTTGTGGATCGACCGGCTTCAAGTTTGGCCGAAGCATCTTCAGGCCAGTCAGAACCAGAAACGCTCCGAAGACGTAAATCAGCCAGTGAAACCGCTCAATCAACGCGACTCCCGCGAAGATCATCGCGGCTCGCATGACAAGCGCTCCGAAGACGCCCCAGAACAAGATCATGTGTTCGCAGTGTTTCGGGACTCGAAAAGCCGCGAACAACACCGCGAAGATAAATACGTTATCCACACTCAACGATTTCTCGATGAGGTAACCGGTCAGGAACTCCATTGCCGGCTTCGGGCCAAACCAAAAGTACAAGCCGAGGTTGAAAGCCATAGCCAACGCGATCCAAACCGCACTCCACGACAAAGCCTCGCGGAGCCTCACAACGTGAGCCTTCCGATGAAACACACCCAGATCGAGTGCCAGCATCGCCAACACAAACGCATTAAAGGCCACCCAACCCCACATCGAAATCTGCATGATGATCCCTGGCCGTGCGCGTCATCGCAAACGCAAGTCATGAAATTGTGATCGTTCAAACTCTGAGCCGGTTGACCACGACGTCGCGTCCCGGCAAGCGAATCTGTTCCCGCACCTAACGACAAAGAGCCCGCATGGTCACTCCACCTTGAGAAAAATGTTGTGACGCTCCGTTCGGTCGTCACTGCGACACCGACGAGGCTCGCTAAAGATCACTCGCTCCGGCTCGTCGCGAAACTCGCGGCGACGTTCCAGCGCTCGACTCACCGACCGAGCTGCTCGTTCGGCTGCGTTCGTCACAACAGTGGCAACCGAAGGATCGGTGTCTTCGACAACCACTTCACCGCTGGGAATCAACGCAATCCGCAATCGGCAATGCTTGTCGCAGCCTCCTCGATCGCCATTCACGTCGCTGAAGATCACGGACACGCGGCGAATTCGCGATGAAAACCGTCCGAGCGCGAATTGCAGCCGTCGCTCAATCCATTCACGCATGCCTTCTGCCAATATCACACTTCGTTTCGTCACTTCGATCAGCATGATTGCTCTCCCGTTTTACGATGCAGTCTCGGTTTGAAGTTCGGCGAGCGGGGGGCTTTCCCCAAAGTTGTGCGGGTTCATCGGGCCAGACACCTCGCAACACCCTCGCTGACAACTCGTCAGCCGCTCGCCTGTCTCTCAGGTCGGCAAACAATACGCTGCGGCATAAGGTTCGACGAATTGAAACTCTGTTGTAGACACATTGATAAACTCGAAGTACCGTCACGTCATGGACTGGCTCAACTACCACCACTTGCTTTACTTCTGGACCGTCGCGCGCGAGGGAACGATCGCTCGTGCGGGCGAGAAGCTGCATCTCGGCCAACCGGCGATCAGCACCCAGTTGCGGCAGTTGGAGCAGTCGCTCGGCCAAAAGCTGTTTCAGAAGTCCGGCCGCAATCTGGAACTGACCGAGACAGGCCGCATGGTCTATCGCTACGCCGACGAAATCTTCTCGCTCGGCCGCGAGATGCTCGACAGCGTGAAAGGCCGACCGACCGGCAAGCCGGTGCGATTCGTCGTCGGCATCGTCGATGTCCTGCCGAAGCTGATCGCGAAACGCCTGCTCGAACCGGCACTGCAACTTCCCGACCCACTCAAATTGGTCTGCATCGAAGATTCGCTCGAAAAACTGCTCAGCGAACTCGCGTTGCACAATGTTGACATCGTCCTGTCCGACACACCGGTCACCGGGGCGATGCGAATCCGAGCGTTCAACCACCTGCTGGGTGAGTCGCCCATCGCCGTGTTCGGCACAAAGGAACTCGCTCGCAAGTACCGCAAAGGATTCCCGAAGTCGCTCAACGGAGCACCCTTCCTGCTCCAAGGCCGAGCCAGTGCCGTGCGTCGTTCGCTGGAGACGTGGTTCGACTCACACGACCTGCATCCACTGATCCGCGCCGAGTTTGATGACAGTGCATTGCTGAAAGTCTTCGGCCAAGCCGGCGAAGGGCTGTTCGCCGCACCGTTCGTCATCAAAGACGAAATCTGTCGCCAACACGAAGTCGAACTCGTCGGCGAAATCCCTGGCGTGCGCGAACACTTCTACGCGATCTCCACCGAACGGCGACTCAAGCACCCTGCCGTCGTCGCCATTTCTGAATCCGCCCGCGAAGACATCTTCAAACGGTGATTCAAGTCGGCGGGTACAAGAAGCAAGCACCATGGATTGGGAAGTCCTTTTCTCAGCAGATCAGTCGTCAGGGATCACGTCGAAGCAATTGGCCGCGCGAGACGTCCAGAAAGGCAGCATGTTTCTGGGCAGATGTCTGGGTTGGGACCGAGCGAACCGAGCGATTGTGGCGGCAATCCATCCATTCGCTCGCTCATCAATTCGCGAATCATACGGACGAAACGCGGATGGGTTCCGACAGTCCCGGCCCGTATCAACTGCAAGCCACATACGCTGGCGATAGCTTTGGCTTCATGGTCGAGGTCGAAAAGGACTTCCACATGATCCGAAATGAAACCGATCGGGATCACGACGACGTGCGTCCGTTCGTTCTGTCGCGGGAACTCACGGAGCCAATCACCAATGTCTGGTTCCAGCCAGGGCTGGCCCGGCGATCCACTTCGGCTCTGGAATGCTAATGACCAAGGCAATCCCCCGACGCGATCGGCAACCAACGAACATGCCTCGTGCAACTGGGCCGCATATTGGCAGCCGTTCGCCATCGCAATCGGGATGCTGTGAGCTGTAAAAACCAATTGCGTCTTAGCGAGGTGATGCTGCGAAACATCTGCGAGCGCCTCTTGGACTCGATCTGCAACGGCCTCAATGAAGCCCGGATGATTGAAAAACGGTCGGAGTTTCACCACCGGCGGAGCAGTGGGACCAACCTCAACGCGCCCGCGTTCGATGTCCTCGCGATACTGACGGCAGCCGGAATACGAGCTGAATGCCGAGGTGACGAAAGCCAGTGCTCGCTGAACGCCATCGTCGCGCATTTGGCGAATCGCGTCCGGGAGCAGCGGATTCCAATTGCGGTTGCCCCAATAGATCGGCAGACGGCAACCATGTTCCGACAATTCCGCACTCAGGGCGGCGATGAGTTCGCGATTCTGCTGGTTGATCGGACTGGCTCCACCGAAGTGGTAATAGTGTTCGGCAACTTCTGTCAGCCGCTCGCGCGGGACATTCTTGCCGCGAGTGACGTTCTCCAAAAACGGCATCACGTCTTCTCGGCATTCTGGACCGCCAAAAGACACCAGCAGCAGTGCGTCAAAGGTTTGGGACATAACAGCTTTCCTTATCAATCAAGCCTTGTACCGAGTTCAACATCCGAGTTCCGATCGGACTTTCGCCCAAACGATGTTGTTGCCAGGGTTGCCGACGCGGAGATCATGAGTTCATTCTCCAAATCGCGAAGTTCAGGATGACGGCGAACGACGTCCATGCCAGATACGGAGTCAGCA
>CAMAWN010000194.1 GCA_945861865.1 Candidatus Kuenenia stuttgartensis | reverse complement strand
GTTGTCAGCCAGCCACTTTCGGAGCGGCTCGGAAGTCTGTGTCCAACCGTGTTCCAGAGCTTTTTCAAAATCGTCGGAGGCGACCCCTGTTGGCTTGCGAAGCGATTTCACGGCCAAGGCGTATTGCGTCATCGCGTTGTCGATCGGAGGGATCGCCACCGTGCCGAAGGCTTCGACGTCGAACGGATCGCCGATGTCCGGGATTCGGGAGATGCAGTAGCCTCGGTACAAAAACGGCGCGACCAGCAACAAGCCGAGCAGCGTCAGCGGTAATGCAACTTTGGGATGCAGCCACCACAGCAGCCGGCTGGTCCTTTCGGCCGCTGTTTCCGTGGGGAGCGGATTCAGGTCTGTTGGTTGTTGTGGGCTGGTCATTCCGGCGGGCTGTTGGCGTGGTTGGCGGACTCGCCAGCCAACGTAGCGGCGAGGCTTTGGTTCGAAAAGCGGATCGCGGTGATTCGCTGGCAATTGGGAAAGGCGCTGCCTAGAATCCTGCCCCTTCGCCGGGGCGGATGGCCCGAAGTTCGGCGAGGTTTTCTGTCCGATTGACCTCGAACCCGTAAGCTCGACATGCCTAACAATGCCAATGCCGCCAAGGCGGATCGCCAATCTCAAAAACGCCGCCTGCTCAATCGCTCGCAGCATTCGTCACTGAGGACGCTGGTCAAGAAATTTAGGACCGGTCTGGAAGCCACCACCACCGAAGTTGCCGCGCCGGCTGTGACGTTGGCCGAAGTCTCCAAGCGATTGGATCAAGCCGGAGCCAAGCGGCTCATCCATCCGAAAAAAGCCTCGCGCCTGAAATCGCGATTGGCGAAAGCCCAGAACAAGCAAGTGGCGGCAAAGTAGTTCGTCGTTCGCATTCAGAAAAAATCAGACGCCCCAGCGGGCCACGGTCAACGATCGTGGCCCGCTGGGGCGTTGTTGTTGGCACTGGTTTGTGAAGCTACGACTTCTCGCCTTCGACCGGCTTGTTCTCATCAGGTTTGGCTTCGTCCGATGAAGACTCTGGTTCGATGAAGTTTGCCTTCTTGATCGAGTCGAGTCCCGGAAAGGCTTTGTCCAAGAATGCGTTGCCTTGCTCTTGGATTCGTCCCTGCTGCTGGCTGGCTTCCTCGCCGTATTTCGAGTTCAGACTTTCGAGAACGTCCATTCCGGAGAGCACTCGGCCGAAGGGGGTGAATCCATCGGGATCGAGTCGGCTGTTGTTGGCGTAGCTGGCAAAGATTTGCGTGCTGCGCGAATTCGGCTGTCCCGATTTCGCGAAGGTCACCATGCCGCGGACGTTGGATTGGCGATTGGCTCCGCTGGGGCGGTCATCCGGGATGTTGGCATCACGCCATTTGTCCATGACCTTGGGATCGCCGTGGATACCCCATTGCGCCATGAACCCCGGCAAAACTCGGAAGAAGCGGCAGTCGTTGTAGAAGCCGATTTTGACAAGCTCATGAAACCGCGCGGCTCCGTGCGGTGACCAGTCGCGATGGACCTCGATGACGAAATCCCCCTTCGTCGTTTCAAACTTCACTTGAAACGTGGCCGGGATGTCGCCGGCATCCGCGGCTTGAGCATCCTGGGTGTCAACCTTTGGCAACGGGGCACCCATCGGCAACGGCGGGTCGGTCTGTTGCGACTGAGTACATCCCGCCAAGGCCGAGATGGCGAGCAGTCCCCAAAAATGTCGTCGAGTCATACCGAACATGAGCACCTCGTCTTGAAGATTTGAAATTTGAGATTCGGAATTTCATAACGGGCGCGTCACTTCTTGGCTTCCACGATCGTTGCCTTCTTGATGAAGTCCAGTCCGGGATAGGCCTTGTCGAGAAAGGCATTGCCTTCGCGCTGGATGCGAGGCTGTTGATCGCTGGGGGCTCCTTCGTACTTGGCGTTGAGCTTGTCCACCACGTCCATGCCTTCAATGACCTGTCCAAACGGTGAGAAGCCGTCTGCATCCAGCCGGGCATTGTTGCCGAAGTTGATGAAGAGTTGCGTGGTCCGCGAGTGCGGCTTGCCTGACTTGGCGAACGTGATGAAGCCGCGTGTGTTCGAGGCCCGCTCCTTGGCCGGAACGACGTCATCTTTGATTTCCGCTTCGCGCCACTTCGATTGCACCTTGGGATCGCCGTTGATGCCCCATTGCACCATGAAACCGGGGATGACTCGGAAGAAGCGGCAGTCGTCGTAGAAGCCCGCTTTGACCGCGTCGTAAAACCGAGCGGCTCCGTTCGGCGACCACGCGCGAGTGACTTCGATCACGATGTCTCCCTTCGAGGTCTCGATCTTCACCTGAAATGTTTCCGGGATGCTGTCCGGCTTCGGCGGCTTGGGATCTTTGTCGTCGGCATGCGCCGGTTGAATGGCCGAGCCAAGAACCGCGGTCGTTGCGACCGCGCCGCAAAACTGTCGTCGAGAAAACATGAGAGTCCTTTCAAGAAATTATTGTGAGACGGAGAAAAATCGTAGACAGGACACCTTCGTCCAAACTACTTCGTGTCGTCGGCCGTTTTCAAAAACTGAGCGTTCACGTCGGACAACTTCGCCGACGCGGCGTCACCGGTGTGGAAGAAGATGCCGTAGCGCATCCGCAGCTCCGAGCCTTTCGGGAAGACGTCATCGATCGGCTTCTCGGCATTGTTCGTGTAGGCCGCTTCGCCGAATGGGCTGACCGAGAAAAGGCCGTAGTTGCGGACGTGATAGCGGCTCGGCCGGAAGTTCTTCGGGTGATCGAAGATCGTCACGCCGAAAGTTTTGCCATCGACGGGGCCGACGTAATCGACCCAGGCGGAGCGTTGTCCCCAGCACTCCTTCGAGCCGTTCTTGCCGTCGGCGTTGGTGATGATGCCGCTCCCTTTGTCCTCGCGCATCGACTCGGCGATGCGAAAGCCGAGCAGCCCTTCCTTCGTGTCTTTGAAGTGGACGTCGCCGCTGGCCATCTTGAAACGGATGTCGTAGTTCAGCAGCCGATTCGCGTGGATCGCGATCGTCGTCGTTTCGATCAGGACCGCTTTGCCGTCTTCGCCGAGCCAATGCGTCTCGGTCTTGAGCTTCGCCGGGTTGCCTTCGGCGACGACCAACTCAACGCCTCGATTTTCGAGCCTCCCTTTCTCGGCCCAGAACTTGATGTCGTTGACTTCATCGACCGAGACCCAGATCCCTTTGTGATGCGGGTGGTCCCCTTTGTAGTCGTCGCCGACGATCGGCCGCGAGATTTGCGTCCCGGCTACCTTCACCGGCGAGAAGAACGGCTTCGGCAGCGATTTGGCAAATTGATAGGTCGCGAATTCTTCGCCGTTGATCGTGACGCCGACGGCGTCGCCGCTGCGCGTCAGCTTGACCGAGTCAGCCGCCCAGCTTTCGGCGGACGACACCATCGTGAACAATCCCCAGACAACTGACAATGTGTACCAAGTTCGCAGGTTCATCAGCAGTGGCTCCTCGACAAGGACGAGTTTATTGTGGTGCCGTTACTGTGGCCGGTCTCCGGACTCGCGCCCAGCACGGGCGAGACGCCCGTGACACGATTGGCTCCAGTATGGCCGGTGAGCTTTGAAAATGAAAAGTGATGCGACGTCCGTTCTCGAACAACCTCCCGCGCCTCGCGAGAAACGGCCACTCAATCCGTGGCTGTTGGTCTTCATCACGATTGGCATGTTCCTGACACTGGTCATCATCGGACTACCGCTGCTGGCGCTGTTGGCTCCCAAGCAATCGCTGCGAGACAACGAATTCCTGATGCCCGACGGCAAGGTGCTGCGGATTGAAGCCGTGACTTGGGGACCGAACCGGACGCCAAGTCGCTGACGCTGTCGATCATCGTCCACAAAGGTCACGAGTTCGAGTTCTTCATCAAGCCGCCAGAGTTGCCCGAAGAGCAAAAGTAGAATGGACGTAGGCACCCGTTTTACGCGCGTCGGCCGACGGGTCGCAGCACCTGCCAGTCGATAAAGGCGGCCAGCAGGATCAGCACGATGCCGACGAGGATCAGCCAGGTCAGCGGCTGATCAATTTGGAATCCGTTCGATGTGGTCTCTTCGGCCGGATCGCGGCGGCCTGGGCGGAGTCCGGTGAGAGTTGATTCCTCGGAGTCGAAAAAATTGACGGCGAACTCGCCGATCGGTCGCTCGCCGTCGAGGATCGTGTAGACGTCGGCCTCGTCGAGCGGCGGGACTTCGACGATTGGTGTTCGCGCGAGCGGTCGCTTCTGGCCGCGATGCACCAGCAGCAGCGGACGGGACTCGGCCGATTCACTCTCGCTTTCGGTCGTTGTTGCGGGCGTGTCTTCGAGCAATCGAAAGTGAATCTCTTCGTTGAGTCGGTAATTCCAGCGTCGCAGGCCCGGCAGGTTGTCGCGACGCAGTTCGATCAGATTACTCAGCAGGATCGGCCAGTCCGGGCTGTCGGCGAGGTTCGATTTCGCGAAGTCGAGGTTCAGCAGATACGCCGTCGTGCGGGTGCCGTTCAGCCGCAAGAGCAACGGATGCTGTCCGGCGGTAATGATCGGCGCGACATCCAGTTTGAGCGGTTGCACGCCCCCCCAGATGACGCCGCTGAGCGTCAGCCCGTCGAGCAACGGGTTTTGCTTTTCGAGAATGTACGGCCCCCCAAAATTCTGCGCGGCCTTGCGAGCCTCGTCACTGGGATCGAGCGGACCGATCCCCAACCACGCCAATTCGCGCCGCGACGGGGGCAGCGGTTGAGCCGCAGCGATCAGCAACTCCGCCGACTCGGCATTCACCTGCGAGACGTCCGGGATGCCGCGCAGAGCCCGTTGCACCGCGTTCCGAGCGGCTGACTCTTTCGGCAGCGCGAGCGCGACGTGCAGCGTGCGGATTTTCGGCTCGATGAGTTCGACGCGATTGTCGAGCGGCAGTCCATCGCCGATGTTCTCGGTCGTGATGCTCAGCCGTCCCAATCCACCGGGGACTTCGACTTCCAACGGCGAGGCGACTCCGGCCGCCAACGCGATCGTCTCTTGAAAAATCGTTCGTTCGCCGACCGAGCCGGCGACGCGAACGTTCGCAGCTCGCTTGCCATGATTCGTCAGCCGGAGGAAGACTCTGCCCTTCGCCGTTTGCGAATTGAAATCCCAGCGCGCAGCGGAGATCGAGACATTTTCCAACTCGCGGCCGACGGAGACGACCTCCATCAATTTTGGAACAGTAACCATTTCATCCGGCACGACGTCGGTCAGAAACAGCAGCTCGCCGGTCTCTGCCGCGAGTTGCGAGGCCAAGTCCCATGTCGGCTGAAAGTCATGCTTGGGGAGCGCGGGTCGCCACTCGTCGAGCTTCGGCTTCGCTTCGTCCCACGGCACCGCCGGTCCCGCGAGCATCTCCGGCCGCCGCGCCGTTCGCAGTACCGTGACGACGCTGCCGCGCGGGAGTTGTTTCGCTCGGCGATCAAGCTCTGCGACCGCCGCGTCGCGAAAAGATTTTTCGTCCAAGCCCGGAGGTCGCGACGACATCGACGCCGAGTTGTCCAACACGACGACCAGATGCACGACCTTGCCGACATCCCCCCAACGCGGATCGGCCAACAACAGCGACAACACCAACGCGGCCAGCAACTCGCAGATCAGAGACGGAGTAATGGGCAGCCGCTCACGCGTGCGACCAGCGGTGGTCGTGTGAGTCTCGATACCCCACAGTTGCAGCCCTGCCACAAATAGTGGTGGGTAACGCCGGTGATACAAATGGATGACCACGATCACCGGCAAAGCGAGCAATCCCAGCAGGCCCCACGGATTCGCGAAGTACATCAGGACGACTCCGAACCGACGACCCCTCAGTGAGCCGTGACAAACGTCAGTGTTGCGAGGCTGGTTCGGAACGGCAACTGGCGGACTCGCCCCACAAAACGTGATGTTTTTCAGCAAACAGGTGACGCCAGACGGATCAGCGGTTAGTCTGCCGTGCCGATGCCCCGCCTCCGCCACGTCGTGCGGCTGCGGTTTCAGACTTGTCACGCTGGAGATTTTTCATGTCTCGCGTCGTTCGTCCGCTCAGTGGTTGTTGCAAGTTCATCGCGTTTCGTCAGTCTGCGGTTGCGACCGGATTGTTGTCGTTGTCGCTGGCAGGCATGGGGCTCATGGGCTGTTCGTCGGAGGAAGCGACACCGGCCGCGAATCAAGCTCAAGGAAACGCAGCTGGTGGCGGAATGCCGGGTGCCGGCGGAATGCCAGGTGCCGGCGGAATGCCAGGTGCTGGTGGAATGCCAGGTGCTGGTGGAATGCCAGGTGCTGGTGGCAAGGGTGGAATGCCGGCAGGAATGGCGATGGCCGGCGCTGGTGTGCCGGGAGGTGCCGGTGTGCCGGGAGGTGCCGGTGTGCCGGGAGGTGCCGGTGTGCCAGGAGGTGCCGGTGTGCCAGGAGGTGCTGGTGTGCCGGGAGGTGCTGGCGTGCCAGGAGGTGCTGGTGTGCCGGGAGGTGCTGGTGTGCCAGGAGGTGCTGGCGTGCCGGGAGGTGCTGGTGCGCCGGGAGGTGCCGGTGTGCCAGGAGGTGCTGGTGTGCCGGGAGGTGCCGGTGTGCCGGGAGGTGCCGGTGTGCCGGGAGGTGCCGGTGTGCCGGGAGGTGCTGGTGTGCCGGGAGGTGCTGGCGTGCCGGGAGGTGCTGGTGCGCCGGGAGGTGCTGGTGCGAGGGGAGCTGGTGCGGCAGGTGCCGGAGGCGGTTTTGGGGGTGGTCCTGCAGGCTCAGGTGGCGCTCCTCAAAATCCGCAGTCTCAGTCAGGCACAGCCGAGTTCGCCGCCGAGTCCATTGTGGTTCAGATTCTCAAGGGCGAGGCATCCGGCTTGGCAGATTTCATCAGTCCGAAATGCAAAGGCGTTCTGGGAGACATTCGCGACGGCAAAGCTACCGAGAAACAAATCGGCGATCTCAAGAAACAGTTCGCCGGCTACAAGGGAGTCGGATCGAAAATGGATAACGGCGCGAAAGTGTTGACTCTGCGTAACGCCGACAACGCGACCATCACATTCAAGGTCAAGAAGGAAGGCGAAGACTTCAAGGTCATCGAAATGACCATCAAGGCCGGTGCGGCCAAGAAGGGCCGCTGACCCGCGAAGTCAGAAACGGAATTCGAAATTCGGACATGCGCGGCCCGTGCTCCTCACGACGGCATTTTTTCTCTGAACAGTTGCCGGGCGGGTTGAAAACCTGCCCCACGATCAAGCCGCTGCGCGGCGTTCGTGAGCGGCCTCTGGCAGATCGACCAGCGAATGAATGTTGCCCGACACCGGTGATGCCGCAAACCTGCCGTCTTGCCGGGCAACTTCGACCGGCAATCCCCCAATCGGGTTGAGCATCGTCGAGACAACTCGGCCTGTGATCTCGGCACCGGCCGCGACGCTCAGCCGATATCGTCGGAGAACACGCGGCAGAATCGTCTTCATCGTCATCAGCGCCAGCGGCGCGCCGAGACACAGCCGCGGGCCGGCTCCAAACGGCAGATACTCGTACGGAGACGGCGTGGTCGTCAGCCAACGATCCGGATCGAAGGTCTCCGGGTTCGGAAACAGGTCCGGCCGGTGTTGGGTCATGAATTGGCTGAAGATGATCACCGTGTTCCGCGGCAGCGACAGCGACCCCAGTTCCATCGGGACGGCATTACTGCGCTGCGAGTAACTCGAAGCCGGCAGCACACGCATGCTTTCGCGAAGCACGCGGTCCAGCAACAACCCTTTGCCGCTGTCGAACGCGGCCAGCGGTTCGTCGTAAGCACCGGCGAGCAGTTCGCGGAAGAGCGATCGCATCACGTCCGGATGTTGAGCCAACAAAAACAACGTCCAACCCAGTGTCAGAGCCGAAGTCATGTGTGCCGCGCCAAACAGCACTGCGACATGCCCGACGAGTTGTTCGTTCGAGATTCCCCCCGTCTGATCGTGACCTCGGATCAGTTGCGACAACAAGTCTGAGCCAAGTTTGCCCGCCTCACGCCGGAAGCGAATCAAATCGAGAATCCGCGATTCCAACCGTTCGGCCAGAGCCAGCAGTTCTTCGTAGCGCGGCATGAAATCTTCCGTTGGCAGAAATGCGCCGAGACTGAGGTGATGGTTCACCTCGACCCACGGGTCGAGCATTTCGCCGATCTCCAGCGCGATCTCCATCTGATCCGCACCGAATAGAATTGAGCTGGTGATGCGCCGCATGAGCACGGTCATCTCCTGAGCCAAATCGAGCGTTGTACCGGGCTGCCAAGCATCGAGCATTTCGTCCGTCAGCGAGGAAATCGTGTCGTGATAAACGCCGATCGTCCGCTTCTCGAACGGAGCGGCGACGAGTCGCCGCTGCTGCTTGTGTTCGTCACCGTTCATGGTCAGCAGACCACTGGTCAGCCGACGCAGAGCCGACTTCTTGGGGCCGCGCAGCGCGAAGAATCGTGAATGGAACAACTTTGAGTCGCTGAGTACTTGATGGTTCAGCTCCGGGCTGAAGATGAACACGAGCTGTTGCTCGGACTCGCGCAGGACGGCGAGATCACCATGTTCCCGATGCAGCGTCCGCATGCACGCAATCGGGTCGGCGACAAAGTCTTGCAGCCGTCCGTCTGTGATCGGAGGGTTCCCCGTCCAGAGGTTGATGTCGGCAGTCGGTCGATCCATGAAGTCGGTCTTTCTCATCCCTGAACCAGAGAACAGCGATCTGTATCTCGTTTCTGGGCTTTGTCGCTAGACGAGTTTGTCGGAATTCTTCGTCTTGCCTCGGCAAAATGGATTGACCTAAAACCCGCTGCGGTTGGGAGTTCGTTTTCGGAAACTCCACTGCGGATCAACCCTCGAAACCTGCCCACGGATGGATGGTGTCATGATGAAATTCACCTGGCGGCTTGGAAGCTGGATGCTGGCAGCAACGATGCTTTCGGGGTGCGGTGGTGGTTCAAGTTCAGCGCCACTCGTGGAGGAAAAACTCGACGCGACCACTCCCAATAAATCACTGACGTTGACGGCGAACGATGAAGGGACGCCTGTCAAGAACGGCGTTGTGCCAACCTCCGCTGTTGGAGAACCACGCCAGAAAACGGATGTGGACGAAGGCGAACACAAAATCGCTGCGCCGGAGAAGGATTCTCCAGAATGGTTCATCCTGCAAATCACGCGGCTCAAGCTGCGACCACTCGGAGATGACGTCGATGCCTTCTCGCAATCGCCTGACAAACAAGCTGAGTTGCGACGAGAACGGAATGAGCAGTTGGTGAACCTCGCGACCGAGGCCATTGCTCGAACTCACAAAAACAAGACTGAAGCTGGTCAGCGAGTTTTCGACTTGGCAGTCCATCATCTGTTGGAAGCCGAACTGCAACTGGCCCTCACGGGCGACAAAGAACACATCGATGCGATTTACGAACACGCCAGTTCGTTGTACGAACGCGATCCCAAATCAAAATCGGCCATCGAAGCGGGACAGGTTTTGATTTCGTTCGCGCGATTGAACGCTCAACGGTTTGGTCAGCAAGAACCAAAATGGATCGAGGAGTACGGCCGGCTGGCGAGGCAATTTTCCAAGAGCTTTCCCAAAGAAGAACGACATGTGATCCCGATCCTCTTCGCTGCCGGACAAAGCTGTGAATTCCACGGCCTGACGACAGATGCCATCCAGTGCTATGCGACGATCCAGGACCAGTTCCCAGAGAATCCTGCCGTGGATCAGGCCACCGCTATCCTGCGACGATTAAACCTGAAGGGGCAACCGCTGCAACTCGCCGGCCCGACACTGCGCGGCGGCTACGTTAACGCCGCAGAGATGACTGGCAAGCCGATGCTGGTTGTGTTCTGGACGACACAAGCTCAGCCATTCGTCAAACAACTCCCGCTGTTGCAGGAATTGCTCGGCCAGATCGACTCCGAACGATTGAATGTCGTGAGTGTAAATCTGGATGACGACGACAACGAATCCGCCGTGCAGACTTTCTTGGAAACCAACGGCTTGAATTGGCAGACGATCTTTCAAACGGATGCCGAGAAGCGAAGCTGGAATAATCCCGTCGCGACGTACTACGGGATTCAGTCCGTGCCGCTGTACTGGGTGATTTCCTCGAAAGGAAACGTTGTCGAAACCTCCAACAACGTGCGACAGATCGAGCCGCTACTCAGGAAGCTCATGGTCCCCAAGAAGACTTCGGAGAACGAGCAGAAGTAGCGACGAAAGCCAACAAAAAAACAGGCACCGGCGAATCTGTCGTGGGTGTCTGTTTGTTGTTGCTTGATTCTTGCGCGAGCAGTAGCTCAGTGTGCCGTGGAGCTAGGTCTTCCGGATCACGCCGATCACCATGCCGAGAATGTTGACGTTGTTTGTGTAGATGGCTTTTTTGGGAGCGCTGATCGTTTCCAGCCGAATGCGGTTTCCCTCTTGGAAGAATTTCTTGTAGTGCGTTTCTTTATTTTCGATGACCGCGATCACTCGGTCTCCATCGCGATAGAACTGTTGCATCCGGCAAAGTAAAAAATCCCCCTTGACGATGTGCTCTTCGACCATCGAATCGTCCGCAGCGCGATATAGAAAGTGGTCGCCCGAACCCAGTAGATCCATGAAGTCGATCTGCTCGTTGTCCTTGTTCTCTTTCAGCTTTGCCCCTTGGCCAATCTGACCTCGGAGTTCAACAGCGGTCTTCCGCTGCGGCTTATCAGACAACTGGATCGCGCGTGAGAGATTCGGTTCGCGGGTGATCAGTCCCTTTTTTTCGAGTGCCTTCAGGTGACACATCACGCCATTCGGCGATTTGATGCCGAACTCGTCACCGATCTCACGCACCGTCGGTCCATAGCCCCGGTTCATGATGTTGTCCTTCACGAATTCATAGATCTCTCGTTGGCGTGGAGTGAGATTCGAAGTCTTCACCATCAATACGTTTGCCATGTGCAACTCTCTTGGTCTGGTGTTCCGGTTAATGGTGTAATTTTGGTGAGGCACCATGTCCTGGAACACAGCGCCTGAACTGCAGGGCGATTGCGCGATACTGGGCAAGCTGCGATAGTTGTGGCATGGCGATTTGAGGAGTCCGCTCGACAGGATGTTGGGCGATCAAATCGCGTTCGTGTTGGAGGACGAGCATCGTGCCCAAGAAGTCGAGTGTGCGTTTGACGATCGAGGACCATTTCGCGGAGT
>CAMAWN010000193.1 GCA_945861865.1 Candidatus Kuenenia stuttgartensis | reverse complement strand
CTGCAAGCCGAATGGACCGAGCAACGTCGGCAGCAGCAATCCGATTTGGACGCGACGCGCCGGCAAGTGGAGCAGCACCGTCAGCAGCTTGAACGCGAACACGACGAAGCCCTGCGGCGTCTGCAACTCAACTGGGAAGCCGAGCGGCAACAGCTCCGCGTGCAGTGGGCGGCGGACCTGGATGAAGAGAAACAAAAGTTCGCTGAAGAGCGATCCAGCTTCGAGACGGGACGCGATTCGGATCGGTCAGTCGTTCAACGCGATCGTGAGTCTCACGACTTGTACGTCCAAAAATCTCTCTCCGAATTGCAAAACCAACGCAAGCAGTGGGAGACCGACCTCCGCAAGCTGCGCGAGGAACACTCGCAACAATTGCGGACGGACGCCGTCGAGTTCGATCAGCAGAAAGCTGATTGGGAGCGTCAACGAGCCGCCCAGTGGGCACGACTCGGCGAGATGCAACGCGAGTTGGAACTCACTCAGCAGGAAGTCGCGCGGACGTGGCAGGCCAGCCAAGCCGAGACCTTGCAGCGCTGCGAAGACCTTGACCGGCGCGAATCACAACTGACTCGGTTCCGGCAGCGACTCGATGAACGCGAAGCGTCACTGGCTTGCGAAGCCAAAACGCTGCAACGTTTGCTGGCCGACCGTTCGCACGAAGTCGCGTCCGAGCAAAGTCGGCTCAATCGAGAACGGGCGGAGTTCGAACAACAACGCCAGGCCGAGTCCGCTGCCATCCAGCAGCAATTCGCACAGCGGGCGTTGGAACTCGAAAAACTCGAAGCCCGCCGGCAACGATTCGAAATGATGCGCGGCGAAATGGAATGCTCCAACCGCCTCACGCTGGAATCGCGACTGGCGATGGAAGAGGCCTGGGCGGAACTCTTGCCGACCGTCGATCCCGAATTGATTCGCCGTCGCATTGAGGAGGGCCGCGCGGCGATTGCCGAACACTATCGCCGGCTGCGAGACGAACTCGAAGTCGAACGCCAGGAGATTCAACTCGAACACATGCAGTTCCAGGATCAGGTCCGACGACAGCAAGACCAACTGCGAGCCGAACGGGATCAACAACCCGCAGTGTTGGCGATCCGCGAAGAACAAGTCCGCATCGCCGAGCAACGTCTCAAGGCCGAATCCAACGAATGGGAGCAACGCGAAGTCCGCTGGCACACCGCGCGGGCCAACTGGTTGGAAGAGAAGCTTGAAGCCGAGCGGGTCATTCGCGGGTTGCTCGACCAAGTCACTGTGTTGCCGTTCCCGAACGCGAAGGCGGCGTGAGCGACGAGGCGAGCAGGTTGAAAACCTGCCCCACGATTATCGCTGCATTTGCCCGAGGATCGCTTGTTCAAGATCGTCGTCCCGACCGAGGAAATACCAGCCGGACGGATTGCTTTGCCCGACGACGACAGTCAGGTTGCGTTCCAGCGGGGTGTTCTTGCGGAATGTCGCGGCCCCGGCCGTGTTCTCGGCCACACCCGAAACATCTTCCTTTTCTTTGAACGCTTCGACGCCGACCAGATAACCCCCTTCGACGGGCGTCAGGTCCACTTTCACTTTGCGGCGAATGGATTGCAGTGTGCTCTCCAGCCGGTTGTCAGCTCCGACCGAATCTGCATGCCACGGCTCCAACACGTTTGAGCCAACTCGATAGTCAGTTTCGATGACGCCATCCAGCCGGTTCTCACGAGCGATCGGAAAGTGGAAGTCGTGCAGCACATCGACTGCTCGCTCCCACGCCGCATGCTGAGAATTCGCTGGCACGAACACCGGGTTCGACACAATCATCGGCCGCGACGACGCGCAGCCTGACAACAGCGTCAGCACCAGCAACGACAAACAACTGTGAAATCGGGCAACAGGCATGAGGTGGCTCGCGCGGAAAAACTGCTCGCGTGAGAGGACGGGACTCGAAGGGGGCGGGAATGTCTCAGCAATCTCGTAACCGGTAAAGGCGAGTTTTTGTGTGGATACGCGACCCCGTAGACCAGACGCCTGCATCCGGTCACTTCAAAAATTCGACCGGACGTCAGCGGTCGGTCGACTCGGCCAGCGCCCGTTCCAATTCCTCGCGAAACTTCGGCGACTCCGAAAGTTCTCCGGCGATCTGGGGTTCCGCAAAAACGCGGACGCGCTTCACGAAGTCGTCAAACTGCGTCTTGGCGAGCGCCTCCACGACCGGCGAGACTCGATTGAGCGGCCAATAGCTCTTCTCTTTTGGATCGAAGATCGAGACGTTGAACTCGACCTCACGATGCGGTGGCGGCGCGTCAATCAAAAGATCGACGGGCGAGAGCCGCCGGCCGAGCGTGCTCGACAGTGACTCGCACAACCGCCGGCTGACGCGCGCCAGAAACTCATACGGGCGACCGGCAAGCTGCGAATACAAATCGGGATGCAGCGAATGCGTGAACTCAACGACCCGCTTGAACAACCGCCGCTTCGGACCGAAGACTCCTTCGGCCAACACTTCGCAGTCGGTGCCGCGCGCCGCCTGTCGCAGCTCACGGATCGTTTCCGATTCAGTCAACTCGAAGAACGCTCGCAAGTCAAAGCGGCTTCGCAATTCAAAAAAGCTGCGAGCGAACATCGCAGTTGCCGAACGCACCGCGTGGTGCCAATAGACCTCGCTGAACATCACATACCGCGCGAAGACCATTAACTCGGCAGCGGTCTTGCCTTTCGTGCTCAGCGCGAGTCCGTCCCCTGCTTCGTTGACCAACAGCGATTGCATCAGCCGCTGTTTGTCGAAATGCCGGCCGTACGGCACGCCGCAGTGCAAGCTGTCGCGATCGAGATAGTCCATCTTGTCGATGTCGATCGGCCCCGACAGTACGGATCGCATCAACCGCAGCGGTGCCGAGTCGGTCATCGGTTCGAGCACGTCGAGCACCTCCACCGGATCGATCTGCCATTCGGTTCGCAACACTTGAGCCAGCTCGCGATGCGGCTTCAAGAACTCAGAGGCGAAGGCTTCGTGATGCTGCAATTCCGGCAGTTCCATGTCCTCGATCGGGTGGCAAAACGGCCAATGACCGAGATCGTGCAGCAGCGCAGAGACCATCAGCACTTCCGCTCGATGCGAATCGACGACGGCCGCGAAACGGGGATCGCGGCCCAACTGCCAGAGATATTTCAACGCGTTGAGGAACACCCCCAGAGCGTGCTCGAAGCGCGTGTGCGTCGCCCCCGGATAGACCTTCGCCGCCAAGCCCAACTGCGAGATATGAGCCAGCCGCTGAAACTCCGGCGTATCGACAATCGCGCGGACTCGCGGAGTGAATGGCACATCCAACTCAACGGGGATTCGCACGAGGCCGCGCCCGGCTTCCAGGTTCATCAACTCCGGAATGTGACTGTACGGGTGCGGCATGACTCCTGCTTTCGACGGGCAAACTACATTGGCGACATTCCAGCCGCCACTATGATGCGAGCATGAATTCGTCCTTGACGGTGTCTCGACGGCTGACAGTCTCGATCCTTTGCGTGTTCGGCGGGATCGCCGCGCAGGCGTTGAGCTGGCAGACGATTCTCACCTTCGACACGACCGCGACCTGCTTCTTGAGCCGTGAGCTTTGGCAATCGATCGTCGAATTCCTCGGCGGACGCATGAGCATTTCCGACGGAGTGATCGTCGGTGAGGTCGATTTCCTGCCGCTTTTCGGCCTGTGGTCCTTGGCCGCAGGGATCAGTTGGTCGCTCGCCGCGCGGCTGATTCGGCAACATCATCGCTCGACTTGGAATGACTCCTTTGCGACGTCCGGATTCGCATTCGGCTGGTGGTGGCTGATCGGCGCGTGGGAGCTAGTCGGTATTCTCGCATTTTTCTTTGGCTGGCCAAGCCTCGTGCAATTACTGCGCATCACCCCGCAGTTCTGGCAAGCGACAGCCTTGGCCGGCTGGCTCGTGCATCTCTTCGCCGTGTCACGGCGGAGGGGCGAGCAACACAGAGACAACGCTTCGGGCCTGCCTTCAAACTCACCACTCTTCGCGACGTTCGTCTCGCGACATTCGTCGCTCAAATCGGTCACCGTGCTGATCGCGATCTACATCGTGGTCTTCACGGCGATGAACTGGCGGCTGTGGTTCAACCTCCGCATCCCGCACGGCGACTCGGCAATGTACGAAGAGCACTTGTGGAATCTGTGGCACGGCCACGGCTTTCGCAGCTACCTCGATCAAGGACTGTTCCTCGGCGAGCACATTCAAGTCATCCACCTGCTGCTGTTGCCGTTGCATTTGCTCTGGCCGTCGCACTTGCTGATGGAGCTGTGCGAATCAACCGCGCTCGCGCTCGGTGCGATCCCGATCTTTCGGATGACTCAGCGTTCGACCGGCTCGGCGCGCGCGGGACTGTTGATGGCGGCGGCGTACCTGCTGTATTTCCCGCTGCACTTTCTGGACATCGAAATCGATTTGAAGACGTTCCGGCCGGAGAGTTTTTGCGTGCCGTTCTTCCTGTTCGCGTTCGAGGCTCTGGAAGAAGGCCGACTTCGCCGCACGTTGATCCTGCTGGCGATCGCGCTGTCGGCCAAAGAAGACTACTCGATCATCATCGCCCCGCTGGGCGTGTGGATCGCGGCCACCGCCTGGTTCCAGAAACGTGCCACGACCCCGCTCCCCAAGGGAGAGGCCGATCGCGCAACACAGCGTCGGATGATTCTTGGCCTGTGCCTCGCCGTGTTTGGTGTTGTCTATTTACTGCTGGCGATCCTCGTCGTGATCCCGTGGTTTCGCGGCGGAGCAGAGCTGCATTACGTCCGCTACTTTCCCAAGTTCGGCAGTTCGATGGGCGAAGTCGCGAAGAACATGCTCACGAATCCGAGCCTGCTGTTCGGCGAGTTGTTGACCGCGAAGACCGCGCTGTACGCGCTGTCGCTGCTCGCGCCGGTCGGCTTCGTGGCGTTGCTCTCGCCGGGGCGATTGGCGGTCGGCCTGCCGCTGTTCGGCATCTTGTGCCTCAGTGAATTTTCCGGCGACGGGCCGCGACACCACTTCCACGCACCGCTGGTCCCCGTCGTCTTCTGGGCCACCGCCATCGGAGTTGGACGCGCCGGAAGAGTCTTCGAAAAACTTCGATCGCTCATCACTTTGTCACCCCCTCACCTTGTCACCCCCTCGCCAACCGCCGCCGACTCCGTCGCCCGCCAATTCGTCTGGGCCAGCGCGTTCACCAGCGGCCTGTTTCTCAGCCTCAGTCCCGCGGGCATCGCGTTTTGGGACGCCGGATCGTCGATGTCGCTGTGGCGACTGTACGCTCACGACCCGCGAGCCGATCACTTTCCGAAAGTGATCGCGAAGATTCCGCGCGAGTCGCGAGTCGCCTCGACCGACTTCGTGCATCCCAGGTTTACGCATCACGAGCGGTCGTACGACTACAGCCACTACCGCCGCCGCATCACCGGCTACGAGGATCGCGTGCCGGACGACACCGACTTCATCGTGATCGACACACGGCATCCTTACAGCGGTCTCAAATCACCCGATCAAGTCCGCGAACTGCAAACGGAACCCGACCGCTGGGAGTTGTTGTCCGATGAGACCGACGGCGATTTCATCGTGCTGCGAAGAAAGTAGCTCGGACGCCTACCTCCGAGACCGGACGTAGGTATCCGGTCTACGACAGACTTGCCAACACCGTCGCAGCCGCGTGCGCTTCTTCGAGCATCTGATCGGTGCTTTGCGAATCGACCTCGCGACAACTGGCGGTGACTTGATTCGCAATGTCGCGCAGTTCGTCGTGCCAAACGGACTCGTCGAGTCCCGGCGGACAGTGCGGGATGAATTCTTCGAGCAGCAGCACGAACCGCAGCAGGTGCCGAAACAAAATTCCTTCTTGCTTGGCCGCCTGCCGCGCGGACACCAGCTTGTGAAAGTCGCCACCGAATTGCAGCAGCGCCCCGACTCCCCAGCAGGCTTGAATCGGGACGTCGGTCACATCCGGGAACTCGGATCGAAACAGCAGCAGCAACTTCTCAGCCAGCGTCAGCACGCGCGGGCGATCGTTGTCGTCCCAAAACTCTTCTTCCTCTTCCTCGGTCATCGCGCCGAGTTCTGCCGCCGTGGCAAGTCCACGCTTCAAGAGCGTCGGATGCAAGAACTCCGTCGCCAGCGGCCCGAACGGCATGAAGTCCGATCGCGGCACGCGCACGTACTTCGCCGCCGAACGCGCGATCTCCAGCACGCTCTCGAACGCCTGAATCCGTTCCTCGCGATTGGCTTTGCCGAGATGCTCGACGAGGAACATCCCGTAGATCGGATTGACGCTGCGGAAGGTCATCAACTCCGCGAGCTTCGGCGTCGGCACCGCGCGATCGGGACGATAGATGACCTCTGGGGACGTCGTTTGACCGGTGGTTTCTTGCCGTTGCTGTTGAGCCTGTCCCAGTAAAAACTTTGCCGCCGAAGAAATCGGTGCCGGCACAATCCGCGCTGACGCCTCGCCCGCCTGGGGCTGGGGATCCGAGATTTCACCGGCTGTCCCGATGCCGGCGGCAGGGCTGTCGGCAACAGTCGGAGGCTCCGGCTCCAGCGTCACATAGCCGCCGGCCCACAGCGACATCAGTCGGCGGTCGAGTTCCTTCTGTGCTTCCGAGACATGCTTCCCTTCCAGCAACCGCTTGGACACGAAGTCGCGCAGCCGAACAACATCGGGCGTGATCTCCAACAGGTACGCCAGCAGTCGCCACGGCAGCGGGCCTTGGCTGGTCAACTTGCCCGGCGGAGCCGTCCGCAGTTTCTCGAATTGTTCCTTGTTCCAATACTGTTCGGTGTCGCGGCGTTTCGGCTGTTTCTTTTTCATGGCCTTCTTGGCCCGGATGAGCATTGGATCCTTCGTGTCCTCCGGGATCTGATCGTACCGCTCTTTCCAGTGCAGAATTTTGACGTCGTCCTCGTGAGCCAGTGCGTAGACGAAGCCCTCTTTGTCGAACTGCGGCCGTCCGGCCCGGCCGAACATCTGATGAGCGGCACTCGGCTCGATCACCTTCTTCTTCCCCGGCGGACCTTTGATGAGCGACGTGATGACGACCGACCGCGCCGGCAAGTTGATGCCGGCCGAGAGTGTCTCCGTGCAGACGCAGACCGACAGCAGCTTTTGCTGAAACAAGTCCTCGACGACTCGTTTGTATTTCGGCAGCAGTCCCGCGTGATGCACGCCGACGCCGCGAAACAGGATCTGCTTCAGCTTCGGGCCGACTCCCTTCGTGAGGTCGCGTTTCTCCAGTTCCGCCGCGAGCTTTTTCTGTTGTCCGTCGGCCAGCAGCGATTTGCCTTTGAGCTGCTCGGCGACGTTCCAGCACTCGTCGCGATTGAAGCAGAACACGAGCGCCGGTGTCCGCCGCGATTCGTCGTCGCCATTCGCCATCCATTCCAGATGCTCGCTGAGCAACAGGTCCGGCACCCATTGATAGCTCAGCGGCACGCGGCGTTCGGTCCCCTGCACGAGATCGACCAGCCGACCGTGAGCGCGTTGCATCCACAGCGTGAAATCCACCGCGTTGCCGACGGTCGCGCTCAGTAACAAGAGCCGCACATGCTTCGGCAACAGGCCCAGCGACAGCTCCCAGACAACGCCCCGTTCCGGATCGGCGAAGCTGTGAAACTCATCCATCACGACGGCGGAGACGTTGCTGAAATCAAACGCCTCGGCGTGCAGCAGTCGATTGACCAGAATCTCCGCGACGACGACCAGCACGCGTGCTTCCGGGTTCACCTTGCGATTGCCAGTGACGAGTCCGACGTCGTCCGCTTTGAATCCCCAGCGGATCGCCGCCGCCTGCATCTCGCGAAACTTCTGCTCGGTCAGCGCGATCAGCGGCGTCGTGTAGTACGCCACCGTCCCCGTGTGCAGCGCCTCGAACAGCGCGGCCTCGGCGATCAACGTCTTGCCGGTCCCCGTCGGAGCACACACCAGTACGCCTCGCTCGGCGGTGAACCACGAGAGCAACGCCTCCTCCTGCACCGGATACGGCGGGTACGGCAATTGAGCGAGATACTTTTCGGCAAGTTCATCTCGCGAAGGAGTCGGCATCGGGCGGTCTGTCACGAAAGAGGAGCGTTTGTCGATTCGGCTGCCAAACTAGCCCGACGCGCCAGCGAGGGATCATCACAGGCAATCCCTCGCTGGCGCGTCGGGCTAGTTTGCGGAACTTATCCGAATGGCATCTTGCAGACGATCTCGTCGGTCGTGCCAATCGCTCGCTCAGGCCGCACGTCATCCCCGATCATCGCGGGCGGGTTGAGCAGATCAACTCATTGCGGAGCGGATCGCATGGCCACTCGAAAACCGACGACGGGGCTGCGGTACGATCGTGGAACGGCGACTTGTTTTCGCAACTCGCTCGGTACGGGTTGCAATTCGACTTCGAACCGGCCGACATTGGGTAACTTCAAGGCAGAGTTGGTCCGCGCGAACTGGGTGTAATGCCGTGGTGGTTCGTCCGCTTGCATGCGAAACTCCAGCCACGCTTCGGTGGCTCCGGCAAGTTGTTCCGTTAGGTCGAGTTCATTGTGAGGGTGTTTGAACAGTCCGCGATGCTTGAATACGGAGTGCCAATGATCGGCATTCGGCTCCGTGTCTTGCCGAACCGCCTTGCGAACCAGGATCTCGAATTCCGAATTCTCGACGTGCAGTCCCATCGAAGCGACCAGCTTCGCGCTGCACACCGGCGACGCAAACGTGTAGTGATACACCAGGCGCATCGGTTGATCGAGCAGTTGCGGATGCAGGTACTTGGTCACCGAGTCCGGCTCTGTGTGAGCCTGCGTGTTCTCGGCCTGCTCCAGAAAATCGTTGATGCCGCAATTCATGTCGTAGGCATGGACGAACAGATCGCGAGCGCCTCCGCCAAACACCGCGCGGTTTTCCTCGGCGGGTATTTCGCCGGTCGCGGCAAACGAGACGACACCTTCCCACTTGGGCGGTTTGCGAAGACCGACGTCGATCCATTCCCACACATTGCCGGAAATTCCGACCAGCCCCAGCGATGAATGATTCGCTTGCCGCACGGGCACGATGGCGTTCTTGATCGGCAATTGGGATTCCACCAACGTCTCCGGCGTCGCACCACGCGACAGCAGATCAAATCCATAGGCTGCGTACGTCATGACGGTATCCCCCGGCAAACTATAACTCCGACCGTCGGAGTCGAACTCCGTGAGCTTTCGACAAAAGGCCTCCGCTTCATCAAACGTGATGCCGGTGACCGGCAAGTCCTCCTCCTCGGTGGATGCTGGCGGACTTGTCGAAGGGATGTCGCCCATCACGGCGGCAAACTCGCGTTGTGTCACTTCGCATTCGCCCAGAAAGCCGTCGACGTCCATGTTCCTCCAATCGAGCCGCTCGGTCAGTTCGCGGTGTTCTGGAAAGGGAGGCCACTTCGGAATCGGCTTGGGAGCTGGCACTCGTCGGAATCGCATCCCCAGCGAGTTGATGTAGGTGTCGCGATCCACGAAGCCGGGTGTGACCTGTGTCGATCTGGGCCACACAATCCACGGGAGAGTCATGGCGGACAGAACAACGCCAACCAACAGGAACCACCAGGCGTTCCGCCGCCAAATCGGTGGCGGCGATGCCGACTTCAGATCGGCAGGCGCGGCTCTGGTTGGTCGCGTCACATCTTCAGGAACCCATGCCGCGCGGAACTCACGCAGGAAATCATCCGCCGTGGCAAAACGCTGTTCCGGTTCGGCGTGCAAACACTTTCGCAGAATTGCCTGCACGGCGAGATCGTGTGGATCGTCCGACACGGGAAACTCGGTCGCGCCCTGCATGATGTGCGCCGTGACTTCCGGCAGTGTGCGGCCGTGGAACGGATGCCGTTGATAGACCAACTGGAATGTGATCGCTGCCAAGGAAAACAGGTCACTGCGTGCCGTGACCGTTTCGCCGCGGAGTTGTTCCGGAGACATGTACATCGGCGTGCCCGCGAGCTGGTCCGTATCGGTGTGTCCCTCGAAGGCCAGGCCAAAGTCCACAATGACGATCCGCCCCGTCGATGCCTCGCACAGAATGTTGCCCGGCTTCAGATCACGATGCACGATGCCGGCCGCATGGATCGTCATCAGTCCCTGCGCGGTCTGTTCCACGATTCTCAAGACGGCCTCACGTCTTGGTCTCGGATTGTGTTCCAGCCAGGTTTGCAGTGTTGTTCCAGCGACCCATTCCATCACGAAGAACACGACGCTCGTGGCGTCATCGGCCGAGACGTGGAAAATCGTGACCAAATTCGGATGCCGAATGCGGCTGGCCATCCGGGCTTCGTTGAGGAACTCGCGGCGGCGAGTCGCATCCTCGGCGATGGACGGAGCCAGCACTTTGATAGCGACAGGGCGACCCAACTGAGGATCCCAAGCTCGGAACACAAATCCCGTGTTTCCCGAGGCCACACATTCTTGGAACACGTATCCACGAAGCAGACCCAAGCCCCCCGAAGATTCGCGGAACTCCACCTGAGCCAAGAGCGTGGCCAAGTCGGATTCCGAGACACCACGACCATCATGCAGTGTGGTTAACAAGGATCCATAGGCGCGGTTGGCAGGAATCTCGAGCCGATCACCCCAGGCCACACGGGCCGCCAACAGACTCTCGACTTCACGAGCCAGCGCCGGGGCTTCGTTCGAGAGTCGTACTAGAAACTCCCGACGCTCTGCCTCGGAACAATCCAGTGCGGCCGAAAAGGCGGACTCCAGGCGATCATCAGCTGGTGAAGTCATAAAAAAGCAGCTCCCACCTCTAAAGGCGGAGCCGACAGCGGGAACCTCTCAACAAAAATCAAGAATTTAGAGATTTTCCTCAAACTCGTTATGCAGACGCCGAGCCAGCCAAGCTTTGGAAAACTCCCATTTGCGATGAACGGTGGATAGCGAGACCCCCAGCAATTCCGTCACCTGTACGATGGTTGCGCCGCCGAACACTCGCAGCCGAACGATCTCCGCGTGTTCCGGATACCGTTCAGCCAGTTCTTTCAGGGCTTGCTCGAACTCCAGTAAGTCTTCAGCCGCCTGAATGTCAATCGCTTCTTGGGCGGTGACGCAGTTGCAGAAACCCTGCGCATGCTTGGCTTCCAATTGCGTTCGCGATTTTCGTGAGCGCGCCCGATCAATCAAGATCTGTCGCATCGCGTGCGCTGCAAACCGCACCGACCACTGCGGGATGGCTTCGGCGGCGGAGTCCGGGTGCTTGACCAACTTCAAATACAGCTCATGCACCAGGGACGTCGCGGTCAGCGTCGAGGCTTGCGTTTCCTGCGACATCAACTGCTGAGCCATCTGCCGTAACTGCTCGTAGCCCAAAGCACGGGCGGCGTCCGGAGAGTCTTCCTTCGG
>CAMAWN010000192.1 GCA_945861865.1 Candidatus Kuenenia stuttgartensis | reverse complement strand
AAACGGCTGGCGCGGTGAGCTTCATCGAAGACGACCGCATGCGTGATGCGGCTTTGAACGCCGCGTCGGAACATCTCTTTGTAGATGTTGTAGAGCGTCAACATCGCCACAGCCCGTTGCACTCCGTCGTTCTGAGTCGCATGAATCCGCAACACACTCGGCGTAGTCGATGACAACAGACTGCGAACTGCTCCGGCCGTCTCGAAGACGCTGTAGTCATTCAATTCATTGAGCCGTGCCAAAATGTTCTTTGTCGCGGCATCCGGCTTCGGGTCTTGTTGCAGCAATGAGAAGAAGGCCCGGAACTCGGGGATTTCGCGCGGAGTCTCGGACGGCTCGCCCCATCCCAGCCGCGTGTACGACTGCCGAATTGCCGAACGAATCTTTTCGAGCTGCACATCACCGAGGTCGGGAAACATCGCGGCGAAGATGTCACGCAACATGCCGGCATTGTCGATGTGAGCATGCGGCGTCTGTTGGTCAACGTGCATCGGGTTGAAACCGAGTTGCTGATGGTCAAGGAGTTGCACTTCTCCCAGGCGTTGTGCCAAACGCTCGTCGATGTCCGGGTGGTACGAAAACACAATTGGCGTGATCGACTGCGCGACAAGCTGCTGGCAGATGTTGAGTAGCGTCTCCGTTTTTCCCATGCCCGGCAGTCCGACGATCATCAGGTGTGGGTTCGCTTTGCTGGTCACCGGCCATTCGACGTCGGCACCACTGAAGGCGTCAGTCCCGAGAATGATCCGTGCAACCTGCGACGTCTCCAGTGACGACTCCGGTGCGACGGCAGAACGTGGTATTTCCTCGTGATCGGCTTCACCTGCTTCTTCGGCGACAGCATCCAGACCAATCACAACCGGACCGCTTGCCAAGTAGGTCGCTTCGTCGCTGGACGAAGTTGTTTGAGGCGCATCACCTTCGGATTCGGGTACAAGACTCTCCGATTTCGATGACGATTGAGGCGTAACGGGCACCCTTGGCTGCGGCTCCGCCATGCCGCCATTCGAATCATCATCGGTTGACGGTGGCACCTCGAATCCCGCAATCAGGTCTGGCAGCCGTGACGGACCGAAGAGCATGACACCCGTTCCGAACAGAGTACGATTGATGAGTTCGGGCTCGGCGCGAGACATTTCCGGGCAGAACACATAACCGCGCGTCGACTCGGTTGGTTCTGAGATGCGGTACTCGGCTCCGTCTCGAATGAGTCGGTCAAGCTGATCGCGCAGTTTCTGGTACGCCAACTCGTCGAGCGAATGCCGACGGGCCTTCTCCAGATAAAACAGCAACGCTCGCACCAGTCGGCTACGACGAACGGCCGCGACGATCTCAGGAACGGTGACATCAAAGTAATAGTCGAGCCATTGCCGCCGGTGGCCTTCCGCTTGTTCCGCGATCTGCGACACAAGCTGCGGTTCACGAGCGACGCGGAGATGGCGACGGTACTTCACTTCGACGAAGACAAAGCTCAGTCCGCCGCGCGATGGCAACGACATATAGATCAAGTCCGACCTGACCGCTGGGGCCGGCTGGTCCACCGAGGTGCCGATGTTCTTCTCGGTCGGAGCGAGGTCGGGAACATCGTCGACCGGCACGAAGAAGCCCGTCTTCAGCGACAACCACGTGGCTTCCCCAACACCAGCGGCAGCACAACTTGCCTGCAACAAGGCGAGGGCGATCAATTCGCTGGACTGATTGCCGACACTCGTCAGCCGCATGGCCATGCGACCGCTCAAGGCTTTCAGTTGATTGACCAGGAATTCACAGTTTCGACGGCTAGAGCTGAGGCTCATTGTCGCCAGCATGGCATCGAGTAGTGCTCTCACTTCGTCGGTTTTCGTCGTTGAGGTAATCATCTGCAGGCTGCCGAGATCATTCCGTTCCGGAACGCAGTCGATGACGTAGGCGTCATAGATCGCTTGCTCTTCGTTTGGTGAGTCGAAGAACTCGACGCCGGCATTGCGATCGACGGTGACGACCCAATCGGCGCGATGGTGAATCGTCCGTAAGTCCTCTTGCTGGTCGGGCGACAGACGGGTTTGCAACACCGGCCAGTCGGAAGCCGGACGCCCGGCCGGACGCACGACCGTCTGGAGGATCGCACGACTGAGTTTGCTCAGCCGCTCGGTCAGCCCGCGCGCCGCCGGAGGCGGAGAGGGCCGCCATTCGTCGCTGTCTCCAGCGCGGACAACCACTCGGTTCGTCCACTCGGACCCCGCGAACCGCACAGACCCTGGGACTGGAATCTACTCTTCGTGCGCGTGGACGACCTCGAAAACAGAGCGATGGATCGGTCGCTTCGAGAAAATGGACCGGTCCCGTTCCTGTTCCCGGTAGAGTTTCGAGGTCTTGATCTCGGAGACCGTCTCTTCCAAGTTCGCAAGCTGCTTTTCCAGGTCAGCGTCGCGGATGAAAGCTCAGCTTCGGGCATGTATCATGTGCTCAGATTCGGCGTGACGGTTTACGGACGCGGGAGGCAGGACCGTGGATTCGCTGACCAAAGCGCAGCGTAGTGAGGTAATGAGCCGCGTTCGATCAAAGGATACGGTGCCGGAGCGATGTGTCCGGCGGTTGGTTTCGTCTCTCGGCGTGCGATATCGGCTGCATGGAGCCCGACTTCCAGGGCGTCCCGACTTGGTGCTTGCCGGGAAACGAAAGGTGATTTTCGTGCATGGCTGCTTTTGGCATCGTCATCCACGTTGTAAGCTCGCGCGAATGCCCAAGTCTCGCGTCGCGTTTTGGTGCGAGAAACTCGACGGGAATCGACATCGCGATCTTTTGAACCAAAGACGATTGAAACGGCTGGGATGGCGGTTGATGGTGGTTTGGGAATGCGAGCTTGCTGACGAAGGCAAGGTGCTTGACCGATTGCGGACCTTTCTTCAGGAGGATTAGCGTGAGGTCCATTGAACTTTTCGCTGGGGCTGGTGGGCTGGCTTTGGGGACAACGAATGCCGGCTTTATTCACGAGGCGGTCGTTGAGTGGGACCGCGATTGCTGTCGCACCATTCGCGAGAACAAGGCTCGCGGCCTTGCCGCCGTTCGAGACTGGCCCCTGTTTGAAATGGATGTTCGCGAGTTTGATTTCGCCTCGATCAAAAGCGTGATCGACTTGCTGGCTGGTGGCCCGCCATGTCAACCGTTTTCGATGGGCGGCAAACATCGTGGACTTGAAGACGAACGCAACATGTTCCCCGCCGTCGCAAGCGCGCTTCGAGCGCTAGCGCCCAAGGCGTTTATCATCGAAAACGTCAAAGGAATTCTTCGTCCGTCGTTTCATCAGACGTTTGAGTACGTCCTTCGACTGTTGCGATTCCCGGAAGTCACACGAAAGCCATCAGAATCTTGGATTGAACACTTCGAGCGATTGAATCGGCATCAAGCGAACGAGAAGCGGAGTGGGCTTTCCTACAACTTGGACTTTCGGTGTTTCAATGCGACGGATTTCGGCGTCCCGCAATGGCGGGAGCGAGTCTTCATCGTTGGATTTCGGAACGATCTGGAGGTCGACTGGCAGTTCCCGCGACCGACGCATTCTCTGGATTCGTTGCTCCGAGACCAATGGGTCACGGGCGAGTATTGGGAACGGCATGGCATTTCCAAACGCCAACGCCCGGCCGCTCCCGAATGAAATGCAACTCGGCTCCGGCGTATAGCTGCTTGGGGCAATTTTCACTCCGATGCCCCGTGGCGCTCCGTTCGCGACGCGATTGCGGGTTTGCCTGATCCTCGTGAAGCCGACTATTCGGAAACAGTTCCCAGCGACTAATAATGGCAACCCGACCTAATGAAGGCGGCGCGAATGGTGACCGACGATCAACGAAACCAAAACGCCATGCAGGCTGACGAACCGCCATCTATTTCGGGTCAGGTCGTTCCGCTTGTCCGGCGGCGCATTGATCGGCGGTTCGTTGCAAAAGCGGTTATGGTGGCGGTCGAGATCAGGTGTCCGAATCCTGATTGTGAGCGAAACACTGGCGATCCGATTCCGAATCGTGACGGATCGTTCATGTGGGATTCTTTGCCGGAGACGGTAAAGTGCCCTGACTGTGGCGGCGTGTTTCGCGTGTCGAAGAAGATCGACATTTGATTGTTTTGTGGACAGTTCTTCGCCGCCCAACCAAGCGTGAGATCATGCTCTCTAATTTGTCCCGCGACACGTTTTGGAAGCCGTTGAAGAACAATCTCCTCGTGGCATGACATGTCCATTCCACTTCCAACATTTCACGTCGGGACACTGTACTCCAACGAGGAGATTTACAGTTCACTCGGCGTCGGTAACGCGGGTGGCATTCGCTCAAAAGCAGGAGCGAATGGCTCGACGCAACGATTGGTCATCATGACGTCCTTGCCGGACGCCAAGCTTCTCGCCGAGAACCCGTATCACGACCGAATCGAGGGCGACGTACTTGTCTATACCGGCGCTGGCAAGGTTGGAGACCAGTCATTGGTCGGCGCAAACGCCCGCATTCCGCGCCAAGTCAATGAGCGGTTCCCGATCTGGTGCTTTCAGTTGCAGACCAGTCGCCGCAACAAGTCGAGTGGTCCCAAGAGATGGATGTTTCTGGGGCTACTCCAGTTTCTTCGGGCGTACTCCGAATCGCAGATTGACTCGGCGGGAGGCTCACGCCTCGCGCATGTTTTTGAACTGAGGGTGCTCAACCGATTCAGCGAAGTGGCAGTGGAATTGGACAGCGCTACGATGGCAACACTTTTCGAGCAAGATTCCGTTGAGACCACGGTGGAAGACAATGACCGCGAAGTTGACCTCGTCGAGCCGGTCAGTTCGTTATCGCCGGACGACGCTGCCAAGTTGGAAGAGATTCGACGTGAATTGTTGCGCCAAGACCCGCGACAGTTTGAAACAACGATCAGTGCCTTGCTCGTTCAAACTGGCTTCCACGATGTTGAAGTAACGCGCTACAGCCAGGATGGCGGAATTGATGTCAACGCGCGGCCTGGGCCGTCCGTTTGGCCAATGCGTCATCTTCTCTTGCAGGTACAGGCCAAACGCTGGCTCCACACCGTCGGTCGTCGTGAAGTTGCCGAACTTCGTGGAAGCATTCTGCCGCACGCGGTGGGATGTATCGTGACCACGAGCCATTTCTCCAAAGCGGCGATTATCGAGTCTTCGACCGCCGGTAAAGTTCCGATTGCGCTCGTCAACGGACACGAATTAGCCGGTCTCATCAGAAGTGCTGGCCTACCGGTGTAGCGCTGCGAAGTCGCGTCATTCACGGATGGCTTGGAATCCAGCGATATCTCAGCAAGACCGACTACGGAATCGACTTTCTCCGTTACGGCCGAAAGATCGAGATTGCCAGCAAAGATCTGTTTCATTGGTTGGATGGCGAGCAGCTTGAGCCGGATTATCCAATTGATGATCCTCGGCAACGCGGACGAATTGTTGGTGAGGTTCATCTCGACCATTGCCGTGTCACTTACACAAAAGATCGCTTTGATCGGAACGACCCCGCGTGGGAAGAAATGGTCAGCGTGATTCGTGGAGCAGGCCCGCTTCGACCAGACAAAGCTGAAGGGCTGGGGTTCAGCGGCAATCAATCCCCATTATTCAGACTCTTTCAAGTTTTCCGCCGATCATCGCCAAAGACAAAGGTTGCAGGTTGCTACGCCAAACTTCTGATTGTTCAAGACAATGAACGAGCGGAAGACATGGCCAAGAAGTTCCACGACGGCGATCCAGCATTTCAAACCGATACGAAATGGTGGGAGCTGGTCCAAGAGCAAGACCGCCAACTACTCGTTGCAGGCGGCAGCACGATGGCACCCTCATCAACGCCAGGGGCGACAGATGCACTCGATGGGTTTGGCCCGCCGGCTGAAGCAGTGCCATCACCAAACGCACCGACATCCGCAGAGCCGGTTTTACCACCGCCGGTCGAAATCCCAATTGCGCATCTCTCGAATGAATACCGCAGCGACTCAACCAATCAGCGTTGGGATGTCCAGGCTTTCGAGGTCGAGGAAGCTCACCCGGCCTTGGATTCTGGACGCCCTTGGAGACTAACGAAACAGTCCACCGGAATTGATAAGTTTTGGGTTGATACCCGCAATGCCGTTTTCTCGTCAGCGACGTTGACGCCGTTAGACGCGCTGCTGGCAGAACTTGCTTGGTCGGCAATGGATTTCCAACGTAGCGCGCCAGGAACAGCGAGCTTTGCAAGTGTTCTTTGTGAGCTCCGTTTACGTTATGCTAACGTACATGCGCTTGATCCGGTGGCACTCGGCTCGGACGCGCGGCAAGTATTAGGAACGGTCGCCGGAACCCTTGCGCAAAACATTGGACTCGATGACGCACGTGCGTTGTTCAATGATCTACCAACGCGCGATCAGGAATTCATCCTCCATCGCATGGCGTCGCGCGCTGCCGGAAATCCGCAGTCACTCATTGGGCAGGGGCGGTTTTTAGAGTTCGCGCCGCCGCGCGTGGTGTGTGATTTCGTCGCCACTCACCCTGAACTTTTCCTTGACGGAAAATGTTGGGACGATGCCTATGAATCGCTGGACTACGGCTTTCCCGCGGCTACTGACGAGGCAAGGGGACTTGTTGTCCGGCATTACGAAAGCCTGATGGCTGATGCGGTGTGGCTGGCCGAGCAAGACGTTGCTGATTTGTCGGAAGCGAACCGTTCAAGGTTGCTTCGCGCGCAGCTTGCTTTGGATTTGTTGGCCCCTACGGTGTTGGAGGCCAACCAGTCGTGAGCGTTGACCGTCCCGCATTTCTTGACGAGCGACGACTCCTTCACGGGCCGTGGCAAGCATTTGAACGCGACCTCGCGCGTTTGATGCTGGCGAACGGTTTTGACGACGTGCGTGTTGTCGGCGGCAGCGGCGACAGAGGCGCGGACGTGTTAGGCGTGTCTCGCGGTGAACTGTGGGTGTTTCAATGCAAACACACGCAAACATCGCCACCGTCGAAAGACGCAATTGGCGAAGTCGTCGAAGCGGCAAAGTTCTACAACGCTCATCGCATGGTTGTTGCAACATCGCGACCGCCGGGCGAGGCGTTCCACGAAGAGAAACGCCGATACGAACGAACGGGACTCCGTATTCAAATCGCGGACCCGCGAACGCTCTTGGGAATGATGGCGAAGACGCCAGAGTACCCACCCGCTCGACGGGCATTGCGAGGGTATCAAGAAGACGTTTCAAGCCGGTTCCGGCAGGCTCTTATTGACACGGGACGTGCCCAAATCGTACTGGCCACGGGACTCGGCAAGACCGTCATCATGGCCGAAGTCGTCGCCGATCTTCTGCGCGATGATTTGATTGACGGTGGTCGTACACTCGTCCTCGCGCATACTCGCGATTTGGTCGATCAACTTCAGCGAGCGTTTTGGTTTCAGCTTCCCAAGTGGGTCGCGACTCATCGAATGGCAGAAGGCGAAATGCCATCGTTTTTCGACGGCATTACCTTCGCGACCGTGCAGAGCGCGCTTTCGCGAATCGACGATCTACCGCCCTTCGGACTTGTCTTCGTCGATGAAGCCCACCACATCGGCTCAGACACGTTTCGTCGAACAATCGACGCGCTAAAGCCTCCGATGCTTGGCGGTGTCACCGCGACACCTTGGCGCGGTGACGGCTACGACATCGACCAGATGCTTGGTCCGCCGCTCGTGAAAATCGGAATTGCCGAAGGGCTGCAACAAGGCTTTCTTTCCGAAGTGGATTACCGACTACTCGGCGACAACATCGAATGGGAAACGGTTCAGCAACTCAGTCACTTCAACTACTCGATCAACGAACTCAACCGACGGCTCATTATTCCGACGCGAGACGAAGAGGCCGCGCGGATTGTCCGACAAGTTTTCGATGAAGAGCGTCGCCGGGCAGGCATCGTTTTTAGTCCAACCATTCTGCACGCACAGAACTTTGCAGCATTACTTCGGCGGTACGGCTTTCGCGCGGAAACGATTTCGGCGGAAACAGAACCTCGTCAACGCGACGTGTTGATGTCTCGTTTTCGCGCTGGCCAATTGGACTTTGTCGCCACGGTGGACCTTTTCAACGAGGGTGTGGACGTCCCCGATGTTGACATGCTGATTTTTCTCCGCGCGACACACAGCCGTCGAATCTTCGTTCAGCAGCTTGGGCGTGGATTGCGTGTCAGTCCCGGTAAGTCGAAAGTTGTTGTGTTGGATTTCGTGACCGATCTACGCCGGATGGCCGAAGTGGTTGAACTCGATAAGGCGATTCGGGGCGGTGATGTGGAACGGCTTGGTATGGGGTCACGCATTATTCAGTTTCACGACAATTCTGCCGGCAGCTTCCTGCGCGAATGGATGCTCGACCAAGCGTCTTTGATCCTTCGTGACGGCGACCCAAAACTTGAGCTTCCCGACTTTGAATACCCCGAGCCACCGCCGCCTGGAGGCGTGCAATGAACCTGCCCGATGACATTCGCAATCAACTTCGTGACAAGGTTTGGGAGATCGCCGATCAGATTGACTGGCAATCACTGGGCCTGACCGAGAAGACTCGACACTATGAGAATTGGACGAAAGACCCGGAGATCGGCGGCGTGATTGGTCGGTTCATGGATGTCCGCCAAGTGCGAGTCTACTTGAAAGATTGCTTTCTGAAGGAATACGCCCGCGCCCGTCAGTCTGACGCCTTGCTGCCGTTTCGGTTGCTCGCGTTGCCGCCCGACGCACCGATCGAAAAACAATTCATCAAGCCTCATGGCCGCCGATTGTCCGATGGTCGTGTGCTCTGTTGGGGACGTGCTGCGGATTGGAAGGCAATAGTCATGGCGGTCTATGAGCGAAGTTTTCACGTCGATGGCGCAATTCCGTTTGCCGCAGTGTTGCTGAAAGCAGATGGGAAATACGCCGATCCCTCGGCACGAGCAATTGTGGAAGACGCGGCACAAAGATTGGGCATCGAGCGATTAGTCTGGCAAAGCTAACGGTGGATCACAGCTCCCCCCAACCGGGGCAGAGTGCTGCAAACGTCAAGCAAACGAAGCACACAACCCCAGCCGGGGGAAACTCATTTCAGAGCCGATCAATCTTCAACTTGCGGATGAAAACGTGACAAGAACGGGGCGCTTTCAATCACGCAAATAACGCGGGTTGCTTCTCGCAGCACTTCAACTGCGGGGCATCGCCACGTTCGATCTGTCGATGGTCTCGCGAATGTTGTCGGTACTGCGGCCTTCGAGGAACTGAATCGAAGACAGCGTGGCGAAGCTGCGATCGGCGTCGCTTGATCTGATCTTCAACTTCCGCTTCGAGTGACGTCGGGACGTAGGTGTTCTTTGCGAAGTCGGAGTCGAGGCCGCGCGTTTCGATATTTCCGCGCGGCGAACCGGGATAGGTCGCGAGCAACTCACGTAGGCATTTGATTCGCTGCGCGGTGCGTCCGGTCGCGACCGTTTCGGAAATGATTGCGTCGGAAGCGACTGCCGAAAGATCGGCTGGTTCGACAGTCATCGCGAAGGGAGCGGTCTCTGATGTCGTTGATAAGAGTTCGCCGCGGCCTTCGGCGTCCGGCACGGCTGAGACATCGGGCAAAGCCGGGACAGCAGACTTCCGCTGCCGAATCCATTGCAGTGCCGCGAGCGCGTTGCTGAATCGCCCGTCCGGTTGCGGCGACGTGGCGTGGTCGAGGAAGTCTGCAATCCATCCCCACGCACTGCGGTCATGCCCATCCCAATTGAGACCCGCTTCACAACGTCTCTCTCCGCCGAACCAGAATGGCTCAATCCCGAACGTGGCATGGAAGACCGCTGCTGCCAGCGAGTAGACGTCATCAGCGCACTTCGCCGGCTGGCCGGTGACTTTGTCCGGCGGTGCATACAACGGAGTCCCGATACTCGAGACCGGCTCGCCTTGCCGAAGCAGCAAGTCGTAGTCAACCAGCGCCAACTCGCCATGCGATTCGATGATGTTGCCGAGACTGACATCGCCATGCACTAAACCAGCATCGTGCAATGCTGCCAAGCCGGAGCAAAGGGATTCAATCCACCGTCCGACTAACGCCTGCAACGTTTCGCTGAGTTCTTCGGCGTAAAGCTCGACAAGTCCCACTCATTCCGACAACGGAGTCCCATCCACCCAATCCATCAGCGCGACGAAGCTGTTCTCGGTCCAGTCAGAGTTGATCTCAAAAATGGTCGCCAAGCTGGGGTGCTTCGAGTGCTGCCGGGCGTTGCGAAAAGCTCCGAGCGATCGTGCGCCGGACTCTCGATCAAACACCACCTTGGCCGCGAATGTGCCGACTTCCTGCCCATCGTCGATGTGGGCGACTTTGAACGTCGTCCCGAAACTGCCAGAACCAAGCCGGCTCAGGATTCGATAGCGGCTTTGCTTGAAGGGAACTTCCAGTCCCTCGCTCCAGTATCGCGCCAACGGCAAAGCACTTGGCGGCGGCGGTTGCGGTTGTCCTTCAACATTGTCAGCTAACTTGGCCAGACTGGGCCGTTGATCGGGTTGCTCGGCAAGCCCGGCCGACAACGCTTCGTCAGCGAACATGGCTTCGTCTTCAGTCAGCCCCTCGAAGGCCAGACGCAGTGTCGCACACAAGGCGAAGACATCGGATCGCTGATCGGCGATCCCCAGTCCTTGCACACGCACTTCGGGAGCAATCCAGTCGCCAGCAGCCAGCGACTCGGCTCCGGGCGAGACGGTCATCGTGCCTGAGATGCGAGCGAGATCGAATGCCGTGAACACCGGCTGATTGTTCGATCCGACGAGCAAGGTCTGCGGACTGATCTGCCGATGTACAAAGCCGACGCCGTCGCGGTCGCAGGCATGAATCTTCGCGAGTGCTCGCAAAGCGAGAACCGCGAACTGCCGGCGCTCGGCAAGTTCCCAACGCCGATCACCGCAACGCTGTGACACCGAGGGGGCACACGGATCAACGAGCGAGAAATACCATAACTCGCCGGGGTAATCGTGTACCTCGTGAAACGAGTCCATCAAGCGAGGCACGCAAGGGAGTTGCTGGAGTTTCTGCAAGGCGTCGAACTCTCGGCTCGCAATGCGGTCGGCCTTGGTGTCAGTGCTGGCGGAGACGTCGTAGAGATGCAGGATGACCTTGTCTCGCGAGCGGACATGCTCGCCGCGATAGATGCGATGGAACCGATCGGCAGGAGGACTCTGCAGTTCCAGATTGCGGACGTTGGCGATGCGGCGGATGTCGCCGCTGATCACCACTTTCGTCTGCGGTTGAAGGATCTGAGCGGCGCGTTCGATCGTGGCGTCGTCGAAGATTTGTCCGCCGTCGAGCTTCAAAAGCTGACGCCATTCGCTGGAACCAAAGAACTCGCTGCCGTGATGTACCGGGCGATTCGGGTCCAGCTTCGGGGTCTCTTTCGTGAGCAGGAAGCGACCAGCCACGAAGCCCGGAT
>CAMAWN010000191.1 GCA_945861865.1 Candidatus Kuenenia stuttgartensis | reverse complement strand
CGTGAGCGTCTGTTTTGAATTCCACGTCCACTCACGGCGAAAAAGACTCCCCACGGCAACAACCAACTCCTGCGGAGTTCCTGATCATGTCACCCTGGCTGTTTCATCCCTAACCCAGCGCCCAACAAACGCGGGGAAGCCCATAGTATGCCCTTTCAACGTCAACGTCTCCTGACCGCTCGTGGCGTCCCACACTTTCACCGTATTGTCGGCGCTGGCCGACGCCAGCCGTTTTCCGTCCGGGCTAAACGCCACGCTCCAGACCCTTTCAGTGTGCCCTTTCAATGTGAGTGACTCCGCTCCGCTCGTGGCGTCCCACACCTTCACCGTCCGATCGTAGCTGGCCGACGCCAGTCGTTTCCCGTCCGGGCTGAACGCCACGCTCACGACCCCGTCGGTGTGCCCTTTCAACGTGAGCGTTTCCTGACCGCTCGTGGCGTCCCACACCTTCACCGTCTTGTCGTAGCTTGCGGACGCCAGCAGTTTCCCGTCCGGGCTGAACGCCACGCTCCCGACCGGGCGGGTGTGGCCTTTGAACGTGAGTGACTCCGCTCCGCTCATGGCGTCCCACACCTTCACCGTCCGATCGTAGCTGGCCGACGCCAGTCGTTTCCCGTCCGGGCTGAACGCCACGCTCCAGACCGGTAGGGTGTGCCCTTTCAACGTGAGCGGCTCCTCACCACTCATCGGCGGGCTAACGAGCGACGCGCAGCCCACGACCCAGCCCGCCACGGCGGAGAATCCCGCCACCCACGGACCGCTGCGAAACCAATCTGTGATGCGTGTGATGCTCTTCCGCATGATGGCCGCTTTCCTCTCCTGTTGAACTCGACGCCGTCACTCCACCCGTGGCGTGACGCCCCACACCCGCGACTTCTCCGAACTCGCCAAATCATTTGGCGATCTGGCACTTCGGCAACGCCTGCTGGAGTTCCTTCAGCCCTGCGTCCGTCACCGGCGTGCCGAACAGGATAAGTGTTGTGAGGTTCGTGAGTCCGACCAGTTCCTTTAGCCCCGCGTCCGTTACCGGCGTGCCGTGAAGGTTGAGTGTTCTGAGGTTCTTGAGTCCGACCAATTCCGTCAGCCCCTCGTCCGTCACCTTCGTGAGTTCCAGATTGAGTCTTGTGAGGCTCTTGAGTCCGGCCAGTTCCTTCAGCCCCGCGTCCGTCACCGGCGTTCTGCCCACGTAGAGTCCTGTGAGGTTCTTGAGTCCGGCCAGTTCCTTCATCCCAGCGTCGGTCACTTTCGTGTAGTTCAGGTCGAGTTCGGTGAGGTTCTTGAGTCCGGCCAGTTCCTTCATTCCCGCTTCCGTCACCGGCGTGCCGTGAAGGTTTAGTATTGTGAGGTTCTTGAGTCCGGTCAGTTCCTTCAGCCCCGCGTCCGTCACCTGCGTGCTGTGAAGGTTGAGTGTTGTGAGGTTCTTGAGCCCGGCGAGTTCCTTCAACCCCGCGTCCGTCACCTTCGTGAGGCCCAGGTTGAGTGATGTGAGGTTCTTGAGTCCGGCCAACTCCGTCATCCCCGCATCCCTCACCGGCGTGTTGCTCAGGGTGAGTGTTGTGAGGTTCTTGAGTCCGGCGAGTTCCTTCAGCCCCGCGTCCGTCACCTTCGTGTAGCCCAGGTTGAGTGTTGTGAGGTTCTTCTGTCCGGCCAGATCCTTCATCCCCGCGTCCGTCACCGGCGTGCGGAACAGGTCGAGTGTTGTGAGGTTCTTCAGTCCACCGAGTTCTTTCAATCCCGCATCCGTCACCTGCGTGTCGCTCAGGAACACACTAAAGACCGGCTTACCGGGGAGCCTCTCATCACGGGTCACTCTTCCCTTCAACTTCTCCACGAACTCAACGGCCTTGTCCTCGGCGTCGTCGGCCCGAACCGCGACGAGCGAACACAGGATCGCCCATAACATGAAACCGCACTGCATCAATCGCGACATGATTACCTCCAAGTTCCGTGATGCTCGCCAGTCTGTCCGGCCTCAAACGTCATCACGGAGGTTACTGAATTGGTGCTGCCGCCGGCGCGGGTGTGACGGGGATCGACTTTGGAGGAATCTCCAATCGAAACAGCCAATCGCCCGGTTCGAAATCCGGGGAGTCGTTTCCTTTTCGCGCTTGGTCATCGACGCCGTCGTCGCCCACCGAATAGATGACGGTTTCGCCAGCCAGCACCTTCAAGTCTTTTCGGAAGGAATGTTGAATCGGCGTGTCCGAGGCGAACGTCGCCATTCGCAATGGGCTGTCACCGTAAGGATCGCGCGGGACGTTGCTCAGTCCTGCTTCGCGGCAGACGGAGGCGAGGTCAGTTGGCGGTTCGGAGTGCGTGCCGTACCAGCGGCGCAGTGCGATCAATGCTTGTGCTCCCACGAGACGAGTCCGCATCACCACATCATCCTGCGAGAAGGTGCGTCCACCGATGTCGTTCTCAAACTTGTTGGTGAGCAGCGAGGCCAACAGGGTTCCTCGAAGCGTCCCTTCCGCCAATTGCTTGTCGAACAGATCCATCGCTACGGACTCCATTTTCTCGCGCGGCGTGTCCTGCGGGATCTTGGCGGCCGCCTCGGCTTGCATCGACTTCATCGCTTCGCGGTGCTTTTGATCCCACGTTCCGAGCGCTGCCAATTGCGTGCGAATGGGTTTCCCTACCTCGTTGAACTGAACTTGGTATTTCTCCTTGAGGTACGCCGCCGCAGCCTCGTAGTCCGCGGGCTTCATGCCTCGCAGTTGCAGATCAAACATTTTGGCATACATCGGCTGAGGAAGTTGGGTTCCAAACGCGGCCGCCGTGACACGATTGAACCCGACGGCCGATAACAAGGCCTCGCCGCGCGTGGCGTTGGTATTACCAAACGCCTCTTGGAATCGTGATTCGGCGAACTCGCCGGACTGATGCTGGAGGTCATGCAACAACAGGCGTTTGAGCAAATAGTCGCCGCGCAGCTTGGCGAGGAATGGATCGGTGGCACGGAGCGATGTCTCGTGCTGAACCAGCAGACGGAGCAGGTCATCGCACTGACTAGCCTTGAAGTTGGGCGACTTCAGCACGGGAATGACCATGTCGTGAATGGTCATTGTGGTCAATGCTTCGGCCAAATACTGAAACGCCAGAGGTGTCCGTCGTCGAAGATCGCGACTGAACCGCAGCAGGCTGCCGATCGTCCGAATGGCGGCGTCGAACTCGCCACGCTCGATGTCCCGTCCCACTTGAAGTTTGCCGACTCGCAGTACCTCGCGAGCCGCGAGTGGAATGAAGACGTGATACGGAGCATTCCAGTTCACGTCAAAGACACAGTCGGGCCGCTTCTGAGCCTCGCTCAGCTTTTGAAAACCGATCGCCACGTCCTGCAAGAACGCATCACGCTCCGCCACATTCCGTTTCGCATTCGGATTGTCCCAATCAAGCTGTAATCGTCGCGATCGGTCAGCGCGAACGAACACGGCCATTGTGCGCTTCGCCTGCACTTCGGCCGGGAAGTACACCGCCATGTGCGGCACGAACTCGTAGAGCGCGTCGAGGTATAACGAAGCCGCGTTCTGTTCCGGCGGCAGCACGACCCAGTATTGTCGCACGTCAAACGGAGCGTCCTGTGCCAGCCAATCCGGCAACTGCGTCAGTGCCGGAGGCAACTGACCATCAGCACCGAGCATCACCGCGAAATTGGTCCCCAACGGTGCGGTCCCGATGACCTCTCGACCCAACGTGCCCCCCTTGGCAGCCTCAGGTGCGCCATTCAGGATTTTTGCCCTATCGAACTTGGCATTGGTCGGAGCAGCCGACGTGGCGGCGACCGGATTGGTCGGAGCCGGACTTGTTGCGGGAGTGTTGACTGTACCTCCGCTGATCGGAGCCACCGGCGCGACTCCGGCTGAGTTGGCGGGATTCGCGGTGGCGTCGCCGACCGACGCAGGATTGGCAGCCGAGTTGTCATTGGGTTGCCCCGCGACGTTGGCCGCTGGTGCGGCGGGCCAGAGCATCCAAGCCAACAGTGCGACAACCACCACGCTTCCGCCGGCCGACAGGCCGATCAGCAAGCCGCGATTCGAGGACTTGGACTTCTTCCCTTTGCCTTTGACGGAACTCTTCCGTGACACCGCGCCGCGCGAAGCCGATGACTTCCCACCGCGCGACTTCACCGGAGCGTCCGAGGGTTCATCCTCGAAGTCCTCCTCGGCCGAGTCTCCCAAGTCCCACTCATCGTCGAGCGATTCCGCTTGGACTTTGGGCTTGGGGATGCTGAGCAACTTCTGACACGCGGGACACTTCACCTTCTTTCCCGCAAGCTCGTCTTTGACCGCGAGCTTTTTCCCGCACGCACACGCAACCTTGATCGCCATTCCGAAGTTCTCCGAGTCTGTTCGCCACCAGATCGACGATGGCGAGAAGTGTTTGAGGGGACTACGAGTATTTTCTGCCAACAGTCATGGCTAAGGCGAGAATTCCCAGACCTTCACTGTGTGATCCGCGCTGCCCGATGCCAGACGTTTCCCGTCCGAACTAAACGCCACGCTAAATACCATTTTGGCGTGCGCATTCAATTCGAGAATCATCTCACCACTCGCGGCGTCCCACACCTTCACTGCCCCCTCCGCGTCGGCCGACACCAGCCATTTCCCATCCGGGCTAAACGCCAAACTCCCGACCAAACCGGTCTGCCCCTTTAACGTGAGCATCTCTTGGCCACTCGTGGTGTCCCAGACTTTCACCGTCTTGTCCAAGCTGCCCGACGCCAGCCGCTTCCCGTCCGGGCTAAACGCCATGCCGGTGACCCTGTCGGCGCGCAATTTCAGCGTGAGCGTCTCCTGGCCGCTCGTAGCGTCCCAGACCTTTACCGTCCCGTCGTAGTGGGCGGACATGAGCTGTTTCCCGTCCGGACTAAACGCCACACACCTCTCCCCGCCCCCTTCCAACGTGAGCGTCTCCTGACCGTTCGCGGTCTCCCACACCTTGACCGTCGAATCGGTACCGACTGCGGCCAACCGTTTCCCGTCTGGGCTAAACACCACCGCCCTATCGACCCAGCCGGTGTGCCATTTCCACGTGAGTATCTCCTGACCACTCGCGGCGTCCCACAATCTGACTGTTTTGTCAGAGTTAGCCACCGCCAGCCATTTTCCATCTGGGCTAAATGCCACCCCCGAGGTCGCTCCGGTTTGCCCCTTCAACGTGAGCATCTCCTGACCGCTCGTGGCGTCCCACACCTTCACCGTCAGATCGGGTAACGTGCTGGCCGACACCAGCCGTTTCCCATCCGGGCTAAACGCCACGTGCGTGACCGAGCCGGTATGCCCTTTCAACGTGAGCGTTTGCCGAACCGCATCCGCCACCTGAGGAGCCGAGTTGGCCGCTGGTGCGGCTGGCCAAAGCATCCAAGCCAGCAGTACGACCACCAACACACCGCCTCCTGCCGACACGCCTATGAGCAGGCCGCGATTCGACGACTTCGACTTCTCCCTTTGGCCTTTGACGGAACTCTCCCGCGACATCGCCCCGCGCGAGGCCGATGACTTCCCGCCGCGCGACTTCACCGGAGCGTCCGACGGTTCATTCTCGAAGTCCTCCTCGGCCGAGTCTCCCAAGTCCGACTTATCGTCGAGCGATTCCGCTTGGACTTTGGGCTTGGGGATGCTGAGCAACTTCTGACACGCGGGACACTTCACTTTCTTCCCCGCGAGTTCGTCTTTGACCGTCAGCTTCTTCCCGCAAGCACACGCAACTTTGATCGGCATGAGAAATTCTTTCCGTCGCCAAGAGGAGGCATCGGCCATCAATCGCAAGCAAGACTACTTACGGCCCAACCAGTCAACCCACAGATACACCGACAAAACAGACACAACCACCAAGGGGACGATGATCGAAAAGTGGACGGCGTTCGAGGCGAGTGCCGGAATCAGACCACGTCCGATGTACCACGCGGCAAAGGCCGCCATGAGGAACAAGAACATTGCCAAGGAACTATCTTCATGAAAGGCGCATGCCTTGCCTGGGAATTCATGGTGCATCGCGTCGTAAAAGTCTGCGAAGCTGTCTCCCTTGGTCAGCACTTGTGCCGTTCCCGTCCGCGTCTTGAGGACCAGGTAAGTCCCTTTGTTCTTGAGGTGGTAAGTGTGGTAGCTCGTCACGTCACTCACCGGGCAAAAGAAATGCTGCTCCGGAGAAAATCGGAAGTATCGGCTGCGCGAGTAGCAGTTCTCAAAATGAATCACGTTCGACGTGTGATCCACGACGATCGAGATTTGCTTCCCGGAATTGAACCCCATGCGATAGACGAGTGACTTGCGATGCGTCGGAATTTGTTCGGTCTTTTGTTCCGCGCCGATTTGTGGCTCGGCTGACTGGCCAGCGTCTTCGAGATTCCGAGGTGAGGAGTCCCCCCGCGACGACCGAGATGACCGATCGGGTGCGTTGCGCCCTCGTCTCTTGAACATTTGAAAACCCAACGTCAGGACGACGAAGAGACCGCCGCAGATCAGTCTCCCCCACATCTTCCGCGTTCTTCGCGCCTCATCCTCTTCCGCGATCCGCTTGGTCAGGTCTTCATCCTGTTTCTTGTGTTTCTCAAGAACCTTTTCCACTTCTTTCATTTGCTGTTCGAGTCGGTCCATCTCTTTTTCACGTTGGATGTCCTCCTCGGTCAGTTTGTAGGAACGCTGATTCGCGGCGAGTTGATTCCCAGCGGCCAGACTCAGCCAGAAGCAGACGGCGATGGTGACCGAGAGCGTCTTTCCGCATTGGCAAATGACTTCAATCGCCATCTCACAATCTCCAAATTTGGCCAGAGCAGATTCGGAATCGCATTCTTCAGATTCTACTTCCGACCCCTAGTTGAAATGACGCGATGCACGGCGAGCGTCACCGCAACCCCAGCACCCAACACCAAGCTCGTTTCGATCAGGGGGGACAGCCCAGCGGGGACTAAGAAGAGGGCGAGAACTGCGGTACTGCCTCCCGACAAAACATACAGCAGAATCGCCACGAGAGAATCTTCGTGAAAGCGGCGATGACCGCCAGGAATCACGTCGTGCATCGCTTGAAGTAAAGCCTGAAAACTCGCCACGTCGCAGAACACGAGCACCGTCACTTTCCCGAAGTCTGTCTTGATGACCAGCGCGCTCCCATATTTCACCGGACGGTTGTGAAAACTTCTCAGGTCACTCAGCGAGCAACTGAACCACGGCAGAGCCGTTCCCGGCCAGAACGAACCTTGAGTGGCGCAGTTCTCAAAATGAATCATGCCCGCCGATCGGTCCACGATGACCGACACCGACTGGCCCTTCCCGCCGGAGGCTCGCCAGACAAAGGACTCGGCGGAGAACTCCGGAACATCGACTTCTGGCTGTTGGGTGACGGGGTTGGCTCTCAAGTTGACATACAGAAACCAAGGTAAGAGTCCAACCGCAACGAAGGCGACGATCACCAGCATCAGACCTACGACGAAGGTTCTCGGATCCTGCAACATGGGTCCAAATAGGGACCAGGCCGGCAACGCGGCCACTGCCGCAATGACGATTGGAATGACCATCTGAGACCACGTTCGTTTCGGCGAAGCGTTTGAGCGCGTTACTCGCACACGAACATGTGGCGCAGGAGCCTCAATCTTGAGCGACCTGCCGCACCCTTTGCATTTGAGGAGCTTGCCGACCGCGTCGTCTCGAACACGATGAGTCTCCGCGCATTCGTCGCAGGTCACGGTGATGGGCATGAATGATGTCCCTCGAAAATGCTGCGACTCGAATGCCGCTCAGGTCGCCATCTTCTTCCCGATACCGGGTGCCTTGCGCCAGACGACAAGTCCGATGAGAAGTCCAAAAAGTTGTGGGATCGCCATGTTGAGCACAAGCTGGATCGTGAATTTGGTCGCCCCTCCAAACAGCAATGGCATGCCCAGCATGATCACGGAATTGCCCAACCCGTAGATGGCATTGATGAGAAAATAGAGTCCGATGAATCGGCAGAGCAGAACGGCGAGATCAGTTTTCGTCATGAGCGAGCATCCTTTGGTTGTTGGGGGACAGGGAATCGTGACCAGTCAGAGTTGGGAATACCGCCACCGTTGGCAGGTTCGCGGCCGAGACGATTTGTAGATGCCCGTCCGCGCTCTGGTCCCGACAGGAAATCGCTCTTCAGGCGATCTCCAGAATCCGTGTCGGGGTCGAGTGAGATTCGGGCATTTCAGGGTGTCATCCATCTCTTCAGAGTTTTGGTTTGTAAGGCATGGCTTACGCTTGGGCCGCAGCAGGAGAACCTCATGAGTCTGATTTCCGTGAAACGTTCGGCTGTTTGGTTGAGTTGGTTTGTGCTGATCGAGGCTGCCTTGCCCCTCGAAGCGTGGGCTCGCGCGGGGGGAGGCGGGGGTGGCAGCGGCAAAGGGGGAATCGTCAATCTGATTTTGCTTCCCATCTGCATCGCCTACTCGTTGTTCGTCAGCTATCTGGTCTACAAGAAGAATCGAGACAGCGAACAGGCTCTTGAGAAAGCGATGGCGGATCACTTTTGGTCCCCCGGCACGATCAAGGCCCGCGTCAAGCAGGTGTTCTTTAAGGTGCAAGAAGCCTGGACGGCTCGGAATCAGAAGATCGCCAAAGACTGCATGAGCGAGAAGCTGTTTCACGAACACAAACAGCAGACAGATCTCATGCAGCAAAACGGAACCCGGAACAAGCTGGAGAACATCCAACTGAACCGGGCGAGGATCGTGGAAATTCTGGACTACTTGGACGATTCCAAAGACCAGTTCTGGGTTCACATCGAAGGCTCGATGATCGACTACACGATCAACGACAAAACCGGAGACGTCGTTGAGGGGAATCGGAACAAGGCCGAGGCGTTCAAAGAACTCTGGAAGTTCATCCGTGCGGATCACGGCTGGGTGCTCGACGAGATCGACTCGTCCGTGCAGCTCACCGACTTGCTGAACATGAATTCGATCACCGAATCGTGATCGCGGAGAGTCGATCCATCGTCGCTTAAGCCGCATGCGATTCATGGCCAGGTGCGGATGCAACGGGCGATCAAGAGCCTTTCCGCAGGCGTCCCATTCGCTGCCTCCTTAAATTCGCTGTCGATTTTTCATTCGAGTCGAAGATTCGACAGCGAATTTAAGGAGGCAGCGAATGTAAGAATGAGAAACTCGCTTCACGAGACAAACATTGACGTAACGCGTTCGCCGTTCGTTGCCGCAGTCTTTGGGCCGGCTCAGTGGCGCCGATCCAGGGGGCTGTGCTCAGGTGTTGCGGCCACGACCTCAAACCCCCGTGTGAATGCTCGATAAAATTTCGAATTCCCGTCGGGCCGCAGCGCGATTTGGGCATTTAGGTGTCAGGTGTGTTGCCCGAGTTCGTTGGATTCTGATTTGCGAATCGAGTACTTCACCAAGCTCGTGATCTTGGGAGAGGCTCTTGTGAGCTTCTCGCGACCGAATTGTCATCTTCCTTTTGTCGGAGGTCTCCTGCATGTCACCGTCATCCCTACTGGCGTCCATTCCCGTCGAAACGCAGGCCCTGATCAATGCGCTGATGGCCACGGCGGCTTTCGGAGTGGTGGGAATTGCACTGATGCTGGTCGGCTTCAAAGCGTTTGAGTTGGTCACACGGCGACTCGACATCGAGAAACAGCTCGAAGATCGCAACATTGCGGTAGGAGTGGTCGTGGCCGCGTTGTTGCTGGGCGTGAGCGCGATCGTGGTCGTCTCCATGCTGTAGCCGCGTTCGCCAGAACGCGGGCGGATAGCCGAAGACCCGCGCTCTGGCGAAACGCGGCGACCAACAGATCTCCACGGGAGGAATCTTGTCATGAAGCGAAGTACGAAAGTTGCGTTGACGTTGCTGGTCCCCGCCATGACGGCGTTTGGCTGCGGGCAGTCGTCAACGTCGATCAATTCTCCGGCTGCTCACCAGAAGGACAGCGATTGCGGCACTCCCGCCAAACCGGGTGAGCCGGAAAAACCCAAATGCACGCCCGCGACAACCGCCAGTCACGGTTCGCACTACCGGTCATCGCGCGGTTCATGGTTCGGCCCGATCTTTGGTGGCTCGCATTCCGGGTCGGCCACGCCGTCGCATGGTTCGTCCGGAACAAGTCATGTCGCTCACAGCGGATTCGGCTCGTCGGGGAGCCATTTCTCAGGAGGCTCATAATGCGTCGCGTCACTGCTCCGCCGCGGTTGAACTGGCGTCGCGATGTCGAAGAGCTGGGCTTCACTTACCACACGATCGACGGCGATGTGTATTGGGATGAAGCGGGTTGGTACGAGTTCTCGCTCGCTGAGATCGAAGAGATCGAGACCGCCACGAACACGTTGCACGAGATGTGTCTGCAAGCGGTCCAAGTCGTGCTCGATGACGATCGCTTCGACGAGTTTCGGATACCATTCAGATTTCGCGAATGGATTCGCGCGAGCTGGGACAACGACGAGCCGACAGTTTATGGACGCTTCGATCTCGCCTACGACGGCCAATCGCCACCCAAGTTGCTGGAGTACAACGCCGACACACCGACGGCTCTATTCGAGGCGGCCGTCGTGCAATGGCAGTGGCTGGAGGCCGTGCATCCCGAACTGGACCAGTTCAACAGCTTGCACGAGCAATTGATCGACGCTTGGAAATACCTGCACGATCACGGCCTGAAACGGCTCAGCTTCGCGGCGACCGAGGGGCACGAAGAAGACTTCGGCAACGTCACTTACCTGCGAGACACGGCGGCGCAGGGCGGCATCGTCACGGATTACCTCGATGTGTCTGCCATCGGCTTCGACTCGAAACGCCGGTCGTTCGTCGGGACCGGCAACGTGCCGCTCGACTGCCTGTTCAAGCTCTATCCGTGGGAATGGATGCTCGGCGAAGAGTTCGCAACGCACTTGCTGACGTCGAAGACACGCTGGATCGAGCCGCCTTGGAAAATGCTGCTCTCGAACAAGGCTCTGCTGGTTCTGTTGTGGGAACTGTTTCCGAACTGTGAATACCTGCTGCCCGCCGCGTGGGAACCGCTCAGGGGCGATTTCGTTCGCAAGCCGATTTTGTCCCGCGAGGGGAGCAACATTCAGCTCGTCCGGCGCGGGCAGGTGCTGCAAGAAACGGAAGGCCCGTATTCAGAAGTGGCGGTGGTCTATCAAGCGTTTCATCCGCTGGCGAATATGGGGCGCGGTCATGCCGTCCTGGGAAGCTGGATCATCGGCGACACCGCGTGCGGCCTGGGCATCCGCGAAGACGAGAACCCGATCACCCACAACACCAGCCGCTTCGTCCCGCACCTGATCCGAGGCTGAGTCGGATTCGCCGATTGGTGAAAGCGTATCCGTGTTCGACGTTGCGGCGATCCTCAACAGGACCGAATCATGGCTGAAGTTTCCGTCTCGAATGCCTATTTGGTGACGGTCAAATTCGGCAGCGCTTCGCGGAGAGTGGCCAGACCTGCGTCCGTCACGGACGACGTGCTCAGATACAGTCTTCGCAGTTTTTTCAGCTTCTTGAAGTGCTCAAGTCCTGCGTCCGTAATCTGGCTCTTCTGCA
>CAMAWN010000190.1 GCA_945861865.1 Candidatus Kuenenia stuttgartensis | reverse complement strand
CCATATCCGGTCCTGCTCCGACTTCGAATAGAAGAGAAGGTAGTCATTCACGCGACCGAAATGCTTTGCTCCTTGTCCTGCGTCACCCTTTGCAGCGCTTCGCTTCCAGACAATCTCATTAACGAAATTCATCTTTCCGAACACGCCATCGAGGACGATCTTCAAATAATGCGAGGCGGTGGGGTCGCAATGCAGGTAGAGGGAGCCGGTGGGTTTGAGGACGCGGTGCAGCTCCAGCAGGCGGTTGGCCATCATCGTCAGATAGGCCAGCATGTCGTTCTCGCCCAGAAAGGACCGCAACGCCCGCATCATCTCGGCCACGTCCGTGTTCGGCTGACGCAGCAGCTCGTCGAATTCCCGCTCCGCCTGCTCGCCCCAATGCCACGAATCCTCAAAGGCCGTGATCTGCGCTTCGCTCTGCTGCCCCTTCGGCGACTTGAACAACAGGTTGTAGTCCCGCTTGGAATTGAACGGCGGATCGAGATAAATCAGGTCCACCGTCTCAGCGACGAGCGCCTCACGCAGGATGTGCAGGTTGTCGCCGAAATAAAGCTGATTCATGCGGTCCCTCTCAGAGGTGCGCTGGCTTCCCAGCCGCCGGGAACGGATCGCGGAGCATTATTCAGCGACTTGTCCACCACCGCCAGCAAGTCGCTGTGCGGGAGGGAATCCCGGGGTCGTCAATGGTCTCGTTCGAGAACGAATCGAGCCATCGCTTGCAGGCGTCGGCCCCGCGCGCCCCAGGGAGCGATCGCGAGGCAGGCTTCGTCGATCAAGTCGCGGGCCATCTGCTGGCTGCGTTCCAAACCGATCAGGCCCGGATACGTCAGCTTGCCAAGCCCCGCGTCCTTGCCGACTCCTTTGCCGAGCTTGTCCTGCGAACCCGTCACGTCGAGCACGTCGTCGGCAATCTGAAAGGCGAGGCCGATGCAGGTGCCGTAATGGTCGAGCGTGCCCAGCGTCGTGACCTCCGCTTGAGCAATGCGGCCGCCCATCGTCAGAGCGCTGCGGATGAGGCGGCCGGTCTTGCGGCGGTGGATCGACTGGAGATGCGTCAGGTGCTCGGGCTGACTAACCCGACGCGTCAGCGAGGGCGGGCGCTCCAGAGCACCGGGATGCTCAGGCTCGTTGAAGCCTTCGCCCTCGCTGACGCTTCGGGTTAGTGATTCGGCCTCCAAGTCTGCCACTTGGCCGCCGACCATGCCGCACGCTCCGGCCGCGAACGCGAGGTCCGCACAACACGCGGCCGCCACCGAAGACGGCCGCACGTCGCGAGCGATGACCTCGAACGCCAACGTCAGCAGGGCATCCCCCGCCAGAATCGCCAGCGCTTCGCCGAAGACCTTGTGATTGGTCAGACGTCCGCGGCGGTAGTCGTCGTCATCCATCGCCGGCAGGTCGTCGTGAATCAACGAGTAGGTGTGAATCATCTCGAGGGCACACGCCGCTGGCAGAGCGGCTTCCGAATCTCCGCCGCACGCCTCGCAGGCCATCAACACCAGCACCGGACGCAGACGCTTGCCTCCGGCGAGCAAGCTGTAAGACATCGCCTCACGCAGTCGCGGAGGACATTCGCCGCCGAGTCCACTTTCCTCGGAGAGACACTTCGCCAACGCCGTCTCGACCTGCGTCTTCCAGGCGGACCAAGACGCTTGCAACGTTTCTGCGGAGTCGGACATTCGGCGAGCTTTCGGAGCAAAACGAGGAGCGAGATCACATCGCGTCAAACATTATCAAACCGGAAGGAAGCACCGCCACCAGGCTTTGCACAAGAAGTAGGGTCGGCATGCCGCTCGCCAATCCGATCCGCAACCCGCCTTCAGACATCAGAGTCGCGGGCCTTTCGGTGGTTTGCAACGTCAATAGAATCCGGCCCCGTTCGCCTTGAACCCCGCTTTTGTCGGGCGCATCAAATTTGAGGAGTTCCCCGGAGTGTCCGTCGATTCTTTGCCGCGTTCCATGTTGATCACCGACGATTTTGCCGAGCTGCGCCGCAGCGTCGCGACGGCCAGACGTGCTGGCCAGCTCATTGGCTGCGTTCCGACGATGGGTGCGCTGCACGCCGGGCACGTCAGTTTGATGCAGCAAGCTCGTGCGGAATGCGACTTCGTCATCGCGACGCTCTTCGTGAACCCGACGCAATTCGGGCCGACGGAAGACCTGCAAAAATATCCTCGACCGTTTGAGGCCGATCGTGACAAGTGCTGCGCAGCGGGAGTCGATCTGCTGTTTCATCCCAATGTGAGTTCGATGTACCCCGCTGGGTTTGTGACGTTCGTTGAAGTCGATGGGCTGACGGCCCGATGGGAGGGAGCCGTGCGGCCGACCCATTTTCGCGGCGTGACGACCATCGTCGCGAAGCTGTTGAATCTGACTCAGTCGGACAAGGCGTACTTCGGACAGAAGGATTTTCAGCAGCAAGCGATCATCCGTCGCATGTGCCGCGACCTCGACTTGCCGACCGAAATTGTCACTTGCCCGACAGTGCGCGATCCCGACGGGCTGGCGTTGAGCAGCCGCAACTCGTACCTCAGCCCGGCTGAACGAGCATCGGGGCTTTCGCTGCACCGAGCCTTGAGTCTGGCTCGCGAGAAGGTGCGGGCGGGTGAGACAAACCTCGACGCAATTCGTCTGGCCATGCGAGCGGAAATGGAACAGACTTCGGGAGTCGCCGTCGATTACGCGACGATCGCCGATCCCGACTCGTTGGTCGAGTTGAGCGAACCGCAACCGCGCATGGTCGCGCTGGTAGCGGCTCGTGTGGGACCGACTCGGTTGATCGACAATTTGTTGATTCCCTGATGGCGATTCATCGACGCGCGGAGGGAGTCAAAAACACAACGGAGTTTTTCATGCGGCCGATTTTGTTCCGCATTCCGCTCGATGGTGCGCTCGATCTGGGGCCGCTCGGCAAACTGCCGGTGTTCGGCTTCGGACTGCTGTTCGGCGCGTGGCTGGCGGTGTGTTTGTTTCTTTGGTTTCGAGCACGTCGCACGGGAACTGGCCTTCCACTTGCGGGCGATCTCGTGACCTTTGGCGTGATCGGCGCGGCGATCGTGCTGGCTCCGAGCATCGCCGCGCGGTTCGGTCCGAATCCGGGGATTCCGATTTTTGGTTACGGGCTGATGATGTGCCTGGGCTTTGTCTCCGCGACGTTGCTCGCCGCTCGCCGAGCAACCAAAGTCGGTTTTCCTCCCGAGACGATTTGGGATTTGACGTTCTTGTTTCTGATCTCTGGAGTCGGCGGCGCGCGCCTGTTTTATTTGATTCAGCATGGTGATCGAGTCTTCGCACAATGCCAATCGGTGGGTGACTATCTGAAGGCCGCCGTCAATCTGCCAGATGGCGGCTTGGTGTTGTATGGCGGCTTGATCGCCGGCGCGATCGTGTATTGGTGGTTCTGCCGCTCGCGAAATCTGGAGGCTTGGAAGCTGGGCGACTTGATCGTCCCGTCGATTTTTCTGGGCATTGCGTTTGGAAGGCTCGGCTGTTTCTTGTACGGCTGCTGCTTCGGAGATCGGTGCGAGTTGCCTTGGGCGGTCGAGTTCCCGGTGGACAGCGTGCCGTTCAATGCTCAACTGCAGCGCGGCTTCTTGCCGGACAACGCGACCGCCAGCTTGCCGATTCATCCGACTCAGCTTTACAGCGTCATCGACGGTGTGCTGCTGTGCCTGCTGACTCTGGCGTACTACCCGATCCGAGCACGCGACGGTTCCGTGGTCACGCTGGCTCTGCTGACTTATCCGGTGACACGGTTTTTCATCGAGCGACTGCGCGGCGACGAAATGGGCCAATTCGGGACGTCGCTGACAATCGCGCAGTGGATCAGCCTGCTGATGTTGGTCGGCGGAATCGGGCTGGCAACGATGCGTCCGCCGCTGCTGAGGCGCTCGCCGGGTTGAACGGCGGACGTGGAGTTGGCATCCTGCCCCAGCGGAAATCTCAAATTTCAAATTTGAAATCTCAAATTCGCCAGCAGGACGCAACGCTCATCTTGGACGAATCTCGCGCCGAACGCAGTGACCAGGAATTGATCGCCGCCGCCCTGGCACGCGACACGGCCGCATTTGGCGAATTGGTTTCGCGCTACCAGAACCGGCTGTACGGCGCGCTGGTTCACATGACCGGTTCAACCGAAGACGCCAAGGACGTGGCTCAAGAAGCGTTCGTGCTGGCGTTTCAGAAGCTGGCGACGTTTCGAGGCGACTCGCAGTTCTACTCGTGGCTGTTCCGCATCGCGATGAATGCCTCGGTCAACTTCCGCCGCAAGAACCGCTCTCTCGGAGCATCCATCGAGGCGACGAAGGAACGCATCGGTCTCGAACCGACCGACCCGCGCCGCGACATGCAGCCTGACCAGCCCATGGAACAAGCCGAGCGGCAACACATCGTCCGCGAGGCACTCGCGCAGATGACCGCAGAGTTCCGCATCCCGCTAGTCATGGCCGAGATGGAAGAGATGAAGTACGAAGAGATCGCCGAGTTGCTGAAGTGTCCGATCGGCACCGTCCGCAGCCGCATCCATCGCGGCCGCGCGGAACTGCGCGAGAAGCTGCGGCGACTGCTGAAGAACGATGAAGACCTGCTCGATGGAACGGGCTAAGGAATTCGCGAGACATCAAGCGATTCATCACCAGCCGACGCAATGCAGGAAGCGTGAACCAGGATCGGCTCGTTTCTGTTCCTGTCGTCGTACTCGCCCAATCTGAACCGGATCGAGCGACTCTGGACGTTCACCAACCGTCGTTCGCTTGACGGTCGCGACCATCCCACGTTTACTGACGTTCTTGCGGCCATCGAACAGACCCTGACGGATATCCCGAACCAGCACGCTGTCGATCTGGACTCACTCATAACCCTCAATTTTCAGACCTTTGAAAACGTCTCACTCGTGGCCGCGTGTGGTATAAACTGACGTTCGTGAGCCAGCCCCAGACCGTCGAGAAACATTTTATGTCCGTGTCCTCTCCGCCAGCGAGTTCATCGCCGGACGCCTTGGCAAAACTGCGAATCTCGCGTTCCGCACCGGCACCGCGCCGCTCGTGGCCAAGAGTGCTGTTCGGACTTGCCGTGCTGTTGGCAACGAGCCTGGGCGGATTCGTTTTGGCGTCCAAGAGCGGCTGGATTTCCATCGGCAAGAATTGGTTGACCGTTCCGGAGATGATTCAGTCTCGGCCGGAGGTTCGCCTCGGTTCGGTGACCGTGGAAACCGGACGATCCGCCGAGGCGCTGGTGGTCGCGACCGGCTACTTGGAGTCTCGTCGGCAAGCCAAAATTGGTGCTCGTGCTCCGGGGCGCATCGAGTTGGTGAATGTCGAGGAAGGGAGTCGAGTCGAGACAGGTCAAGTGCTGGCAGTGCTCGAACACGCGGACTTGGAAGCCTCGCTCGCGGCCGTCATGGCGTCGCTGTTGCGATCCAAAGCCGCAGCGGCCGAACAAGAAATCATGATCGCTCAGAGTCTTCGCGAACTTGACCGTGCGGAACGGCAATGGAAATCCAAGACGATTTCGGATTCCGAGTACGACGAAAAGAAATTCAAACACGACGGCAACGTGGCACGCCGCGCTTCACTGGCCGCCGAAATTGCTCTGGCCGCAGCGCGAGTCCGTGAAGCGGAGCAGATGAAGGAGAACATGTTCATCAAGGCCCCGTTCAATGGCACTGTGATCTCCAAGGATGCCGAGGTCGGCGAATCGATCCTGCCCGGCGGCATGGGCGAGGCGTCGGGACGAGGCTCGGCCGTGACGGTCGCCGACCTCGAACACTTGGAAGTCGAATGTGACGTGAAGGAAGACTACATCAGCCGAGTGTCCCCCGGCCAAACCGCCGAGGTCGCCGTCGATGCCGTTCCGAAATTCCGCTATCAGGGCCGAGTCCGCAAAATCATTCCGATGGGAGACCGCGCGCGAGCCACGATCAAAGTGAAGGTCGAAATCATCAACGTCGATCCGCGGCTGTTTCCAAACATGAGCGCGACGGTTTACTTTCTGCCCGCCGAGACAGAGTCCGCGGTCGAAGCACCAACGCGTCGAGTCTTCTGCGACACCGAGGCGATCCGCGCCGACGACGCCGGTCGTTTCGTGTGGATTGCAGACGAACAGGACCGAATTCGTCGCCAAGATGTGAAGGCGGGCAGCGAACGTGACAAACGCACAGAAATCACCGAAGGTCTGTCTGGCGGCGAACGAGTCGTGATCGCCCCACCGGGTTTGGAATCGGGACAGCTTGTGAAGATTGGGCGATAAAACATTCGCCGCTCACCAATTGAGGAGACCAACTTTGTCGGAAGCACATTTGGATAACGGCGAGCCAGTTGTCGCGGTTCACGACGTCTGCAAAGAATTTTATCGTGACGCGATCACGATTCCTGTGCTGTCGGGAATCAATCTGGAACTCAAACGTGGCGACTATTTGGCATTGATGGGACCGTCGGGGTCCGGAAAGTCCACGTTGCTAAATTTGGTCGCCGGCCTGGATCGACCGACCTCCGGCACCGTCACCGTGTGCGGACAGAGCTTGGAGTCGACATCCGAAAGCAAGCTGGCTCGATGGCGCTCGCGGCACATCGGGTTCATTTTCCAGCTTTACAACCTGATCCCCGTGCTGACGGCCTTTGAGAATGTCGAGTTACCGCTCACGCTGACTTCGTTGTCGAGGCGTGAACGTCGCGAGCACGTCGAGGCCGCGCTGCAAGTCGTCGGCCTGAGTGACCGGTCGCATCACTATCCACGCCAACTGTCCGGCGGTCAGGAACAACGTGTCTCGATCGCCAGAGCGATCGCCACCGACCCAACGCTGATCGTCGCGGACGAGCCGACTGGCGATCTCGATGCCAAGTCGGCGGGCGAAATTCTCGACTTGATGGAACGGCTGAATCGCGAGTTCCACAAGACCATCATCATGGTCACTCACGATCCCGACGCGGCGGTTCGCGCGAAGCAAATCGTGCATTTGCAGAAAGGCGTGCTGGTCGAGAAGACACACGCCGGGCAGGAGTAAACCATGCACACACTGTTCTACATCTGGCGAAATCTGAAACGGAACAAACTGCGTTCGGCGCTGACGATTCTGTCGGTCGGATTCAGCCTCGCGCTGATGACGGTGCTCAATGGTTATACGGCGATGCAAGACGCCTGGGGCGCGGAGTCCGAAAAGTATCACCGGATTGTCGTGCTTAACATTCAGGGTTTCTCTGGAATGCTGCCGATCGCGTACGTCGACCGCGTGCGCGGGACCGAGGGGATTCGGGCTGCGACGCCGTATGCCTGGTACGGCGGCAATTACAAAGACGAGCAGATGCCGTTCGCTCAATTCGGCTGTGACCCGAAGGCCGCGTTCGGTGTGTGGGACGAGTTCAGCATTGATCCAAAACAGCTTGAGGAGTGGCAGAAAACTCGCAACGGCTGCGTCGTGGATCGGCGGTTGGCTGACAAGCGCGGCTGGAAAATCGGCGAGCGAATTCCGCTGAAAGGAACTTTCTACCAGTTCGATTTGGACTTGGTTCTGTGCGGAGTTTGGGATTCTCCCAAGAACACAGACTCGCTGTGGTTCAACTGGCTGTATCTCGACGAGGGACTGCGGGAGAAGAACGCTCAGGGGACTGGCAACGCGGGAACGATCTTCGCGCAAGTGACCAGCTCGGACGCGACGGCCAAGGTCTGTCAGACGCTCGACGAACGGTTCGCGAGTTCCGACAACCCGACGCGCACGCAAACGGAATCGGCGTTCTTCCAGATGTTCGCGGACATGGCCGGCAACGTGCGGGCCTACATTTTCTACATCGGACTGGCCGTTGTGTTTTCGCTGACGCTGGTGGCGGCGACTTCGATGGCGGTGTCGATGCGCGAACGCACATCTGAGATCGCCGTGCTCAAGGCGATTGGTTTTTCACGCCGCCGAGTGCTCGTCACGATTCTGGGCGAAGCCAGCTCGATTACGTTTCTGGGGGGCTGCCTAGGAGTCGCTCTCGGCTGCTCGTTTCTGGAACTGGCGCATCGAGCCGCTTCGCAAATCGTTCCGCTCTCCGTTTCCGAGATGCTCGGCCCGTGGCTGGCGTATCTGCTGGCAAGCGCCGCCGGCATCGGCCTGGTAAGCGGCATCGTCCCCGCCGTTCGTGCGGCGCAGTTGTCCGTGATCGACGGACTGCGCCGCGTCGTGTAGTTCCGGGCAAAAATGAAAAATGGAGAATGCAAAATGGGAGACCTCGACAGCAGGTTTTTGATTTTGCATTTTTCGTTCTCCATTTCTCATTTTTCATTCCGCAGTCCTTCGCCGATTTTCGCCCATTCCAACTGAGGCCCTTCCGATGGTTCCCGCCAAATACAACGTCCGCAATCTTCGAGTTCGCTGGGTCACGACGCTGATGACCGTCGTGGGCACGGGACTTGTCGTCTGGGCCTCAGTACTGACCTTTGGACTGGCTGACGGTCTCGATCACGCGCTGCGGATCAGCGGTGATCCGCTGGACTTGATCGTCATGCGCAAGGGGGCGAACGACGAAGGCTCTAGCAACGTCGAACAGAAAGTCGCCAAGGAAATTGCCAACCTCGACGGTATCGCCACGGACAAGTCCGGCCAGCCGCTGTGCTCGTCCGAGTTCGTCACGATCCTGACGAAGCCGCGCCGCCACAATGCCGGCACGACCAACCTGATCGTGCGTGGCTTGCAGGACGTCGGTCGCAGTTTGCGTCCCGAATTCACGATTGTGCGCGGCCGCGATGTCCGCCCCGGAGTCAACGAAGCCATCACCAGCGTCAACATGGCCGAACGGTTTGAGAATCTGGCGATCGGAGAGAAGCTGGAGATCAACAAGGTGCTGTTCGAGATCGTTGGCTATTTCGAGGCCGCCGGAAGTTCCGCCGAATCCGAAGTCTGGACCGATCTCCGCGACCTGACCGGAGCACGACGACAGGCCGAAGCCCTTTCGTCCATCAACCTCCGCTGCCGCGATGAAGCCGCGAAAACCGCGCTGCTGAAACGCCTCCGCGACGACGAGCAGTTCAAGCTCGACGCGATCGACGAGCCGAAATACTTCGAGAAGCAAATGGAAGCATCCAGCACGATCAAGTATGTCGGCTATGTGATCGCGGTGTTCCTGACGATGGGTGCGATGTTCGCCGCCGCCAACACGATGTACGCCGCCGTCGCCAGCCGTAGCCGCGAAATCGGAGCACTCCGCGCGATCGGCTTCAGCCGCCGCAGCATTCTTTTGTCTTTCCTCTTTGAATCATTTTTGCTCTGCCTGCTTGGCGGATTATTGGGCTGCTTGGCAACGTTGCCGTTCCATGGCTTGTCCACCGGAACCATGAACGGGGCCACGTTCAGTGAAATCACGTTTGCCTTCCGCTTCGGCCCCAGCGTCCTGTTGCAGGGGGTCATCATGGCCGTGACGATGGGATTGGTCGGCGGCCTGTTCCCTGCGATTCGCGCCATCCGCATGCCGATCATCAGTGCCTTGCGAGAGACGTAAGGGCGGGGTTGCGGGCTACCGGCGAAATGTCTGACTTCCCCGTAGCCAGTCGTCATTCCGTGATCGGCTGCCGCAGGAGGTCGCTCATCTCCACCGCCGCGCGGCCTGGAGTTGGCGACGAACAGATCGCACTGCTGACTGCGACTCGGCTCGCGCCGGCGGATTGCACAGCGGCGATGTTGGTGGGCGAAATACCGCCGATGGCGAACCAGGGTAGCGTGATCTCCGCAGCGACTTGGCGGACGAAGTCGAGGCCGGCGAGTTGGTCGAACGACTTCGTGCTGGTCGCGAAGCAGGGGCCAACGCCGAGATAATCGGCTCCGTCGAGCACTGCTTGCCGAGCTTGTTCAATCGAGTGCGTCGAGACTCCGACCAGCCGATGCGGGCCGACGATGCGGCGGGCTTCGCGGACGGAGAGTTCGTCTTGGCCGACATGCACTCCGTCGGCCTCGGCCAGCACGGCGAGATCGGGGCGGTCGTTCATGATGAAGAGCGCGTCGGCTTCGCGTGTCCACACACGGACTCGGCGAGCGGAATCGAGCAAGCGGCGGTCGGTCAATTCCTTCTCGCGAAGCTGCAAGATTCGCACGCCCGCTTCGAGAGCTTGCCGAATCGCGGGGCCGCTGCCGTTATGACACAACGACTCGGTGACGAGCAAATACAAGTCACAGCCGGCCAGTCGCTCGCGAGCGGCGAGCGTCGTGGTCAGTGCCTTTTCGATTGTGTACAGCCGATAGCGGAGTTGTTCGAGGTGTGCCGGCAATCGTGGATCGGCGAGTCGTGGCCGAGACCGCGGCGAGTTCGTGGACTCTTCGCCGGACGAGCCAGCCGCCGAATGGCCGAGCAGCAGTTTGGAAAACTCTTCGAGCGTTCGGAGCGCTTCTTCGACTCGGCGGCAGTTGGCGACAACAACGTCGCTGGGCAACAGCCGAGTCTGCTCGCGCGGCGTTTTGATGCGCGTGCCGACGTCGCCGAGCGTGTCGCGTGCTGCGACCAGTCCCAGACGGTCGAGGTCCGACAGCCGTTCGGTCAATTCGTGCCGCAATTCTTTGAGCAGCCGCGAGAGGTGCGAGTCGTCGAGCGAGAATCGCACGAAGTCTTCGACTACGCGCAGCCCTTCACGAGCGCGATTCGCGGCGGCGTCGAGCGTTCGCAGCGTGTCGGTCAGGTCGGATTCCGTCGGCTCCGTCCAATGGATGTCGAACTCGGGGACGATCGGTTCCACGGGAATACCGGCTTGTTGTTTCAGTCGGTCTTGAAGTCCGAGAACATCGAGTCCGAAGTGGCTGAAGAATTCGGCGACGGTCGCATCGACGACTGCCAGCGCGGACAGCAAGTGCTCGGTCCCCGCGCCGTCGTCTGAGCCAAGTTGCACCGCCAGTTCGCGCGCCTCGCGAACAACATCTGCCAACAGCGGACTGAGCGGAATCGGCACCGGCGGCGGTTCGAGCGAATCGTCAATGGTCGGCACACACGAGAAACCGATTCCGATCGCTTCGGCGCTGATGCCAAACTGGCCGAGCAATTCGCTGGCTCGTGTTTCATCGACCGACAAGGCCCACAGCAGATGCAGCGGTTCGGCCGTGCTCGCACCGGCGGCCCAGGCGAATCGGCCGGCACCGTCGAGTGCTCGCATCGCTCCAGGGGTCAGGCCGGTATCAGTCATGGACGATTCGGTTGATTGGGTTCACGGCTTTCGGCCGAGCGCAAGAAAACGCCCCAGCATGTTGGCTGACCAAGCACGCTGGGGCGAATGATTAACACACGAACGGGCTAGTTGTCGCCTCCACCGAGCGTGAACAGCGGGCCAGCGCCCCCTTCGCCCATGCCCCCTTTGAGTTGCTCGCGAGGCACGGCGACAGCACCTGGACTCGATTCGTCGAGCTTGATCTCGCCGGTCAGCTTGCGGCTGAGGCCGATCTTGCGATCTTCGGTGTCCACTCGCAGGACGCGGACTTCCAACTCGTCGCCGACTTTGACCAACTCTTCCGGATTCTCGACCTTCGAGTCCGCCAGTTCAGAGATGTGCAGCA
>CAMAWN010000189.1 GCA_945861865.1 Candidatus Kuenenia stuttgartensis | reverse complement strand
AGCCTGCTCCGCCGAGCCGGACTGAGCCTGCTCAAAAACAACCTCACCCACAAAATCGGTGTCAAAAACAAACGACTCATCGCCGCCAGCGACGAGGACTATCTCCTGCAAGTCCTCTTCAAGTCGTGACTTCATGTGCAATTGCCCTGCACATTGGGCCGAGGCGGACCTGGCTGGGGCGATCCTCTTGGTGTTGGGCTATGGCCGGCCGGAATTGCAGGCGCAGCGCGCTGAGTATTTCGCGCTGCAACAAGACATCGCGCAATTGGAGAGCGACCTGCAGGTCGCTCTGGCCGCACGCGACGGGCTGTTCGGGATCAGTCCCGATGATGACGACGGGGTCTGGTTCCGGATCAAGTTGTTCAAGTCGCTGGTCCTGGCGCGACTGGGTGCTCGGCATGTGCTCAGCCGGACGATTCCCAACCTCGGCCGGATTACCCCTCAGAATTATCTCGACATTCTGCAACGCTTCATCGACCACTGGGAACGGGTGAACGCCGCGCTGGCTCCCACCCCGCTGACGCTAGGCGTCTTCACGCTGGCCGACCTGCAAACGCTGGCCACGGCTCTGCAGGCCAAGATCACCGAGATCGACACGCTGCAAGCCACGCTCCGCATCCGCCGCCAGGAACGCGAACAACTCTTCGGCGATGAACCGGAAGACGTCCGCGAGGCCACTTCGATCGTCGCTCGGCTGACGCTGTATCACGCGGTCATCGCGGCCACCTTCCCCAACCAGCCGCTGGCCGACAGCCTGCCGGACATCTTCGCGCCAGAGACTGGAACCAGCCTCCCAGATTTCTCCTTCAACTGGATCGTGCTGCTGAACGGCGACATCAAACTGTGGTACGTCCCGCCCAGCCCGGCCCTGGGCAACGCCGTGTCGCTGTTCCTCCGCGAGGGAGCCGTCGACGCCACGTCCGCCGTCACCTCGACCAACCCCGCCAGCACCCCCGCCCACACCTTCAGCGGCATCACTCTCGTCGGCGAACTCGACGAACTGGAACTCCACAACGCCGCCGGCCTGACCATCGCCCGCGGCGTCCGCGATGCCTCGCTGCCCGAACCGATCTGAGAAGGCCGAGTCTCACGCAGAGGCGCGAAGCTCGCAGAGGTTTGAGCAATCGAACTCTCCCTCTCTGCGAGCTTCGCGCCTCTGCGTGAGACGGGTCTTCCCCTCCGCGGGGGTTTCTCGGCCCGTTCTTGCGAACGCTTTTCGAGCGGCGTAATCTTCGTTCGCTGTCTGAACGAACTTTGCGAAGGATCGAAACAGAGGTCGCCATGAGGCTGCGTGGGTTGTGGATGGTGGTCGTGAGTGTCGGGCTCGTGCTGAGTCTCGGCGGGCGCGGTCATTCCGCCGAACCGATGCGCGAGTTCCTCGACGGGCTGCGGGCACGCCAGTATTACGATTGGGCGATGCTGTATCTGGAGCAGCTGCAAGACAACCCCAAGCTGCCGGCTGAACTGCGGGTGCTCATCCCGTATGAACGAGCGATGACGCTCAGCGAGTCGGCCAAGCATTCGGTGAGTCCAGAGACTCAGCAGCGGCAACTCGATCAGGCGTTGGGGTTCCTCGAACAGTTCACCAAGGAAAGCCCCCAGCATCCGCTGGCCGCGACCGCGAACAGCACGCGGGCCGGATTGCTGCTCAGCAAGGCTCGCGTGGACATCCTGCAGGCCAAGCTGCCGACGAACAAAGACAATCGTGCGGAGTTTCAGGACCGGGCACGCGAACAGGTCACGCTGGCTCGCGCCGTGTTTGACAAGGCTCACGACCAGTACAAGGCCGCTTGGGAGACGTTCCCCAAGTTCGTCGACAAGGCGGCGGACTCGGTGAAGTTCGAGGCTCGGCATCGAGCCGAGACAAACTACATGCGGGCGCAATTGGACGTCGCCTTGTGCGAGTTCGAGGAATCTCAGACCCACGATCCCAACACGTCGAACCGCACGTTTCATCTCAAAAAAGCGGTCGATCTGTTTCGCGGCATCTTCTTGAAGTACCGCGCAACGGTCGGCGGCCTGCACGCTCAGATGTGGGAGGCCAAGTGCTACGAAGAGATGAACGATCCGCAGCGATCGCTCGGCATCTATGCCGAACTGCTGACGCATCCGCCAGAGGGTTTGAAGACGCTGCAGGATCAAGTGCGGCACTTCCGATTGATCTGCCTCAACCACGATCAGCGTCGCGAATACACGATGGCGATCGTCGAGGCCGAGGACTGGCTGAAAGGTGCCAAGCAAATCGAACAACGCAGCGCGGCCGGGCAAGGCGTTCGTTGGGAGATGGTCGTCGCTCTCGAAAAGCAGGCGGACAGCAGCGGCGTCTCGGCGAGCGAAAAAGACAAGCTCTTGCGGCAAGCGATCGCGCACCTCACGACGCTGTCGAAGTGGCCGGGAGCATATCGAGACCTCGCACAGCAGCGAGTTCGCGATCTCAACATGCGAGTGAAGGGGAAGGACGGCTCCGGCGACCCGAAGGATTTTGATTCGGCCCTCACGCTTGGCCGTGATCTCGTGAAGCGGTCGGGCGAGAAGAAGGCGCTGCTCGATTCGGCGATCCAAAGCAAGCAGCCGCGCGAGAACGTCGAAAAGCTGCGAGCCGATTTCAGCGATCTGGTCAAAGATCAAATCCGTGTGCTACGGCTCGCGCTCAGTCTGGCCGACAAGTCGTCGCCTCGCGGGGACGTGAATCAAGCTCGGTATTTGTTGGCCTACGGCTACTACCTTGCCGACAAGCCATACGAAGCGGCGGTCTGTGCGGAGGCGGTCGCGTTCAATCCGACGAAGGACAAGCAGGACGAACAGACGGCGCTCGATGCCGCGTACCTCGCGGTCGCCAGCTACATCAAGGGCTTCAATCAGACGCCGAGCGAACTGAAAGCCTTGCGAGACGTCGATACGCGGCTGATGGTCCGGCTGGCGGAATTCATCACCGCCAAGTGGCCGTCGCACTCGAAGGCCAACGAAACGCGAATGCTCGTCGGCCGTACGTTCGCTCAGACCGATCAACCGAAGATTGCCGCCGAATGGTTCCAGCGTGTGCCAGAAACGGCAGAGAACTTTCCGGAGGCTCAGTGCGCCGCGGGGCAAGCGCTCTGGCAACAGTACCTGATGGCGTCGATCGAAGAAGACGCCACGCTGCGAGTGTCGCCGGAAGAGCTGTCGAAGTGGCGCGGCGATGCCGAGAAATTCCTGAAGACCGGCATCGAGCGGCTGCAAAAGAAAATCCCCGAACAAAGTAAAACGCCCGACGATCTGGTCGCGGCCAAGGCGGCGCTGGCCGAGATTCTGCTGAGCACAGGACAGTATCAGCCAGCTTTGGACTTGCTCAGCAAGCAACCGCACGGCGTGTTGGTCGCGATCAACGTGGACGATCAAACACGCCGGCCGCCGCATCCCAGCGTTCGCAGCGCACGGTTTGCTTCGCACATCTATCAGTTGCTTTTGCGAGCTCGCGTCGGCTTACAGCAGTTGGATGCCGCTCGTGAAGTGATGGCTCAGTTGGAGCAACTCGCCGAGCACAGCGGCGGGGCGGATGCGGTCACGGCGGTTTATGTGCAACTCGGCAAGGAGCTTGAAAAGGAACTCATCCGGCTGAAGGGGGCCGGCGACAAAGATCGATTCAACGAAGTCCGCAAATCGTTCGAGCAATTCCTCGACGGTCTCTACCAGCGTGAGGACAAAAATCTCTCGTCGCTCACCTGGATCGCGGAGACGTACTACGGACTCGCGCAGTCGTCGTTGGACAACGCCTCTGAATCCAAGACGTACTTTGAGCGAGCGGCGGCGACCTATCTGTCGATCCTCGACCGCGCGAAGAAAGACAAGGCGTTCAACGACAAAGACCGCATCGCCGGTATCCGCTTGCGACTGGCCAACTGCAAACGCCGACAGGGTGACTTCGACGAAGCTGAGACACTGCTCAAGCAGTTGATCGCCGAACGTCCACGAGCGGCCGACGTGCAATTCGAGATGGCTTACGTTTGGTTCGATCAAGGCCGAGCCGGGAAAACGGACTTCCTCAAGAAGGCGGTCGAGGGGGAAAAACGGGGGCAAAAAGGAGAAGTCTGGGGCTGGACGGAACTCAGCACACGCCTGCAACGGCTGATCGCGGACGGCCGACTTGAGACCCGCGACCGTTATGGCGACAAGCTCTATGAGGCTTGGTACAACACTTCGCTTTGCCGCCAAAAGATAGGACAAGCTCAGCCCACGACGGCCAAGAAACAGGCGGAACTCGAAACTGCAAAAAGTGTCGTGGAGACGTTCGTCCGCATTTCGGTTGATATCCCGGACGACTGGTGGAAAAAGTTCGATCGACTTTACCGCCAGATCCAATCGGACTTGGGCCAATCCCCCAGCCCGCTCGAACGCCCGACCACGATTGTCATTACCAGCGCTCCGCCAAAGGCCACGAATCCTGACGAGTCCGCCAGCGACGAATCCGTCAAAGTCGCCACGAAGAAAAACGCAACGCCCGAAACGGCGGCCGCTCCGAAGTCAGGCGGTGGTGGACTGTCGGTGGCCATTTTTGTGCTTATCATCGTCGGCGGCGGAGGAGCCTCGGTCTGGATGATGATGAACAGCAAGACTCGAAAACGTCCGGTTCGTTTGGCTCACGAAGCCGACAACGTCGCATTTATGGCGGCCGACGACGAACCGAGTGCCGGTGCGATGTTTGAAGTGCCCGAATTCGCGACGCCACGAAAATCGACTGCGATCAAGAAAACCTCCATCGCCAAGAAACCCAGCAAGCCGAAAGACACCTGAAATTTCAGATTTCAAATTTCAACTCCCCAACCTGTTTCTTCGGACCTCATACCATGACGATCAAATTTCGAAACCTCACCGTTCTTGCCGCAGCCATCGCACTGACAGCTTCGCCGCTGTGGGCCGTCGATACCATCAACGTCAAGAGCACTGGCAAACCGGTTCAAGGGGAGATTACGACCGTTACCAAAACGGAAGTCACGATCAAGCCTCGCACCGGTGAACCGCAAAAGATTCCTGCCAACGACATCGCCAGCATCAAGTGGGATGGTGAACCCGCCAAACTCTCGATCGCCAGGGGCGATGAGGAACGCGGCAACTTTGACAAAGCACTCGACACGTACACCGAGGTCCACAAGGACGCCAGCGGCAAGCTAAAGACCTACCTCGACTTCTTGATCGCTCGCACGATGGCCAAACAGGCGCTGGAGGACGAGTCGAAAATCGACGATGCACTCAAGAAGATCGAAGCGTATCTGAAGATGGATAAGGATCCTGTCGGCCACTACGAAGGTCAGAGCTTTCTCGGCCAGCTTTACGGCGTGAAAGGTGACTACGCGAAAGCTCAAACTGCATTTGAGAGTTTTGGCAAAGCTCCGTGGAAGGATTATCAAATCGCGGCCAAGGTCGCTGTCGGCCGCATGCAACTCAAGCAAAACAATATCGACGGAGCCACCAAGACCTTCGGCGAAGCCGCCTCCGGCAACGCGGAATCTGACTCCGAAAAAGCTCGCCGCGCCGAAGCTCAGGTCGGCCAGGCGGCCTGTCTCGTCAAGCAGTCCAAGCACGACGAGGCTCTCAAACTGATCGACGAGGTCATCAAAGCCACCTCAACCGACGAAGCCGCGACGATGGCTTTCGCCTACGTCCTGCAAGGTGACTGCTATCAAGCTCAGAACAAAGCGAAGGACGCCGCGCTGGCCTACCTGCATGTGCCCGTACTGTTCCCGAAAGAGAAGGCCGCGCACGCCGAGGCGCTGTATCACCTCGCGAAAATCTCCGGCACGATCGGACAACCGGATCGAGCCGCCGAAGCCAGAGATCAGTTGCTGGAAGACTTCCCGAAAAGCGAGTGGGCCAAGAAGCTGCAAGCCGAGACCGGTGCCGCCGCGCCGGCAGCCGCTGATGCAGAGAAGGCTAAAGAGTAGGATGGGCACTCTTGCCCGTCCGCATGGGAGCTAGAATCGCGGATGAAAGGGACGGGCAGGAGTGCCCATCCTACAGTGTTTTTCGGGTTGCAGGACGGAGACCTCAATGTCGCTGGATCGGCTTTCGCTCAAGACGACTCGATCGCTCGGATTTCTCTTGGTGTCGCTCTCGCTGACAGCCTGCCTCGTTCATTTTGCATCGCCGGCATTTGCCTTCCAGAACGTTCCCAACGACGCGATGCCCGCCGCCGCACCTCCGGCCGCTCAGCCTGCCGCACCCGTTGGCGATCTGCCCCCGCAAAAGACGTTTCTGCAATGGCTGATCGACGCCTCGGGACCGTTCGGTGCCTGCGTCTTCATCGAGTCGTTCATCATGGTGGCGTTGATCATCATGTGCCTGCTGCAAATGCGGCGGTCGGTGTTCATGCCCCCCGAATTCCTGTCGGAGTTTGAAGGCAAGCTCATCGCGCACGACTTCCAAGGAGCGTACAACCGCGCGAAGGAGGACGAGTCTCTGTTGGCCCGTCTGATCGTGGTGGGCATGACGAAGCTGCAAAAAGGCCAGGACGAGGCACTCTCGGCAATGGGCGAACTGGGCGAGGATGAGAACATGGCCCTCGAACATCGGCTGAGTTGGCTGGCTCTGATTGCGACCACCGCGCCGATGTTCGGATTGCTCGGTACCGTGCAAGGCATGGTGCAGGCGTTTGATGAGATCGCTTCCTCCAGCACAACTCCCAAGCCCTCCGAACTCGCCGAAGGCATCCAGCTCGCGCTGGTCACGACGTTGGAAGGTCTGATCGTCGCAATCCCGGCCATGATCGCGTACAGCCTGTTGCGGAATCATCTCATCCGCTTGATGTTCGACGTCGGCCACTTGGCCGAAGACCTGCTGAAACGGATTCAGGCTCGACCCATCGCTACTGTCCCTCAGCCTTCAGCCCCTGGCGTTCAGCCATGAAATTTCGATCGCCTCCCATGCCGTCGGCGGAAATGGACATGACGCCGATGATGGACCTCACATTCCAGCTCATCAGTTTTTTCATGATGGTCACGAACTTCGACCAGACCCAGGTCGATGAGCGGGTTCGGCTACCAACGGACGCCTTGGCGAAACCGCCAGAGGTCCGTGTCGAACACCAGTTGGTCGTCAACATCGGCTACAAGCGAGCCAAGGATGGCACTCGGCTCGACCCGCAGCCATTCGTCTTTCTGTCCGGCGAAGAACTGCGCATTCCAGAGTACCGCTCGCGACTGCAACAAGAGGCTCGTGTCTATCAAGCCAAAGAAGTCAACCTGAACGACGTCACGATCGTCGTCCGCGCCGACTCGGATGTCCCCACGGGTCAGGTGCAGGAATTCATCAAGATGTCTCAGGATGCCAAATTCGAGAAGTTCACCCTGCGAGCACAGCAGCCTGTTGAATGACAAACAATGATTCTCAAGCTAGCCCGACGTGCCAGCGAGGGGTTCATCAAATTACGAAGTCAACCACTCGCTATCGCGACGTGCTGAAATTGCATCGAGTTCAGTCCTTATGAAAATCAAACAGCAAGAACCCGCGAGCTTGCAGCAGCAAACGACGCCGATGATCGATGTCACGTTTCAACTGCTGACGTTCTTCATGTTCACGCTGCGGATCGTCGGCCCGGAAGGAGACTTCAACATCAACATGCCGCCGCCAGGAGCTGGCGCAGCGAAGGCGGAAATCCTGCCGGACATCAAAGTCCGATTGATCGCGAATCCGAACGGCGATCTTGCCAGCTTGAAGCTCGGCGATCGACAACTCGGCATCGGGCCAGGAGCGTTTCAACTGCTCAACAGCGAAATCCTCAAACTGGTCGGCGGAGCGAACGCCGCGCGCAGCACTGACATCGAGATCGAACTTGACGCCGACTACAACCTGCACTTCGACAACGTCGTCAAAGCCATCGGAGCCTGCACCGGACGGCTCAGCCCCGACGGCAAGACGATCATCCGCTACGTCGAGAAGATTAAATTCGCGCCGCCGAAACAGAACCCGGATGCGTGATGTGGGGCAGGGTTTCAACGTGCCCGTCCTGTACGGGCAGTTTGACAACCTGCTCCACGGCTTCCTTCGACAAGCTCACGGCGATGCCGATCGACACGAGGCTAATGACCAAGTTGCTGCCGCCGTAGCTGAGCAGCGGATGCGAGATGCCTTTGGTCGGCATCATCGAGGTCACGACGGCGACGTTCATCACCGCTTGCAGAATCATCTGGCCGAGCAGCGTGACACCGACGAGATACTCGAAGCTGCGCCGGTCGTGATGGCGGAACAGAGTCATGCCTGTGATGAAAAATCCTGCCCACAGCAACACGAGCCCCAGCGAGCCGACCAGTCCCAGTTCTTCGCCGACGACTGCGAAGACAAAGTCGGTGTTGGCTTCCGGCAGATAGCTGAGCTTCTGCCAGCCTTTGCCGACACCGACTCCCATCAGCCCTCCGGAGCCGAAGGACAGCAGCGACTGTTTGACTTGATACGACGCTTGATCGACGTCGGACCATGCGGCGGCGAAGTCTGTGATGCGCTTCCACTGGTACGGCTTGAGCGTCATCGCCACAAGCGCGGCCGGAATCATGCCCAGCGCGAAGTTTCGAATCGGCCAACCGCCGAGGAACAGCAGCAGTCCGCTCGACATCGCAAGAAATGCGGCGGTGCCCAGATCGGGTTCTTTCAACACTAACGGCAGCACAATTGCGACCGGCAGAACGAGCGGAATCGTTCCGACGAACACACGTCGCAAATTCTCTTGCCGTTTGACGAGCATCGTTCCCAATAACAGCGGCAGCGTGATCTTCGCCAATTCCGACGGCTGCATCTGAAACGAGCCGAACCGAATCCAACGCTGCGAATCGTTCACTCGCGTTCCAATCCCCGGAATCAGCACCGCGACGAGCAGCACGACAGTCCCGGTGAACAGCCACGGTGCGGACTCTTTCCAGAACCGTGACGGCAGCAGCGAACAGAGGCTGGCGGCGAACACCCCCACGATCAAATGGGTCGCGTGACGGGACAGGTAAACCTGCTCGAATTCCGTCGGCCACGACGTCACGCTGGCGCTATGCACCATCAGCACGCCGAAACCCAAGAGCACGCAGACCAGCGCCAGAAACAGATTGCGATCCGAGTTCACAACAGCCTCAACACGAGTTTGTCGTCGCCGCGTTTCGCCAGAACGCGAGTCTTCCGCCAATCGTCCGCGTTCTGGCGCAGCGCGGCTATCTGCTCCATCGGCCTGACTGAACGAATGCCTCAACACCTTATCCCGTGCGCCGGACTGTGACGGCGACAAGTTCCTTCGCGAGCGACAGAGCCACGAAGAGTGCCTCGCCGCGTCTGCGGAGTTTGCCTGATCGGCACAGGACAATCCGCCGGCGTGATCGGCGCAACCCCAAATTCACCTCCGCGAGGGGAGGCGTTATTTCCACTCGCGAGCGAACTGTCACGCCCGTTGCCGAACGGCCTCGCTGAGGGTTTGGTCGGAGGCGCGGACGTTGAGCCCTGCGGACTGCGGTTGGCCTTGGTCACGCAGGAAGTGAATCAGACACAGAGCCTCACGCTCCGCTTGCAACTCTGGTCGTGTCTGGCACGCGAAATGGATTAATGATCTGAAGCCGCGCGTTGATCCACAGACCATCCTGCATGTCTTCGGAATACAGAATTGCCGCACCTGCTTCGAGTGCGGTGGCCACAATCAGGCTATCCCAATACGAGAGCGAATACGCTTCACGCAATTCCGATGCGGAGAGCATTGTCCGCTCATCAATCGGCACAACTCGGTGCTGCGCATAGAACGCCTGCACGACCTGGCGAATCTCTTCTTCCGATCGACCGGCCTTTCGTAGCAGGTTCACGCAAACTTCATTGACGACCTGCGTGCTGACAATCCGCCGTTCAGCCACCAGCGTTCGAGCCGTGGCAGACTTGGTTGCGGATTCCGCGTTCTCGATGACCGCGTAGAGCCAAACATTGCTATCCACGAAACACTGGCCGGCAGCCACTGGATCAGCGCTCATGAGCCTGCTCCCGACTGAGCGGCTGAAAGTCAGAAATGCGAATGGGAGACCTCAACCATTGATCCAGAATTGTCGGCGTCGTCTCGGAGTCTGGCTCGTCGGACGTCAGCGTCACGCGTACGGAGTGACCAAAAAGATCGCGATATTCCCTTGGAATCTCGATGGAACCATCCCGGACCTCGGCTTCAAATTCAGCGGTTCGCATTGTCTCTGCTCCTTGAAAATCAATTCTGACAATTCAGTGCGATGAGTCTAAGTCTCCTTGATGGCCGTACAAAGCTCAAATCGTGTGGATTGATATCACGGTCGCGGTCAGCGATCGACGGAATTCATTCCGACGGCTCCCACTCGCGGGCGAATTGCACGACTCGCCAGCGAGTGGTCGTTCGAGGACAAGCCTCCGATTGGTTTCCCGGACAACCACTCGCTGGCGCGTCGTGCTACTTCCATTCGCGAGCGAACTGTAACGCCCGTTGCCGAACCGCCTCGCTGACCGTCTGGTCGGAGGAGAGGGCGTTGAGCCATTCGGACTGCGGTTGGTCGTGGTCTCGCAGGATGTGAAGCAGACTCAGGGACTCACATCAGGTGGCCCAGCTTGAAGCAAGCTGGGCCACCCGCGAGCGGCATAGTTGCAGATTCTCCAATCGGTAATGGGCTCGGTTTTCAATCGAATATCATCTCGACTTCGATGCGGCTGATTATTCCGGCAACGTCTTGAGGAGTTTCTTCGCCTCATCGCTCGGCACCGTTTCCGGATATTCTTTAACCAGCCGCTCAAGCAAGAGACGTGCGCCCTTATGGTTCTTTTTCTCGATGAACCGTTTCGCGGTCGCGAGGCGTGCATCCGCCGCTTCGATGCGCTCCACACGATTCTCAACGGTGTTGTTTTTCTTCGCGTCGCCAGCCTGGAGTTGTTTGAGCAAATCTTCCGCCTCAAGGCGCGCAGTTGTATCGGGATACTGTTTGATGAGTTGCTCAAGCACCAGCATGGCCAATTTGTGCTTCATGTCTTCGAGGTGCGTTTTGGCGAGGGCAAGTCGCATCTCGGCCATCTTTTCCCCATCGGCACGCTTCTTCTCATCTTGTGCGAGTTTTGCGTCGTCATCGGCCTGCTGTCGCCTGAGCCGCTCCGCCGCCTTTTCAGCGAGACGTTTTGCCATCGTTCTGAATGCGGGTGAATCATGGTATTCGTCAAGCGTTGGACGTGGCGTGAGGAATTTCTTGACCTCGTTAACGTCGATCGTCTCCGCGAGTGGAATCGTCGCTTTGGCCCCTGTTGCGGTGACGTAGGACTCGGTCCCGGACATCACGAGCAAATCGGTGATCTGGACTTCCTTCCCGTCGAACATCCCTTTGGTGGCGACGCCGCGAATCCAGATTTGAGTGCGTCGTTGACGTAGTTCGGACAGACGTTTGATTTCCCTCTCGGCATCTTGAATTTTCGACTCGCCCACCGATAACACCTGTTTCCTTGTGGTTTCGCGGATGCGGGTACTTGTGAGTGCATCGAGCACGATCTCCCGGATTTTCTTAGAGCGTCTAACAAAAAGCCTTTTGAGGCTTGATCGAATAAGCTAGGTTTCACGTCGGACAAGGAGGTCCGAAGATGGCGAAACCGATTTTGGATGATCGACTGTGGACATTGATCGAGCCACATTTGCCGCCGCCGAAGAAG
>CAMAWN010000188.1 GCA_945861865.1 Candidatus Kuenenia stuttgartensis | reverse complement strand
ACCATCACTCACTGGCAACATCGGATTCACCAAGCTCGAACCAGCCATGTGAAACAACGTCTCAAAGAACTCGAAGCGGCCCACATTTCACTCGACCAGCTCCCACGTTGTCGCTCCGCATGACAATGAATAGTGCGCAGTAGTATTAAACGGCGACGACATCGCCGAAGAAATCATTCGCAAAGTGATCCTTCCGAACGCTCGCAGCACCTGCCGGATGGAAGGTTCAAACAATCTCGGACGTGAGTTCATCGAAGGCGAGACTCGCATGGTGTTCGAGAAGAAGTTCGAAGCAGCGATGCGAAAGTCGTGCGACTCGCTGGGCGTCGAGATCATTCAGGCGGTCATCACCAGCATCACCCCGCCGGCGCAGATCGCGACTCCCATCAAACTTCGCGAGACCGCGCGGCTCGACGAGAAAAAGTTCACGCAACAAATCAAGCAACAAGAGCAGGAGAAAAAACTTGCCGAGCAGACGGAGCTCGTGTCGCAGAAGAAGGCGTTGACGGGCATCGAGAAAGAGATCATCCGCGTCACGACCGAAGCCGAGCAGGCCCAGCAGATCGCAGTCACGAAAGCCGAGCAAGAGTTGGCGGTCGCGAAGCTCAAACTCGACGCAGCCAAGGACGAAGCCGCCGCAATCGTCGCCACCGGTGAAGGGGCGGCCGAAGTCATCATGCAACAGAACGAAGCCGAAGCCGCCGGCTGGAAAGCCTCGGTCAAAGCCTTCGGCGGCAACGGTGCTCAATACGCGCAGTATGTGCTGTATCAGAAGCTCTCATCCGCGTACCGCAAAATCATGATCAATACAGCCGACAGCCCGATCATGAAGATTTTCGATTCACTCAATGAACCGGTGAAAGACACGCCGGAGAAGAAATGAAATTGATCATTGACTAACGACCAATCCTTCCGCCTTCAAAGGCTCGCAATCATGTCCGTTCTCTCTCGTGGTCAACGCCTTTTGATTTCGTTCGCCGTCAGTTTGATCGCGATCGGCAGTGCCAGTTATTTGGCCTTCGATTGGACCTTCTGCTACTGGTACGTGGACGAGGGCTACTCGCTACTGCTGACGTACAAAGGCCCGCCGTTGCCGATTCCGGGGATGAGTCTGCGATCGGCCCCAGAGGGACAACTTGCGGAAATCGATGCGAACGGCAAGCCCCTGCAGAAGGGCATCCTCGCCGAGATGGTTGGTCCGGGCCGGCACTTCTACAACCCGTTCTTCTGGGAATGCCAGAAGGTGCCGGATGTGGTCATCGAGACCAAACAAGTCGCGATCGTCACCAGCCGTTTGGGCAAGGATCTTCCGGTCGGCCAATTTCTCGTGGATGGTGAAGTCGGCAAAACCGAGTTCCGCGGCACGCTGCGAAAAGTGCTCGGTCCCGGCCGCTACCGCATCAACCCCAAGGCGTTTGACGTCAGTATCGTGAAGGGCGAAGAGATCGAGAAATCCAATGGCATGGAAAAGAAGTCCGGCTGGGTCGAAATCGCACCGGGATACGTCGGCGTGGTGACGAACCTCACCGACAACCCCATCACGATGGTCAAGCCAGGCATCCAAGAACACACGCTGCCTCCGGGCATCTATCCGATCAACAAGCGTGAGCAACAGATCGACGTCGTCAGCATCGGCTACTTGGAGAAGAGCATCGAAGCCAAGATGGTCATGACGCCGGACGGACACTTCAAGATCGACATCAGCGGCGAGCCAATGGTCGCCGACGACGACAGCGGCATCGAGTTTCCCTCGGACGACGGCTTCACGATCCGCATGGACTTCACGGCGATTTGGGGACTAATGCCCGATCAAGCTCCCGACGCGATCCGCAAGTTTGGCAACGTCGCCGCAGTCGAAGACAAAGTGGTGATGCCGCAGATCGAAAGCATCTGCCGCAACTACGGCTCAAAGCTGAAGGCCTCCGAATTGCTCGACGGCGAGACGCGGCAAGGTTTCCAAACGGAAGTCTCAAACGCTTTCCAAGAGGTGCTGAAGACCAAGGGCATCAGCGTGCTGTACGGCCTCGTGCGAAACATCTACATCCCGCAAGAAGTCCGCGAACCGATCCAACAAGGCTACATCGCCGACGAATTAAAGATCACTCGCGAGCAGGAACAAAAAACCGCGATGACTGAAGGGACGCTCCGCGAAGCCGAAGAGAAAGTGAAAGTGCAGACCGAAACCATTCGCGTCGAAACGGAAAAAATGGTCGCCACCAAAGTCGCCGAGGGGGCCAAGACTGCCGCTGAAACTAAGGCCGAAACCACGAAGCTCGTGGCCAAGATCGCTCGCGACACCGCCGAGATCGACAAAGAAGCGACCATCACGCTGGGCGAAGCGAAGGCGAACTCTCGCAAGCTGGAAGAGGAAGCCAAAGCCAATAAATTCCAACTCGCCGTCGAAGCATTCGGCTCCGGCCAGGCCTACAACCAATGGGCCTTTGCTCAAGGATTGCCGGAAGACATCGAGTTGAATCTGCTCTACGCCGGCGAAGGGACGTTCTGGACCGACCTCAAAGGTTTCAGCGAGACGCTGCTCGGCAAGCAGGTGAAACAGCAAACGACGCCGGCTCCGACAACGCCAGTTCGCGGGAAATAGTCCGACGATTCAGCGAATCGATTTGAACCTCGGAGATGCCGGCGAACCGGTGGGCGTCAGCCCCAGACATTGAGTTCGTTGTCCGGGGGTGACGCCCGTCGGCTCAGAGTTTTTGTTGGATCGACTTCATCGCATCGGTTGCAGTTCGAGTCATCTCCGAGTTTGATGACGGCAGATCAACCTCTCGTTTTTCAACGGAGAACCTGCCTCATGCACCGCACTTTGATTGTTGCTCTCGCGTTCTGGTTGCTGACCATGACACACCTGCCTGCTCAAGACCCGATCGACCTCGGCGGCATTCGCGAAGAACACACGATGATCCCGATGCGTGACGGGACGAAGCTCTCGGCTTATCTCTACTTCCCGCCCGGCGATGGTCCGTGGCCTGTGCTGTATGAGCAGCGCTACGCGGACTTGAAAGGCGCGGGGACTCGGCAGGGGAACGCTCGGCTGGCGAAAGCCGGCTACGTCGTCTGTGCCGAGAACTTTCGCGGGGCTGGCAAGTCCGAAGGGACGTGGGTCGGCTACCGAGCACTCGGCTGGGGCGAACTCAAAGACGGATATGACACCGTCGAATGGCTCGCCAAACAGAAATGGTCCACGGGGAAGATCGGCACGTTCGGCAGTTCGCAGGCGGGATTCGCTCAGAACTTCCTGGCGGTGACTCGGCCGCCGCATCTCGTCGCGCAGTACATGATCGACACGGGATTGAGCCTGTACCAAGAAGGCTATCGCATTGGTGGGACGACTCGGCCGGAGCGATTCAAAGGCATGGACGCTGTCTGTCGCGAGCCAGCTCATAACCGAGCGCAGCTTGCTGAGTGGTTCAAGCATCCAACCTTCGACGACTACTGGAAGCAGGAGGACTGCTCGCGGCACTTCGACAAGATGGACGTGCCGTGTTTTACGATCGGCAGTTGGTTCGACTTCATGAACATCGGCTCGATCGAAAGCTATCGCGGCCGGCAGCACCGAGCCGGCCAGAACTCGCGCGGCAAACAGCAACTGCTGATCGGCCCGTGGCTGCATGGCGGGTATCTCGGCAAGAATACCAACAAGGTCAGCGAGTTGACCTTCCCAGAGAACGCGAAGTTCGATGCCGAGAATCATTTGATCCGCTGGTTCGATTTCTGGCTGAAGGGCAAGGACAACCTCGTCGATCGCGACCCGACGATCCGCTACTACGTCATGGGGCCGGTCGGCGAAGAGCACTCACCCGGCAACATCTGGCGAGAGACGAACGATTGGCCGATCTCCGCGACACCGACCGAGTACTTCTTGCGCGACGGCGGAAAGCTGACGACGTCCTCTCCGACCGAAGCCGACGCGGAGGCGACATTCCTGGCCGATCCACTGAAGCCAGCCAACATCCCGAACAACAAAGGGTTCCCCGGTGCCGCCGACGCTCGCAAGTTTGAAGAGCAAGCCGAAGTCCGCACCTTCACGACCGAACCGCTCACCGAACCGGTCGAATGGACCGGCATCGTCAAGACGGAGTTGTTCGTCACGTCATCGGCAAAGGACACCGACTTCATCGTCCGCATCTGCGACGTCTACCCCGATGGCCGCTCAATCCTGCTGGTCGATTACATCCGCCGCGGCCGTTATCGCGACGGCTTCGAGCGGGAAGTCTTCTTCACTCCCGGCAAGGTCGAGAAGGTCGCCTTCGAGGTCGGCTGGATCAGTCAAATCTTTGCAAAAGGGCATCGCATCCGAGTGACTGTTGCCAGCACCGGTGCTCCGTTCTTTGAGCCGAACCCGAACACCGGCGAACCGCTCGGTCTCGAATTTCCGGCGAACTCCGTCACGGCGACAAACACAGTGCAACTCAACAAACAACACGCCTCGCGAGTGATCGCGCCAATCCGGTAATCCTCCGCGAGTCACCAATTCACGATTCGTGAGACGATGTTCGGTCGTGCCGTCTGTGCCGAATGCGACAGGAAGACATGAGCCGTCGAAATTGGCGACCGGACGCATCGTGTCAGCGGCACAGAACGGAGATGGACAGCCACCGATCTCAGCGGCAGAATCTGCAATTCAAGACGCTACGAATGCCGAGAGTCAAAAAGAGTTGAGTGCCATTTCTCAGGAAGCCCGTTCGTGTCCATTTCGTTTCGATCTTTGACAGTCGTCTGCCTCACGACCCTGCTGGCAGGACTTTCAAGCCGCTTGCTGGCGGCCGATGTCGCCATCCCGCGACTCGTTGGTGCGGCCGGCTGCACTGCCGCGAGTTGTCACGGCGGCAATTCGTTGATCGGCGGCGAGGCGACCGCATGGTTGAGTCGCGATGTCGTGCATCGGCGGGCGTTCGACGTGCTCTTCAGCGAGACGTCGGTTCGCATGGCGCTGCAACTCGGACTCAAATCCGCGCACACTGAGGCTCGCTGCTTGGCGTGTCACTCGACGGTGGGAATGCACCCCGACGGCGCGAAGGGCGAACGATTCGCGGTCGAGTTCGGTGTCGGCTGCGAAAGCTGCCACGGCGCGGCTGGGGATTGGGTCGCTCGACACACCGAGCGAACTTGGCGATCTCTGTCGGTGTCGCAGAAAGCCGACCTCGGCTTTCACGACTTGCGGCCAGTCAACGCTCGTGCTGAGAAGTGCGCCGAGTGCCATGTTGGTTCGCCACGAGCGACCGTCGATCACGACCTCATCGCGGCGGGTCATCCGCGATTGGCATTCGAGCTGTCGGCATATCACGCGCTGTTGCCGAAACATTGGGACGCTGCGGCCGAGTTGCAGCGCGATCCCGCACAAGAACTTCGTCTGTGGGCCATCGGTCACGCAGTCTCAGCGAAGGCTCTGTCGGAGATCGCTGCCGCTCGCGCGGAGTCCGCGCTGAAGAGCGGAACCAAGCACGTCACCTCCGACTTGGCCGAGTTCGATTGCCACGCTTGTCATCACGACCTCGCCGAACCGACGCGCGGCCGGCCGACGCTGCGCGATTCGCTCGGCTCGCCGCGATGGGGATCGTGGTCGGTTCCTCCCGCGAGAGTTGTGGCCCGTGAATCGCATCAACTGTTTGGCCAAGACGGGGCTGCCGCCGAGTCATCGCTGGGGCAACTAGCCAAATTGATGCAGCAGTCTCGGCTCGGGACCGCTCCGGCCGTTCAACTTTCTCTGGCCGCTCGACAATCGAGCGCCGATTTGGCGAACTGGTCACGCTCGTTGGAATACTCGACGACAGAGCCAGAACGAATGAATCAATTACTGGATCGCCTGGTCGCCACCGAGTCCGAATGGCTGCCGACGTGGGATGGACAAGTTCAACGCTACCTCGGCATCGTCGCCACGAGCCGCTCGCTGCGTGTAACAACCGGTCGCGAGCCGTTCTCGTTCGCCAGTGATGCGAATGTGCTGTCCAACTTTCGCAGCCAACTCGCCTATCCGATCGGCTATGCGACACCGCGCAGTTTCGATTCGTCGGCGGTCAATCCAATCATTCAAGAGTTGCGTCAAAGCCTGACTCGCTGACGCAGTCAATCGTCTCTCCGAATCGTTCCGCCAATTTGTCTTGGCAGAATGAGGGGGGCAGGACGATGAGGCGGAAAGCTCAGGCGGACTGGAGTTCCTGCACGAGATTGCGATCGTCGAGGATGTGCATCGGTCGCCTGTTGTGGTCGGGTACCGTGATTGCCGGATCGATGCCGAGGTGGCGGTACACATTGGCGAGCACATTGCTGGGCGTGTACGGCTGGCCGAGAGACTGGCCGCCGTGCGAGTCGGTTTCGCCGATGACTTGGCCCATTCGGAATCCACCGCCCGCGATTACCGCCGCGCCGGCTTCGGGCCAGTGATCGCGGCCGTCGCCGCGCGAGACACGCGGTGCTCGGCCGAACTCGCCCCACATCACGACGGCGACGTCTTTGTCCAAGCCACGATCGTGCAGATCAGTGATCAGTGCGTGAAAACCCTGATCGAGCCGCGGCAACTGCTCACGCATCTCGCTGAAATTCTTCTCGTGAGTATCCCAGTCGCCAACCTTCAGCGTCACGACCGAGACGCCCGCTTCGACCAACCGCCGAGCCATCAGAAAGTTCTCACAGTACTTGCCGTACCGGGCATGCGTTTCCGGTGGCTCGCGCGAAACGTCGAATGCCTCGCGCACTTGCGGGGACGTGATCATCTCCATCGCTCGCTGCGTGTAGGTGTCGATCACCGACAAACCGCTGGTCGCATCGACGTCCCGGCTGAGCGAATCGAACTCGCGCAGGATTTGACGGCGACCGCGCAGACGCTCCAGTGAGATCCCCTTCGCGAGACTCAGATTCGCGAGGCCCTCCGCCTTCGGGACGAACGGCCGATGTGCGGGGCCGAGATACGTCGGCCCTTCGTTGTCGTACAACGCCGGGGGCTTGTACATCAGGCTGACGTAGGGCGGCATCCCACCGGAATGTGGACGTTGATGACTCACGACGGAGCCAAGCACGGGGCGTTTTCCTCGCTCGCCAAATCCGGTCAGAATGAAATGCGGCGTGTGGTCTCCGAGATCGATCGATTTGATTCCGCGCACGATCGCGAGCTTGTCCACCATCTGGGCGACCTTCGGCAGGTACTCGCAAATCTGCACGCCAGGCAGGTTCGTGGCGATCGGCTGGAACTCTCCGCGAATTTCGGCAGGAGCGTTCGGCTTCATGTCCAAGCTGTCGATGTGCGACATCGCGCCGCGCAGCCAGATCATGATGACCGACTTGCCACGCGCGGCACTCGAACCCGCGATCGCTCGGCCCCGCAGCACATCTGCCAGCGTCAGGCCACCGAACGCCAACCCACCCACTCGCAACAGTTCACGGCGTGTGATGCCGTCACAGAGCTTCGTCCCTTGTCCAAGAAGACTCAACATCGCACGTTCCTCGCTGGTGAGTGAAGCTGGTTCGTGGGCTCTCCGGCGGACCGCAACGAGAGGATGATCTTACAATCGAACCTCTCCGAGCAAGACAATTCGCGAAATCGGGAGGCTGCCGCAAGAGGAAACCGCTGGGTATCGTGTTGATCGTCAACTGTCAACTTATTCAATGAGACCGCCTCCCTTTTCGTTGGAGGATTCCATGCAAAGCCAAGCCACGACCGTCGAACAGTATCTCGCGGAATTGCCAGAGGACCGTCGCGCGGCCATTGCCGCCGTGCGGAAGGTGATCCTCAAAAACCTCGACAAGAATTTCGAGGAAGGGATGCAGTACGGCATGATCGGCTACTTTGTGCCGCATCGGGTCTTCCCGGCCGGCTATCACTGCGACCCCAAGCAGCCGCTGTGCTATGCGGGACTCGCGTCGCAGAAGAATTACCTGTCGCTGTACCTGATGTGCGTTTACGGCTCGGAAAGCCATAAGAAATGGTTCCAAACCGAATGGGCCAAGACCGGCAAGAAGCTCGACATGGGCAAGAGCTGCATTCGATTCAGGAAGCTGGATGACCTGCCTCTCAAAGTTATCGGCGATGCCATCCGCCGCGTGTCGGTCAAGAAGTACGTTGAGAAATACGAGTCGCTGCTCCGGGATTCTCGCAAGAAGCCGACCACAAAAATGGCCAAGGCTCGACGAGCAACGAAGCCCACTACCGCGACAAAGGCTCCGCCGACGAAACGAGCCAAGAAATAGGACGGGCAACCGTGCTCATCCTCCGCTTCCCTGCGTTACCGCCGAACCGTGCTTGACGGCTTGGAAGTTCGATAGCCGGATCGGAAGAAGTCCGGTTGATTATCGACCTTCCACGACTTGCCGTTGTGCAGGAAGAGTCGGCGTTGCTCTTCGAGATTGAACGGTCTGGCACCGATGCGGCCGAAGACGCTGAGTTGATTGCCGGATTCGTCAACCGCTCGATCGCGGTCCACGCCTTCGGAGACACACAGGGCGTGGCTATCTTTCGGGAACTTCTTCGTCGCGATCAGGGACGGGGTCGGACGTGTCGCGAATCCCATGTTGCCAGGAGTTTCGGGGCTGGTGAGTTGCACGACTCGCAGGCCGTTGTGGCCGTCGGCGAGGTACGCGAACTGGCTGTTGTAGGCGATGCCGAGCTTCACATCGTTCAGATCGTTGATGCAACCGTCGGCGTTGAAAATCTGATCGACCTTCGGTTCGAGCGGATTTTTGACATCGACGATGATCAGCCCGTCGTGGCCGCCGGAAACGTAGGCGTAGGTCCGTGCGACGTAGACATTGCGGGCTTCGTGCAGCGGCAGTGAAGCTCGCAGTTCGGGGGCCGCGAGGTTGGTCACGTCGAGAATCTTCAAGCCCTCGCTGTCGGTGACGAAGGCGTAGCGGAACTGAACTTGGACGGCGTTCGGATGGTTGAGGAACGGTGCTCCGATGACCGTCTCGATGCGCGGGTTCGTCGGATCGTGCAGATCGACGACGACCAGGCCGATGTCAGCACAGATGTAGGCGAAGGTGCCGGCAATCGTGATAGCTCGCGCGCCACGGAGGATGCCGTTCGGATTGAAGGTGACGGCACGCTCCAGAAAGTTGTTCGTCGGATCGCCGTCGAGCAACGTGCCAACTCCGACGAGAATCAGCCCTTCTTGACGGTCGGCGACGTAGAGGTAGGCGTAGAGGCCGTGAACCGCCTGCTCCTCGTTTTCGGGGTTTTGTTTGCGAGTCGGATCGGGCGCTGTTGTGGCAGGTGCGGCGACGGCGGCGGCGTCTTTTGTCGGGACATAAAACTTCTGGCCGATCGGCGAGACCGGGGCGGTGACGATCCGCTCGGAGAATCCTTTGTGGTCGATGAAGGCGACATCGAACACGCGCAAGCCCGCTTCGCCGCAGGCCGCGTAGACGTACTCGCCTCGCAGTTGCAGGCTTTGGATGTTCGGTTTGCGAAGCGGATGCCGCACTCGGTCGCTGACGTCTCGGCCAGGATGCTCGTGAGAGTGTTCGAGGTCGCCGCCGTGTTCGACGTGCTCGCGGTAGTTGTCGGGATACGCGAGCTTGTGCAGGCTGCTGCCGATGACGGTTTGCGGTTCGTCACGCTCGGTGACGACGACCGCTTCCATGCCGTGTTCGCCGGTACCGACCCAGCAATACCGGCCCATCCAATTCATGTAATTGGTTCCCTGCATCAGCAACTGAGCCATGATGGCGTTGTTGTCCTCAGCGGCGGAGAGGTGGCAGTCGGCACATTGTTTCGTACCGTCGCGGCCACGGACGGTGTGCGGCACGTTCGTCGAAAAGGCGACGCCGCTCATGCCGTCGGCGGAAATTGTCTGCTGCTGAGCGTAGACCGATTCGCGGTTCTGGTTGTAGCTGCCGACATGGATCGCGCAAGCCGAGCGAGCCGGACTGACGCGATTTCCGGTGACGGTTCCGTCTTTGGCGAGCATGTAGATGTCGTCACGCAGTGTCTGAAAGTTGTACGAAGTGTAATTGCGGCTGACGTCCCCTTCGTTGTGCAGCGAAGGCATCTTGACGTTCGCTCGTTGGGGCAGGTGGCAGCCGTAACAGCTCGTATTCCAGGACGAGTGACAGCTCGCGCAGCTCATCTTCTTGTTGTCGTGCGCGCATTTCGACGAGTCCTTTGGCCGAGTTCCCCAAGCGATCTCGTCCCCTTCGAAGCGAACCGTCTTGGCGAGATGCGACTTCTCGTTGTAGCGCGGATGGCCGGGCGTGATCGTGTCCACGACCTGTGGGACTTCCCACTGCCGCGGCTGATCGGCGTCCTTCGTGACCATCGCGGTTTGAATGATCTTGTTGCCGACGCGGCGGAAGCGCGGCTTGCCGGACGGTGTGCTCAGCAATTCGAGATTCGTCCCTCCCTCTGGTGCGGCAGGGCCAGACGTGCGGAGCGAGGCGCGGTGATACGCATCGCCGTGGCAATCTTCGCAGGCGATCTCGATAGCGGCACGGACCTCGCCGTACAGCTTCGTGTTGCCGTGGTTGTCCTGCTTGAAATGGCAATCGACGCAGTGCATTCCCTTCTCCAGGTGGATGTCCATGAAATGCACCGGCATGCCGTCCTTTTGCGGCCGACAGTCGGGATGCAGCATCGCGTAGTTCAACTTCGCGGTGGATTCGTCCTCGATGACTTTCTCTTTGTGATCGAGCAGCCGGCCTTCGCGGTCCTTTTTGAAGACGGCTCGAAAGACCCAGCCGTGGCCGTGAAAGTCAGCGAACTGCATGTGCTTCAACTGCGGATTGAGGTCGGCCGTTTGATCGAGAAACGTCGGATCGGACCAGTTGCCTCGCAGCGAAGTTTCTTCGGGATTGTTCATCGCGGCGCGGACGAACTCCTCAGCCGTCGGATTCTTTTGCTGCGGTGGGTACATGAACTCGCCATCGGTCTCGTTGTCCCACCACATGAAACCGAGGTAGCTGTTCATCACGGTCGTGCCGGGGTGCATGTGACAGACGATGCACTGGCTGGAGGGAATCGCGGTCGTGAACTCGTGCTTGATGGGATGGCCGGATTCGTTTTTCGGAATGGTCGGATCGGGGTTGAGCGACAGTCCGCGATGGCCGGCCTCGGCATGCGGCCCCGAATGGACGTGCGAGCGATCGTTGGCGTAGATGACGTGACACGCGGTGCAGCCACTCGACCGATAATCGCCGGCGTGATCATTCGTGCCAAGGAAGTTCAGCGTCGGGTCGAGCAACCGCATCTTCTGCAAGCCGATGAAAACCGGATCGGTGCGGTTCTCGGTGCCGAGTCCGCGATTGCTCAGACGGCTGCGTGGCCGGCCCGGTTCTTCTTCCCGTTCGGGGATGCCGATCTCACTGCGAAAACGCCCACCCCGTTCAAAGATACGGAGCACGTTGCCCGGCTGAGCCGTCTCGAAACGCGGCAGTGGATCAAGAAACGGCACGACTCCTTTGTATTTCATCTCCCACTCGGTCGGAGCGGGCACGGTTTGCATTCGTTGCGGAGTTCCATTCATCGAGTAGCTCTCGCCGTAGCGTGATCGCTTCTTCGGCACCGCGCCGTTGTTGTACAGAGCCGCGCCCCACAGCATGCAACCGTGAGTCATCATGCTCTTTTTGACTTCGAGCGTTTCTTTCGGATGACAGCCGGTCGTGCCGCACGACAGGTGCGCGATCCGCAAGTCACCGGGATT
>CAMAWN010000187.1 GCA_945861865.1 Candidatus Kuenenia stuttgartensis | reverse complement strand
GGCTTGGCTCCCAAGCTTTCGTAGAAGCGGATCGATGGCTCGTTCCAGTCGAGCACCGACCATTCCATGCGGCCGCAATCCCGCTCGACAGCAATCCGTGCCACTTGAGTCAGCAACGCTTTGCCGAGTCCTCGGCCGCGAAATTTCGGGCGGACGTACAAGTCTTCCAGGTACATTCCCGGCTTGCCCAGAAACGTCGAGAAGTTGTGGAAAAAGAGCGCGAAGCCCACGCAGTCACCCTCAACGAGTGCGACGAACGCCTCGACGTACTGCCGCTTGCCAAACAAGGCCCGATGCAGAGCGGCTTCGTCGGCGACAACTTGATCGAGCAACCGTTCGTACTCGGCCAATTCGCGGATCAATCCCAGAATCGCCGGGACGTCGGCCGGTACCGCGAATCGTATTTGAAAAACAGCGGACGAGGACATCAGAAGACCTCGCAAAACAAAACGCCGCCGCGCGAGAACTCACGCGGCGGCGTCGCTCATGGTCCTGGAACTACGCGACTAGCCCAGGAACGCATTCGGAGGAGGCAAGCCCGGCTCGCCTCATTCGATCAAATCGCGTCCAAGTCCAAGAACTTGCTGGAGTCGAACAGCGAGAAGTAGTAGTCGTGGGATGACAGATATCTTTGACCGTTCGCATCCTCTTGGACGTTTCCTTCGACGGACGCGGGCACGATGAAGGCGTTTGAAATCTTGACCAGCGCTTCCTTGCTCGGATCGGCCAGCGAGTCCAAATCACCGCCACCATAGACCGTATCGGTGCCGGCTTGGCCATTGATGGTGTCGTTGCCACCCAAGCCACCCAGGCACAGGTCGTTGCCGGCTCCGCCGAGAATCGAGTCATCACCGTCACCGCCGATGAGCGTGTCGTTTCCGGCTCCACCATTGATCGAGTCGTTGCCACCCTCTTCCTCGGCACCGACTTCGTCTGGGGAATCACCGAACATCAATTCGCCGCCAGCGCCTCCCTGGAGCGAGTCATTGCCCGAGCCGCCCAACATCGTATCGTTGCCTCCCTGGCTGTTGATGGTGTCGTCTCCGGCCTCACCCAACAGGACGTCGCTGCCGGCACCACCGAAGATCTGATCGTTATCGTCGCCACCTTCGATGCGGTCCGTGTCGGCGTTTCCGTTCAGGAAATCAGCGCCGGCCCCCCCTTCGATGCTGTCGAGTCCAGCACCACCTGCGATGTTGTCGGCACCATCTTCACCGAGCACGGCGTCGTTGCCGGCACCGGCATCAACAAAGTCGTTGCCAATACCAGCTTTGATGGAGTCATTTCCTGCTTCACCAAAGATGCTGTCGTCGACTCCGTTGGCGAATGTCGCATCAGTGGTGCCAGTGTCTTCGATCAGGTCATTTCCATCATTGCCATTGATCCGGTCGTTGTCGTCGCCACCATCCAAAGTGTCATTGCCCGCTCCACCGAGTAACGTATCGCTACCGGCTCCGCCAAAGATTTCATCATTGCCCGCGTTGCCATTGAGGAAGTCCGCACCGCTTCCTCCAGTAATCGTGTCGTGGCCCGCTCCGCCGGAAATTGAGACACCGCCGAGACTAAAATTGCTGGCGTCAATGTTGTCGTCGCCCGCGCTGCCAGTCAGCGAAACTGCCTGGATGTCGGTCAGCACATCGGTGAGGTCCGAAGACACGAGTGCGTCGTCGCTGAGCGTTACGGTTCCGGCCACGTTGCTCTTCACGACGTCATCACCAGCACCGCCGTCCAATTCGTCACCGAAAAGCGCTCCGCCGGACAACGTGTCGTTGCCCTCTCCGCCGTGGAGGATGACTCTTCCGAGCGTGTAGGTCGACGCATCGAGCGAGTTATTGCCATCGTTGCCTGTGATCTCGATCTCTTCCATTTGCGACAAGGTGTCGGTGCCGTTGCCGCCAGTTATTTTGGTGTTGGTAATCGTGGCGTTGCCGTTGACCGTCTCGACCAACCGATCGTTGTCGGCTCCACCGATGAGCGAATCGTTGCCCGCTCCGCCGATCATCGTGTCGTCACTTCCCAGACCGAACAGACGATCGTTGCCGATCCCTCCATCGAGGGTGTCGCTGAATTCACTACCAATCACAATGTCGTTGCCGTCACCGCCGACCAAGCTGACAGGTCCTGTGGAGAGCTGGCCGTCAAGCGTATCGTCTCCACCACCTCCATTCGCAGTGCTGCCGCCAGTCAGTGTGGCTCCGTTGAAGACGATCTTGTCTTTCCCCAAGCCGCCGTTCAAATCGAACGGGACATCTTCGTCCACGAAGAACGTATCGGCCGCCGAACCACCTTGCAGGGTCGTGAAGCCGACGATGTCCAGGGTCGCCGTCGCGGTTTTGTACTGCGGATTAGAATTCACCGTCCAAGTGCTGACCGCGCTGATGCCCGTCAGCGTACCGCCATTTCCCGTCAAGGCGTCGATCCCGGAGAATCCGCCGGTGAGACTGTTCTCGTTGCCTGAGAGGCCGTTCACGACGGAACTCGTCAAAGTGACGTTGTCGATCGCTTCGCCTTCCAGCGAGTCGGTATCTCCTTCACCGTTGATCGAACCTGTCAGGTGCGCATCGAGCGTGAAAGTGTCGGCTCCCAGTCCGCCCTTCAGGTTGAAGCTCTCGGTGGTGTTGATGTTGAAACTGTCCGTCTCTGAGCCACCTTGCAAAGTCGAGAACCCACCAAAGCTCAGGGAGATGCCCGATGCATCCGAGGTCTCCGAGGAGTATGTCCCCGGGAACACATCATCGATCAGATTCCAGGAGCTGGCCTCGTCGCCCCCCTTCAATGTGCCGCCATTTCCCGTCATTGCGTTGATGTGTTTGAAGCCGCCCGTGATCGAGGCTTCGGTACCGTCGAACCCATCGGCTTCATCGGTTCCCGTCAGGGTGACGCCGTTAATCTGCGATCCTTCCAGCGTATCGTTGTCCGCCCCGCCGTCGATATCGCCGCTCACATTCGCGTTGATAATGAACGTATCGTCGCCCGCTTCGCCACTGAGTTGGCCCGTCACGGTCGCGTTGACGTCGAACACGTCATCTCCTTCGCCACCGGAAACCAGCGCCTTCGTGCTCGAGGTCACGTTGAACGTATCGACCACCAATCCGCCTTGCAGAATGCCGAATGCACTGCTGTAGGTCAGCGAGCTTGCACCATTCTCGTAGCTCGAAGTCGCACCGCTGAGCGTCCAGATGGGAGCATCCGTGTCCTCTCCGATTAACGTCGAGGACGTACCAGTTCCGATGAGCACATTGATGTTGTCGAAACCGCCGGGAATTGAATCCTCGACACCGGTGAATCCATGAGTTCCTCCGGGCCCTGTCAGCGTGACGCGGTCAATCGTCTTGCCTCTCAGCGTATCGCTGTCCGCGACCCCATCGGTGTCCGTTCCACCATCGATCGACGCCGAAGTCACTTCGTCGATCACATCGATCACAAACGTGTCGTTGCCGTCGCCACCATTGAGCGGGCCGGACACGTCCGCTGTGATGTTGAACGTGTCGTTGCCGTCGCCACCGAAAATACCGAGCGTGGCTGTCGAGCCGATGGTAAACGTGTCGTTGCTGGAGCCACCGACCAAATTATCGATCCCGCTGAACGTCACGGCCTTTCCGCTGACAGTGAGTGAATTCTGCGTCCAGGCCGTGGTCACATCCGGACCTTGAAGGCTGTCAGCGCCACCGGTATCGGTCACCGAAATCGCATCTGCCGTTGAATCCAGAATCAACGTGTCATCGCCGTCACCGAGGTTCACAGCGATCGAAGTGACATGCGAAGCGGCCGTGCCAATCGTCAGGCTGTCGGACCCATTGGCACTAGCAGTCGTGGTGTCGTCTGCGAGGACGTTGAACGTGTCGGTGCTGCCACAACTCAACGTGTATTCGTTTCCGGTCACCGAAATCGTCAACTCGTTCGCGGCCCCGTCACCAGCAATGGTCAGCACGCCGCTTGCCAAAGTGACGTCGATAACCGCCGGCACGATGCGAGTTTCCAGCAACTCGGAGGCAACCGACACTGTGCGTTGCGAGACCTTGCGGACCTTGCGAGCGAGTTTGCGAGTTCGTTTCCGGAGCACGCGATCGGTGACGTCACTTAACCATTTGGTGAACAACATCAACCTTCTCCTTGAAGATGACCGGCCCGAATGCCCGCAGCGAGACTTCGGAAACACGAAGGGTTTGTTTCAACAATCGTCCGTCGCAACTTTGCGTCGCGTGATCACCGCATCCGACATTTCAGAGGGATCGGGGAACAACACGAGTTCGGACCATGAGCGTTCCAACTCTTCCCGCCACCCGAGGCGAATGCAAGATGATTTCGTCAACCACTTCCGAGAGTTTTTGATTGACAGCGGGTTATTCCAGAGAATGCGGCGAAGCCAACCACCACTTGAAAATTCCGTGGTTGCCGCAAGTTTCACTCAAGTCACCGTGAGTCATTTTCAACCGCGCGAACCGAAATGATCGCGCTCACCAGCCCGCCGTGACTCTTCCGAATCACCCGCGAAGTTTCGCATCGACGTGCCGCGTTTCACGTCTCAGCGGGACTCCAATACGCAACAACCGCGCGTTCGGAAGTTCTGCGGTTCGGAGCAACTCTTGCCGGACGGTATCCGAATTAAAGAAGTGGGAACTCAGCGCGGCGAGACCGCAGACACGTCGCTGCCGTCGCTCCGCGTGACGAGCGGAACGTTGCACCAGTTGCGTATTCAACAAACTCGCAGCAGTGGGACAACTCGGCTCGTCACGCGGAGCGATGACGGCGACTTTGAATCGCAAGGCGGGCGAAAGACCTCGTGGGAGATTCGATCATGATGATTCGTGGGACTGGTTGGATCGTGCCAGCGGTTGCGGTCATGCTGCTGGCAGCGAACTCGTTCGCGCCGGCCCAGGACGCGGCCGAGGAAACTCCGCCGGCGGGAAAAGCCACGAGCGGAGCACCGCTCGAAGACAACCCGTTGCTCACCGAACCGCGCACACCTCAGACGTTGATGGACGCGGTCGTCCTGATGACCGACTTGGCTCGCCCCGGACTGGCACGTCTGTATTTGGAGAAGCTGCTCGAAGCGAACCCGGACACCGAGACGTTGCTCAAGCTGCGTGACAAGCACGGCCCGGCCCTGTTTCTGCGGTTATCAAACGACAAACGTTTGCAGCCTGGATCCATCACACTTCTCGAACAGGTCAACGCCGCGTTTCGTAAGGGAGCGACTGATCCAGTTCGCGTCGACAAGTTGATCGGCCAACTCAGCAAGACCGCCGCCGAACGAGAGGTCGCGATTCTGCAACTGCGAAATGCTGGCAGCTATGCCGCCGCTCGTCTGCTTGCCGCGCTGGATATTTCGCGTGAACAAGAGCAGCGCAACCTTCTGCTGTACACGTTGACTCGGCTGAATCGCGAAGTCGTCCCCAGCCTGCTGGGCGCGGTCGAAGGCCCCAACCCCGATTTGCGAACGACCGTGATCGAGGCTCTTGGTTTTCTTGGCGATCCGCAAGCCAAGACCGCGTTGTGGCATCCGGCCTTCGAGGAGTCGCAACCGCCGGCCGTGCAGCTCGCGGCACGGCAAGCTCTCGCACGTTTGATTTTCGGAGACGTCAAACGTCTTCCAGACGTTTCGCAATTCGGAGCCGCTGCCGAGTTGGCCAAGTCGGCTCGCCGACACTTGCGAGTTGACGGAGACTGGACGCTCAACGACGACGGGCAAGTCGAACTCTGGAATTGGGACGCAGCCGCCGGCACGATCGCGATGACACCAGTCTCGGTCGGCACGGCTTCGATACGAGTCGGGCTGCGACAGGCTCGGCAGGCCTTTGAACTCGCGCCGAATCGCAGCGATCTGCATGCCCTGTACTGGACCGCGCTGATGGCGAGCGAACTTCACGAGTCGGGACGCGGTGCGGCCATCTCGACGCGACCCGGCTCGGCATTTCATGTCGGCTTGCAACTCGGTCCCGACGTGATGCAAGCCGCGTTGGTCGAGGCCATGAGTCTCGGCGAGCCGCTTGTCGCCGTCACGGCGTTGCAGGCCTTGGCTCAAGCCGGTTCGGCCCGACTCCTGAAAGCGACCGAGGGTCGGCCGGCTCCCGTGGTGGCCGCGCTCAACTACCCGGACGCGCGAGTCCAATTCGCGGCGGCTTCAACCATCCTGACTTGGGATCCGGCGACTCCGTTCCGCGGCGCATCGCGAGTGATCGAAGTCCTCGCCCGCGCATTGACCGACACTGGTAAGCCCCACGGCGTCGCCATTGACGCCAACGAACAGCGCGCGACTTCGATGTCGTCAGCACTCATCGAAATGGGCTTCGAGCCAGAAATCGCGACGACCGGCCAAGACGGCTTCAAAATCGCCGCCGAACGGGGCGACGTCGCGCTGCTGCTGATCGAAGCCAACGTCACGCGTTGGGAGTTGTCGCAGACCATCGCCAACCTGCGCTCCGACGCACGCACGGCCTTCATTCCGATCGTGATCTACGGCGACGACAACTTGCGGACACGCATCGAACGGCTGGCTGAGTCGTATCCGCGCGTCCGCTTTGTGCTCAAAATCAGCGACTCGACGGTCATGGCCAAACAAGTCGCAGCTTTCCTGCGAACCGCAAGCGCCGACGCGATCACGCAACCGCAGCGAGTCGCCACGCGTCAAGCCGCGCTGGCTTGGCTGACGCAATTGGCCGACCGCAAGCAAGCCAGCCTGTTCGATCTCAAGCCCGCTGAGAGCGCGCTGTTGACCGCCACCAACGAGGAAGAACTCGGCGAGTCCGCCGTGTTCGTGCTCGGCGCGATCGCCACACCATCCGCTCAAGTCAAGCTCTTCGAGGTCAGCACCGCCGTTTCGCGTGCAGCTCCCATCCGCGAACGCGCGCTGGCTCAACTCGCCGCGCACATGCAACGTCACGGAGTATTGCTGACGGAATTGCAAACCGACGAATTCCGTAAAGCAGCTCGGCAAGAAACCGATCCACAATTACAAACCGCCTTCGCCGCCACACTCGGCAGCCTCAACCCTGATCTCGCGAGAGCCAGCGCAGTCCTGAAAGCGGTCTCCAAGTAGGTCAGTCTTTCCAGCCTGACCCGATCTGGAACCAGCGCGGTTTTCAGTGTTCGGGTCAGGCTGCAAAGCCCGACCTACATTTGCTCGCACGTCTTCATGCCCAGCAGGTCGAGGCCCGTAGCGATGACTCGCGCGGTCAGATCGCACAGCAGCAGGCGGCTGGTGCGAATCGTTTCGTCCGGCTCCTTCAAGACTGAGCACTCTTGATAGAACGTGCTGAAACTGTTGGCCGTCGCGAATAGATACTCGGTCAGAATGTTCGGCCGGTTTTCTGCGAGCACGCCGTCCAGCGCCTCGCTGAATCGCAGCAGTTGCAATGCGAGAGCACGCTCTGACGGATGCGTGAAGACAACGCGACCACCGCAGCTCCGCAAGTTCTCGCGATTGATCCCGCCCCGACGAAAGATACCAGCCACGCGAGCGTACGCGTATTGCATGTAGGTCGCGGTATCGCCCGTCTTCGCGAGCATCTTGTCTTCGTCGTAGACGTAGTCACTCTCGCGGTTGTGCCGCAGATCAGCGTACTTGATTCCTCCGATGCCGACGGTCTCAGCGACAGCGGTTCGCGCAGCGTCGCTCAGTTCGCGGCCTTCCGGCTTGCTGTCGTCATTCTCGTCGACGATCTGCCGAGCTTTCTCGACTGCCGCATCAAGCAGGCTTTCCAATCCAATCGTGTCTCCCGATCGAGTCTTGTACGGCTTGTTGTCTTTGCCGAGGATCGTGCCGTAGTTGACGTGAATCAATTCGCGATCGCCGTAGCCCCACAACTTCGCGGTCTCAAACAGCAGCCGGAAGTGCTCGCTCTGCCGCGTGTCGACGACGTACAGCATCGTGTCGGCCTGCAACTCGTTGACTCGATACCGAATTGTCGCGAGATCGCTGGTCGCGTAGGTGAAAGCTCCGTCCCGTTTGCGAATGAGGAACGGAGCTGCGTTGCCGGGAATGAAGACACAGATCGCTCCGTCGCTCTCGGACGCCAAGCCTTTCGCCTGAAGCTCGGCAACGACATCGGCCAGCATCGGGTTGTAAAAACTCTCGCCACAGGTCATGTCGAAGCGAATGTCGAGCCGGTCGTAAATGCCCTGAAGCGCCGCGAGACACTGCGGCAAGAACTGATTCCACAACCGCGTATTCTCTTCGTCGCCGGCGTGCAGCTTCGCGGTTTCGAGTCGCGCAAGTTCCGCGATCTGCGGATGCTCGTCGGCGAGAGCCTTCAGCGGCGGTGACGACTCGACGGCTTCGATCTGCTTCTTGAGGGACGCGATTTGTTCGCGCACGTCGCTCACGTCGGTGCGCAGTTTCTTGAGGGTCTTCTCGGCGGACTTGTCGTTCGCCGGCTTGTTGGCTTCGGCCGCGGCCAAATCGGATTGAAGTTGAGCGAGTCGCGTCTCTGCCTTCGGCAACTCCACCTTCGCGTCGTGATAGCCGGAAAGCTGACTGACGAGTCGGTACTGCCGAGCCAACTCGCCAACGGCGTCCCGCTCGAAGGCGGTGCGATCCAGAAAATTCTTGTAGCCGAACAGGATCATCCCGAATTGCGTCCCCCAATCGCCGATGTGGTTGTCACCGAGAACGTGATGGCCGAGAAACTTGGCGATGCGATACAGCGCGTTGCCGAGCACAGTCCCTCGCAGATGCCCAACGTGCATCGGCTTGGCAACATTCGGAGCCGAGTAATCAATCACGATCCGTTTCGGCGTTGCGACAGGTGCGACGCCAAGCCGTGAGTCCGCGACGTTGCGATTGGTCTGCTCGACCAGCCAATCGTCGTTGAGCCGGATGTTGATGAAGCCCGGTCCGGCGACTTCCGGCGGTTGACATAAATCAGCGATGTCGAGCTTGCCGACAATCTCATCCGCAAATGCACGGGGATTCGTGCCGCGCTGCTTGGCCAGCGGCATCGCGCAGTTGGCTTGAAAGTCGCCGAACTTCGCGTCCTGAGTCGGCTTGACCATCGCCGCAAACGTCGCAGGATCGTCAGTCAGATCGGCAAGTGCTTGGACAAATCGAGATCGAAGTTCGGCAAGAGCATTCATCAGAGAATCAGTTCCCCAAAATTGGTTGTTGTCCGGCCGAATGCAGAACACCGGCTGCCGGCTCACGACGATCGGCCGGAGTCAATGATCCTCACCGTGTCTGAAACGTGCGCGGTTTACCGTCGAGGCCAATTTGGACCGTGTAGCTTTCGCCGCCGGGAGCAACAGAAGCTTTCACGAACACGGCTTGGCACGACACGGTGTCATCGACGTTGTTGGCGATGAACTCGGCGGGCGTTTGTTCGTCGGCTTTGAGTTTCACGTTGCGGTGCAGTTGATAGATCGCTTGCAGCGATTTGATTTGGCGGAGCGTGGCGTTCGTGGTCGGCTCGCAGCCTTTGGTCGGGCCGTTGCACATCACGCAGACGCGCGGGGCGATGGCCAGCACCAGCGCCGGATGGTTACTCGATCCCAAGCCATGATGCGTGACCATGAACAGCTCGACTTTGCCGAGCGGGTTGTTCGGGGTCATCAGCTTCGTTTCGATCGCGTGCGTCAGGTCGCCGCAGCAAAGAAATGAAAACTTGCCGAACTTGGTCAGGAAGCTGACACTCGCCGCGTTGTCGGACGGATCGTCCTCCGGCGGCTTGAAGTCCTTGGCGAACGGATTCGGCTCACCGACATTTGGAATGACCTCGCGGCTGGCGGTGACGATCTTCATCGACAGCGGCGTCTTGGACGATTTCAGCGGCAGCATGTCACCCGCTTTGACCGTCTTCGATTTGTTCTGCGAGGCGGCTCGGTAATCGACCATTTTCTTCTCGAAGTTCTTGTCCTCGGCCAAAGTCTCCGGGATGCCGCGATCCCAGAAGTTGTGAATCTTGATCTCCGACGCCAGCGCGGCGTGATTGCCGTAATGATCCAGATGCCAATGCGACACGGCCGCATGATCGAGATGATCCTGCTTCGCGACGTCCCGCAGCACTTTCAAAATCCGGTCGCGATCGCGGCCGCCGTAGTCGGGATAGCCGGAGTCGATCAGCAGCGACTCGCCAGCGGGCGTGATCATCAAAGTCGCGGCTCCGCCCTCCACGTCGATGAAATAGATGTCGAGTCGCCCGTCACGCTGGTCCGCGAACACAGATCGACTCGCACAGATCGCCCACACACTCAGAACACAGATCGCCAGCAGTCGTCTCATGGGATGTTCCTCCACCAAAAAGAGCTCACGTCAAAAGAGTGCGGCAGGATATCAGCCCTTGGCCGCGGTTTCAGGGGACACGGCATTCGGTACCGTGCCCGGCTGCGTTGAATGACCACTCGGCCGCTCCGTCGGAAGCGGCATTTTGGCGAAGCGTTCCTTCGAGAACTCGCCCAACTCGGTGTTGAAGATCTTGACCAGAGCGTGCAGACAGCAGGCAACGATCGGGCCGACGAAGATACCCCACAAGCCCATCGCCTGCATCCCGCCGAAGACGCTCACAAACGCCAGCAATGGATGCAGGCTCGTGTCGTTTTGCAGGACGTAAGCTTTGATGATGTTGTCCATCGTGCCGATGACGGCGACGCCAACGACGGCCAGAAAAATCGCCGAACCCCAGCTTCCCTGATACGCCAGCCACGCGGCGAACGGTCCCCAGACCATCCAAGTGCCCGCAATAGGAATCAACGAGGCGAACGTGGCCAGCACGAACAGCAAGAAAATGCTGTGAAAGCCGACAATGAATAGCGTGATCGCTGTCGCGGCTCCTTGAGCGATCGACGACAACATCGTCGCCGACACGACCGCCTGTACGACGCGGTTGAACTCGTGAACGAGCTGCCGCTGATAATCGATCTGCACCGGGATCAGCGTTTCCGTCGCCGACAACAACGCCGAGCCGTCACACAAAAAGTAGTACAGCGCGATCAAAAACATCGTCAGTTGAATCAGTCCGCCAACGACGGCTCCCAGCAGGTCGAAAGTCTTGCTGGCCAGTCCCACGCTGCCGCTGGCTGCTAGCCCCAAGCTCTTCTTGGCCAGCTCTTGCAAGTACATGCCGCCGTCTTGCAAGGCATCCCAGACCTTCTGTTCCGAGTCGTCGAGCATGGCGGCGTGTTCCACTTGATACTTTTCGAATTCTGCCTTGGTCGCGCTGGGCAACGGAGGCGGATAGACGTAGTCCAGCACCTTGCCGGCAATCTTTCGAACTTGAGCTTTGATGTCCTCCTCGGAGAATTCTCGCTGTTGCAAGTTCTCCATCGCCGACACGACGAACGGCTTGCCGGTCTTCGCGAGATTGCGAATCTGAATCACCGCCGAGAACACTCCGATCACCAGCGGGACAAACAAAACCAGACACACGCTGGCGGTCGTAGCGGCCGCGGCCCAACGGTCTCGCTGTCGAAACATTTTCCGAAAGTAACCATTCAGCGGCTGGCACCAAACCGCCGTGATCGCCGCCAGAAACAGAGGCAGCAGAAACGACGCGACAATTTGGAAGAAGGTGATTCCCAAAAAGATGATCAGAGTCGTTAAGATCGCCAGCGACACGAGGCGGGCCATGGACGTCATGGGGTGTCTTTCGGAAATGTGCCGCGGGAATGACGAGAAAGTTCGAGCATGGCCAGACGCTACATCATCTCGCTGACGGGGGCAAACCGGGTCGGAGTCTTGGCCGCCGTGACGAC
>CAMAWN010000186.1 GCA_945861865.1 Candidatus Kuenenia stuttgartensis | reverse complement strand
GGCTGCTTGCCGAACGCATTGCCGCCACCAACTCGAACCGGAGTCCGCTTCTGCCCCATACGAGCATTACCGGTCCCCTTCTGCCGAAACAGCTTCTTCTTACTGCCAGAAATCTCACCCTTGGTCTTAATCTTGACCGTACCCTGTCGTTGACAGGTTTCGTACATGATATAGGCATCGCGCAACAGACGCGGAGTCACCTTCGATTCGAGCAATGCCGAATCAAATTCGACCGTTCCGGCCGCCGCACCACCTGCGTTTTTCACTTCCACCGACGCCATGTTGTCACCCAACCGAAGAGACCAATTCCTAAATCCCGAAATTCAACTAGACCTGCGACCGCGGCGGCTCTTTCGGGAAGCGAACCATCACGAGACCACCATTCGGCCCCGGAATCGCCCCACGAATGAGCAGCAGATTCTTGTCTTTGTCGATCGAGAACAACTTCAGGTTCCGAATCGTCACCCGATCAACACCGAGCCGCCCGGCCATCTTCTGGCCCGGATGAACTCGACCAGGATATGTGTTCTGACCAACCGACCCGAGCGCACGATGACACTTCTTCACGCCGTGCGACGCTCGCTGGCCATGAAAGTTGTGGCGCTTCATGGCACCAGCAAACCCACGCCCCTTGGTCGTCCCAATCACGTCGACAAACTTTTTGCCGTCGAACAACTCCACTGTCAGAATTCCGCCAACTTCATGACCAGCCGGCTCAGCCTGGAACCGAATCTCACGAACGACTCGACTCGGCTCACCGCCAACTTTCACCGCTGACGGCTTCTTTGATTTTTGCGAAGACGGCGATCGCTCCAACTCCGCGACTTGACCGCGCTCTGCACGAGACGCCAAGCGACGAGGCTTCTCTTCAAAGCCGATCTGCAGTGCGTGATAGCCGTCCGACAGCAGCGACTTAACTCGCAGCACTCGACACGGTCCCGCCTGGACCAGCGTGACAGGTATGGCGCGACCGTTCGCGTCCGCAACCTGCGTCATTCCGACTTTACGACCCAACAGAAACATTTTCCCCTCGCAGTCAGCACTAAAGGCTGCGATCCGGCGAGGCACAAGCACTCAGCCGGAGAAAGGCGCACCACAATTAACCATGCAGCGAAGAGGCTTTGATCTTGATATCTACGCCAGCCGGCAGCGACAGACGGTTCAGAGCGTCAATCGTCTTGCCAGTTGGTTGCACAATATCAATCAGCCGCTTGTGCGTTCTGATTTCAAATTGCTCACGAGACTTCTTGTCGATATGCGGACTACGAAGCACCGTGTAGCGTTCAATACGTGTCGGAAGTGGAATTGGACCGCGGACATCGGCTCCGGTGCGTTTGGCGGTATCGACGATCTCTGTCGCCGACACATCCAAGACGGAGTGATCGTAGGCTTCCATGCGGATGCGAATACGCTCTTGACTCATACCTTTGGCCGTTCCTGATGCGTCCTAAACTCCAACCCTGACACAAGTTTTTCCATTTCGACACCGCGTCCGAAAACGGGTGGCGAGTTTGGAAGGGGGCGGAAGATAGTGGTGACTATTTTCTTTGTCAAACGACCTGACGCCTTGAAGCCACAATATCTTGGGATCGGAAACACCCTCAGCCCCGCATCCTGGAATCGCCCTGATGAGACCTCGCCTGGACGGGTCGTTACAACACGCCGAATCGAACTCTCGCGGAACTCATTCGACTTATCCACTCGCATCATGATCGAACCGGCCCAGACCTACGAACAGGCGATCGGCTTCCTGTTCGACCGCACCAACTTTGAGCGGACTCCGGCGTTCAGCAAGCAAGACTTCAAGCTGGGCCGGATGCGGCGACTGCTGGAATTGCTCGACAATCCGCAGCGCCGGCTGCCCTGCATCCACATCGCCGGGACCAAAGGCAAAGGTTCCACCGCCATCATGCTGGCGGAGATGCTCTCGACCGCCGGACACCGAGTCGGCCTCTACACGTCCCCGCACGTCGAAGCCTTTGAAGAGCGGATGCAGGTTGCCGGTCAGCGACCGACACCGGACCAAATCGTGAACCTCGTCCGCCGCGTGCAAGTCGCCGTCCGGCAATGCGAATCCGATCCCCATCCGTTCAACCCCACGTTTTTCGAGGTCACGACGGCTCTCGCGTGGTTGTTCTTCGAGTCTCAACAAACAGAGATCGTCGTCTTGGAGGTTGGTTTGGGTGGGCGGCTCGACTCCACAAATGTTTGCTCACCGCTCGCCTGCGTGCTGACGACGATCAGCCGCGACCACACCCAGTTGCTCGGCAGCACGCTGTCTCAGATCGCCGCCGAGAAAGCCGGGATTGTGAAACCGCGAATTCCGGTCATCAGTGGAGTCATCGGCGAAGAAGCTCAAGCCGTGATTGAGGAGACTTGTCGCCAACAACAGTCAGAAATTTGGCAACTCGGCCGTGAATTCTCGTATGAGTACGCCTCCTCGTCACCGAATTCGGAATCAGGCACCTTCGGTTCCGTGTCCGTCACGACCCCTCATCAGAACTGGCCAGTGATGCCGCTGACCCTGGCAGGCGAGCACCAAGCGCATAACGCGGCTGTCGCACTGGCAACAATCGATCGGCTGCGGCAATTAAACTGGGACGTTGCCCCAGACATCGCTCAGCGAGGACTCGCCCAAGTCCGCTGGCCGATGCGAATTGAAGTGGTCGCTCGGAGGCCGACGGTGATTGTCGATGCGGGGCACAATTGGGAATCGATTTCCGCGCTGGGCCGCACGCTCGACGAGTCATTCTGCACCTCATCGTCTGGCCAAACCAACTCGCGCCGCGTGCTGATCTTCGCGGCGACCAAAGACAAGGACGTGCTCGGCCTGGCGAGGCAACTGCTGCCGCGATTCGACAGCATCATCCTGACGCAGTACCTCCACAATCCACGTTCCGTTCCCGCCGAGTCTCTGCGGCGTTTGATTCAATCGGTCAGTGACGTGCCTTGTCATGTCGCGGCCACACCGACCGAGGCTTGGCGGATCGCCCGGCGAATCGCGACGCCAAACGATTTGATTTGCGTGACCGGATCGTTCTTCATCGCCGCCGAGATGCGTGAGTTGATTCTGCGAGACGATCTATGTCGCTGAATTCGTTGCCGATCACGGAAACGCGGCGAGCAGCGCGGTCAGGTTGGCGGTGAAGGCCGCGTCGGAGAAGACTCCGTCCTGACTGAATACGTCGGGGGCCGCGGCGGAAGTGGGACTGTCCGCGCCTGCGCCGCCGAACAGCGAGTCGGTGCCCCCGTCGCCAGAGAGCGTGTCGTTGCCCTCTTCGCCGGAGAGGATGTCGTTGCCTAGACCACCAAACAGCCGGTCCTTGCCGGTGCCACCCATAATCGTGTCGGCTCCGTCAGCGGTGGCGTTGTTGGCCGCTAAGCTGTTGCTGCCACTGAGCGAGTCGTCCCCCGCTCCGCCGAGAATGATGTCATTGTCGGCTCCGCCCAAGATGGAGTCATTGCCATCTCCGCCGAGCAATACGTCGTCGCCGTCGCCACCGAGGATCGAGTCCGCGACGTGACCACCCCAAATCGTGTCATTGCCATTCCCGCCGGTCAGCGTGGTCTGTCCGGAGAATTGCCGTGCGTCAATGCTGGAGTTCGTGTTCGCTGTCGTCAGTCGAGCCAACTCGATCTGCATCAGAGAATCGGTGCCCACGCCGCTGAGTGCCGTGTTCGACAACACGAAGGTCGTGGCTCCCGCGGCGATCACCAGGTCGCCATTTCCCGCACCGCCGTTGAGCATGTCGTTGCCCGCGTTCCCGACCAACGAGTCGTTGCCATTGCCGCCGTCGAGCGAATCATCGCCAGAGCCGCCGACGAGCGAATCATTGCCAGCGCCACCCGACAACGTGACGTTGCCAAGAGTGAAGCCGTCCGCCGTCAACGTGTTGTTGCTCGCTCCACCGGTCAGGTTTGCGGCGTGCAATTCGGCTAGCGTCATCGTCAGCCCGTTCGACGCGACCAACTGGGTGTCGGACAATGTGAAGTTCGCGTTGCGAATCGCGACGACCGTGTCAGTACCACCTCCGCCGGTCAGAGTGCCTGTGCCGTTCCAACCGCTGACAGTGAAAGAGTTGTCGCCCACTCCTCCGGTGAGTGCCGCGACTTCCAGGCCAGAGAGCGTCAGCGTTCCGTAGCTGGCTGCGGTCAACGCGGTGTTCGTCAACGTCATGTTGGCATTGCGCGTTACCGAGAGCGTATCGGTCCCGTTGCCACCCGACAGCGTACATGTGCCGGTCCAGTCGCCGACGATGAAGGTGTTGTCCCCCGCTGCGCCGGTCAGTGTCGCTTTCGTGAATCCGTTCAGAGACAAGTTCATTCCGTCGGTCGTTTGCAGTCCCGCGTTCGACAGAGTGAAGCTGACATTCTTGCTGGCCACGATGGTGTCGGCTGAGCCTCCGCCGACAAGACTTCCCGCCCCGCTCCAGCCGTTGACGGTGAAAGTATTCGAGCTCGTGCCGCCGGTCAGATTCGCGACCTGCAAATTCACCAGCGTGTCCGTGCCAACGCCCGTCAGAAGAGCATTGGTCAGCGTGAAATTGACGTCCGCAGATTCGACCAGCGTGTTGGTGCCGCTGCCACCGTCGAGCGAGTCATTGCCCTTGTCGCCTCGCAAGGTGTCGTTACCCGCTCCACCGTTGAGCGTGTCCGCACCGGCCGCTCCATTGAGCACGTCGTCGCCATTGCCGCCGAGTTGCAGTGTCGGGCGTGCGGCCAAGTTGGACGAGTTGACCATGTTGACCAGGTCGTTGCCGTCGTGAGTCCGCACGCGGAATTGAGCCGTCGAGTTATAGGCGTAGGAGTACGTCGCGCTGATCGAACCACTCAGTCCGAGTGCGACATTGCCGGCTTTCGTCGCCGGATAAGTGAGCGTGACCATATCCGCCGCAATGCTGCCGTGGAGGTAGATCGTGGACGTAGTCGCGTAGGCACCGACAAATGAAGCTGTGTTGTTGTCGTTCAAGGGATCGACGTCGTTTTCAGTGATCGCATTGGCCGGATCGGCGACGGCCAAAATGAAATAGTCGCTGCCGTCGTCCGACTTTCCCGCGCCGGGTAGCAGCACCTGCGAGCCGATCGTGAAAGTGAGCGAGTGCGAACCGACGGCCAAGTCCGTCGCGTTGCTGATCGTGACGGTGCTCAGGACCGTATCCGCGCTGTCGGCGCGCGTGTCTGACGATTGCAGGAACTGCAGATTCAGCGGGCCGGTGACGGCCATGTTCAAAATCTGGTATTGCACGGTCAGCGTTGTCTTGCCGTTGGCGGTCACGGAGTCCATCACAATATCAGGCGCGGGGGGTTGGGTGATGGTGACCACGGTCGATTGCCAAGCACTGGTCAGACTCTGTTGACCGCCGACCGCCCGCGCGAGCAGGGTGATCTGACCGAGTGGCCAACCGCCGGTCAGAGCTGTCAGTTGCCAACCGTCTGTTCCGTTGCTGTCCATCCCCAAGAACTCCGACGCAGCACCAGCTTGGTCGCCATCCGCATCACGATAAAATTCGACACGACCAACCGAGCCGATCAGGGAGCTGGCTTCGATGGTCAGCGGAGAGGATCGAGTGACTGGATCGGGCGTCGCGATGAGTGACCCGATGATCGGTGGCAACTCCAAGTCTGAGAGTTCGGGATTCGAGAAGGTCCGCATGAATACGCCGTCAGAATCACCGGGACCGTTTCCGCTCCAGACAATCGCCGCATGACCGCGACTGTCGATGGCCGCTGACGCACGTCTCTGAAATTTGGAGACGGTCGAGTTGGCACGGAATTCTGTCCCGACTTTTTCGCCGGTTGCGCCGAACCGCTGCGCGTAAACTTCGGTGTCATTCACGTCTTGCGGGCTTGTCCAAATAATCAAGAAGCTGCCCCCTGGTCCCATGGAGACTGAAGGTTCTTGCTGATCGTCGATCGTCGTACTGTTGACCCGAAATTCCGGGCCTTGGGCGATTCCCGAAGACCCGAAGCGTTGCGCGTAGATCTCTCTCATGCGCGGGACATCTGGGTAGTCGCGCCGCCAGGCGACCACGAGATTTCCCCAATAGTCCATGGCCACGCTCGGAAACTCTTGGGCGGTTCCTTCATTGGTCCCCACCTGAAACTCGGTGCCAACTGGTTTCCCTGTCGCATCGAACAACCGTGCTTGGATACCGCCTTGCTCCCAGGCAACGGCAAACTTGCCATCGGCAGCCATGGCCACCGACGGACGCCGGCCTCCACCACCAGAATCAATCCGTAGTTCGTCACCAACGGGCCTTCCCGAAGCGTCGAACATCCGCGCACGGATGCCTTGGCGTTCCCAAACCACGACCGATCTTCCATCGGCAGCCATCGCGACTCGCGGGGCCGTGTTCGTATTGAGGTCGGTTGTGCTGATGCGAAACTCATCGCTTTGTGCCGCGCCTCGCGAGTCGTAGCGGCGGCCGTAAACATTCAGATGCAGTCCATCAGGTCCGTTTCCGATCCAGACGATCATGAAATCGCCGCCGTCATTCGCAGCGACCGCCCCGCCTCGCGAGTATGTTGTGGCAGTGCTGACTTGAAACTCGCTGCCCTGTGATGCGCCTGAGGCGTTGTACCGCCGGGCGTAAATACGACCGTGCTCCCAATCATAGAAATTTGGCTGATTCGGAATCTCAGCAAGACTGGTCCACGTCACGACAGAATTGCCATTCGCGTCCATGGCGACTGCCTGTGAAGTGCCGGGGTCGCTCGGATCCAAGACCGTGTGCTGACGCCCCGACGCGTCCGTGTTGACTCGAACCTCTTCAATTGGCTTGTCGAGAACTGTGACCTTGAAGCTCAGAGTGCTTTTCATGTTGGGGCGGCCATTGTCATTGACGACGATGGTGATCGTGTAAGTGGCTCCTCCCTGCGTCTCCGTGGGAACCCACCTGAAGATATTGGTGCCGCCTTCAATACGAGCCCCCGGTGGTCCGCTCAACACATAGAAAACCATGTCGTTTTCGTCGGTCGCGATGACCGGAAATGTCAACTTTGTCCCTTCTGTGATGGTCTGGTCTGGAATCGGCACAACCACCGGCGGCCGATTGTCCGGCACTGGCTGGCCCATGCCTCGGACCAGAAATGTGAATGACGATTCGTCGCCGTCGCTATTGGGAATCCGAATCTCTGCTAACTGCAAACCGGTGGACCAGGGGTCTACCTCGATCGTCAACGGAGTCCAGGCACCAGGATCCAAGGAAGTGATATCGGGACCGGCTTTCCTGAATCCTGCCGGCACAACAATTTCTCCGAACGTGAGCGGTGACCTGCCGTCATTTTGAATTCTGAAGGTCTTCTTGGGCGGAGTCTGACCGAGCACAGCCGTTCCAATATCGATCGGCGTCGTGTTACCGCTCACCAACTCGGTCGAATCCAGCAACACGGTGATTTCGGCGGGGGTCGGCGGCTCGATACGCCCTTCGATGGCAAACTGAAATGAGCCTCCGTCCATCTCGATCGAGACGTTGCCCGACTTGAGTCCGGGTGCCGCATTCGGATCCAACTTGAGTTTGAACGAATCTGCTCGGCCCGGTTCAAGACTCTGCTGCAACGGGTCGGTCAACAGGAATCCGGACGGCAGCTTGTTGGGCGGCAGTTTCAGATTCAGCGTGGCACCCCCATCGTTTTGGACCGTAAAGAGAATTTCAAGCCCCGTGTTGCTGCCCTCAACGGTGCCGAAGCCAATCGGCGTGGTCTGGCCGTTGATGATGGTTGTCGGCCCCAGCTTGACGGTGATCTTCGGGAAGAGCTGACGTGCTGTCACGGTGAGCGCGTCCGAGTCGTAGAGGTTGCCGATCTGTCCGAAGTTGTTGTTCTCGTTGCTCTCGGCCACTTGATTCGCCGAGTCGGTCTTCATCACCACATAGAAGCTGGTGCCACTCCAACCGGTGGGTAAGTTGATGGGCAGTTGCAGGGCCACGTTGAAGTTTCCGCCGTTGGCACCCGCCCCGATCCCCGTCTGCCTGTAGCTGCTGGAACCGTCGGTCCGCATCAGGCGGATATCGTCAGCCGATCCGATGGCGTCCCGCGACAGATACCACTCCACTTGGAATGCGCCCGACGCTCCCGTCCCGGCGTTCTTGATAACTGCTGTATCAACGTTGATCGTCTGGCCCCACTGAGCGCTGTTCTGCGTCACGAACAGACCCAGTCCTTGCAGGTCAGCGGTCGCCGCGATGGCCTCATCGTCAAGTTCGGTGGCGGTGAGACTCCGGCTCGGCAAACCAGAGGCAGTGAGGTTGAAGGTCGCTGAGCCGTTAGTGTTATCGGCATCCTGCGCCGCACTGACGGTTACGAACTGATTGGTGTTCCAGTTGCCGGCCGTGAAGGTCAGCGTCGTCGGGCTGGCGTTCAGATCGGCGTCACCTTCGCGAGTGATGTTGACCACCACGTCCGAGGGAGGTGGGTCACTCAGTTTGACCGTGAAGCTTCTGCTGAACCCTTCGGGGACGGGCGGCAAACCACTGGCGACCAGATGCAGTTTCGTGGTTTCGGAGATCGTCACGCGGTCGTTGGTGCCAGCGTCGTTGGTGGCAGCGCTGAAATAGGAAATTGAATCGGGAACCGACGCATTAGGGATTGCTTCGATGCTTGCTTCATAGTTTCCACCCGCGTAGCCGTTCTCATTGAATTGGTCCTTTTTCCACAGTCCGAGCACATGGTTTTTAAGACGGTTGAGCGAGAAGTAATCGCTCACTCCGCCTGGGTTGCTGATCATGTACGCGAACAACTCTCGAATGTTTACGTGGTCGCCTAACGGATCAAGAAAGAGGTTCATATCGACGACGAATGCTTCATCAGCGGACGTTGGCGTCACTTCGTTGCCTAAGATGTTCGAGCTATGAAATGCCCAAGAGAATTTTGAATGAGCAGCGAAGTTGATCTCCCCTGGGTCATTGACGTTGTAATTGCTGCCGGTTGTATTCGCAGCCGGATCGAGTCCAACAATCGTGTTGACTCCGCCGGGAAATGCTTCCGCCAATTCATCGGCGACGTAGCTGCCCCAGCTATGCCCAATCAAATTCAGCTTGTCCGTGGTGAAACCGTAATCCTTGAGGGCTGCGGCAGCCCATTGACCAACGGGCTCAATCCAACCCTCTCCAAGCGAGACTAACTCGTCGAGCACAGCCGCGGCTGCGAAGTGCCAATCGAGAGTTAAAACTTGAGCCGCGGGCTGAGCGGTGTGGACTGCGGCCGCGAGCCTCTGGATGGAAGGGGTGGACGCGGAGTTGTCTCTCCCATGGATGATCACCCATGTCTCGAGATCCTTGTTGATGTTTTTTTCGGTTGGCCCATCGAAGAGCAATCGACTGAGGACGACCGGAGTCGGAACGACACCGAGTCGGTAAGCGCTTCCCTCAATGGTTGGCCCTGCCACAATGAAATGCCCGGTATCAGCCTGTCCTGAGTAAAGATCCGCCAGGCTCAATGGCACATCGTAGAAGAGGTAGTACCGATTGAATGGATCGTCTTCATCGTCGCCTTGCCAAGTTGCGACCCACGGAACTGTTCCAAACCCACTGCCGTTGATGGTGACTTGGAACGAAGCGATTCGGTCGTCACCGACTGCTCCATCGTCTTCCCAAACCTCCACGGCAACCGTCCGGCCACTCATTCCTATCGCATCCGCGCGCAGGAACGCAGTCTGACCGGCGGAAATGCTGCCAATCACCGCCGAGTCCGCCTGGCTTCCGCTTCGAAAGCTAAGAGCAGTGGCGACAGACAGCAGTGACCGATCTTCGAGTATCTCCGTAGCCGCCGACACTGGCCACAACCTTCGGCGACTTTCGGACCAGCGTTTTGGACACGTCCGCCGTGCGAAACGTGATTGGATTAACGAGAACCACTTGGTCATTCGCATGGCTTACCTCATCCGTGAGTGCCTACGAGAACTTCAGCGGCCAGCCTGACCGCACGCCGTAAGCTGGCAGAAACTCACGAACTGGAAAACATCACAACGCCGTCCGTGAGCGGTATCGGAAAAAAAACTTTTCATCGGACTCGCATTTCTTGCCGAAGCATCCCTCCCCATTCCGGCGAACACGTCCGGTGGGACAAGAAAGCGATGTTCCAAAGTGTGCGTGATGCTCAGCCGCCGTGCGGTTCAAGACCTTCGTTGTTTCGCGATCAAACCAAGGCGGTCGGAGTCTTCTGCGTGATGCGGCCTTGGCTCACGCTCGTGACAGGTCTCCTGTTTCGAGCGGTGCTCAATGCGGTCGCGTGGACTTGGCAATCCTCGCTCACTCCAGTGTGAGCACATCGACGTTGCCGTCTTGAGTGGGAGGCTCGCCCCAGAAGTACCAGTGGCTGAGCACTTCCAGCAGGTTGATTGCTCGTTGCCAGTACGCAGCGTCGGGACGATCAAAGTCCTCTTGTTGCGACCAGGCGCGGATGAACGCGGGGACGTAGAAGAAGCCGTGAGCCATCCAGCGGTCGAGTTGTTCTTCTTCCGCGCAGCGAACGCAGCCGTCGCGCATGGCTTCGATCAGTTCGCGGAAGGCGTCTTTGTCCCAGCGGAATTCGCCTTGGGCGGTCGCGAGGAAGCTGCCATCCGCGGCTTCAAATTCGTGTCGTAGGACATCTCGCCAATTCTCCAGAGCTGTGGGCATGATTGCCTCGTTTCTTAGACCCGTTTCGCAAGTTGTTTGAGGACATCGGCACCGCGTTCCAGCGTCCGGTCGTCGGTTGCATAGGAGATCCGGAAATGCGTGTCCTGTGAACTGAACACATTGCCGGGAATCATGAGCAAGTCGTGTCGGATCGCCTCTGTTACGAATTCCGTACCCGTTCCGTAAGGTGCTTTCAGAAACAAATAAAACGCTCCGCCGGCCGGAGCGATTTCATAGAGCGGACTCAACTCTCCAATCAAATAGTCCCGCTTGCGATGATAGTCCGCGACCGAGAGGGAAATGTCCACGTCAAGTGCGGACAATCCGGCCCATTGAACCGGATGCGGCGCGCACACGAACGAGAACTGTTGCAGCTTGATCATCTGCTGCATGATTTTTTCCGGGCCGTGCATCCAGCCGAGCCGCCAGCCGGTCATCGAATGTGACTTGCTGAAACCGTCAATCACAATCGTCTGCGGATTAAAAGTTGCCGGACTCACAAACGGGCCGTCGTAGCAGAAGGCGCGATAGATTTCGTCGCTGATGAGCGCGATATCGTGCTCGGCCGCCAGTTCGGCGAGGGCGCGTAATTCGGATTCGCTGGCGACGTAGCCGGTCGGGTTACAGGGGCTGTTGCAGAGAATGACTTTCGTGCGAGGCGTGATCGCGGCTCGGACTTTGGATACGTCCAGCCGAAAGTCGGGATACGTGCTGATCGGCACGATCTTGCCGCCGGCCACCGTCGTCAGGTGCTTGTACATGACGAAGTACGGATCGAAGGTGATGACCTCGTCCCCCGGATTGACGAGCGCCAGCAACGCGAGCATCAAGCCGCCGCTGGTCCCGCTGGTCACGAACACCTTGCGATCGGAATGTTGGAACTCGGTATCGACCTGAGCTTGCAGCTTTTGGAGCAGCGGGGCGATGCCTTGCGTCTGGCTGTAGGCGTTCTTTCCCGTGAGCACCGCCGAGAAGAGCGCCTCTTTGATCGGAGTCGGCGTGTCGAAGTGTGGCTGCCCGATGCTGAGGTTGATCGGGTCTTTCATGCTCGCCGCGAGGTCGAACACCTTCCGAATTCCCGACGCGTCGATCAAGTGCATCCGGTCGGCGATCCAGCGTTCGGACATCACGAGCACTCCTGGCAG
>CAMAWN010000185.1 GCA_945861865.1 Candidatus Kuenenia stuttgartensis | reverse complement strand
ATCGCCACACGCACGCTGGACTGCTTGGGCACGATGCTCGTCCTCCAACACGAACGCGATTTGATCGCCCAACATCCTGTCGAGCGGACTCCTCAAATCGCCATGCCGCAACTATCGCAGCTTGCCCAGTATCGCGCAATCGCCCTGGCGTATTCCACCAGTTCCAGTTCTGTCTTCACCGTGCCGAAGCAGGACTCCATGAAGGCGTTGTCGTAGCAGCTTTCGGCGGCGCTCATGCTCTGTGACATCGCCGAGCGTCTCAGCACGTCGCGGTATCTGCGCGAGGCGTATTGGCCGCCGCGATCGGTGTGATGGATCAAGCCGACAACGGGCTGACGTTCCTGGATCGCTCGACGCAACGCGCTCAGGACCAATTCCTCGCTCATCGAATTCCCGTATTCCCAGCCCACGATCCGCCGCGAGCAGAGGTCCATCAGCAGTGCCAGGTAGCCGAACCGGCCGCTCGATGTTCGCGTCGCCAGCGGGATGTCGGTGATGTCACCCACCCACACTTCATTGATCTGCGTCGGTGCGGCGCGACCCGCCAACAGGTTCTGGTGGTCGCCCAGGCGATGTCGGCTCGCGGTGGTTCGCGGTCGGTACGACTGCGGCTGAATCGCGTGAAACCCCTGTGTTTTCAGGAGTCTTGCGACGCGTGCCACTCCACAGGCGATCCCTCGGCTCGACAGTTCCACTGCGATCCTCCGCGCGCCATAACGACGACGATGACACCAGAACACCTCGCGAATCACCGGCACCAGTTCCCGATCTCGTTCCGCTCTCCGAGACGCCTGCGATGACCGCCAGGCGTAAACCCCGGATCGACTCACTGCCAACTGATCACACACGGCCGACGCCGCGAATCGCTCGCGCAGAACGATCTGATCGATCCCCGCGTACACCTCTCTCACACGTCCCGGCCGAAAATGCTCAGTGCTTTTTTTAGGATGTCACGCTCCCGCTCCACTCGCCGCAGCTCCGCTTCCAGCTCCCGCACACGCGCCTCAAGCCCCACGGCCGCCGGACCTCCTTGCCGCAGCAGACGTCGCTTCCAAGCGTACAACAAATTCACTCCCGATAGCCCCAACCGCTCACACACCGACGAGGCGGTATGACCATCCAACAGCATCTGCACCGCCTCCGCCTTGAACTCCTCCGTGAACCGCCGCCGCTCCAGCGACCGACTCTCCACGACATTCACAGACTTCTTCTTGGACATCGGATGGCTCCTCGTGAGCCGTCCAGAATAGTGAGTCACACTGTCCGAAAAATGCGAAGCAGGTCATCGTATCGTCACGAACTCGTGGTAGTTCAAGAGCACATGGACCAAGTTCTCTCGCGCACGCAGCCTGGGATCAGCGGATGGCGGGACAGTGCTGTTCAGGCCGGTCGCCGTGCGTATCAGTTTGGTTGGATCGGCGAGAGCGGCGGCTTGGCGCTGCAGAAATGCGTCAGTCTTGGTGAGTTCGTCTGGTTGCGGAGACCGTGACAACACTCGCTCGAACGCCAAGCGGATGAAATCGGCATCGCTGGTCGATGCCGTACCGGTTGTGGCTCGTGACAACTCGCGAGCGAGCAATCGCGATTGCGTCAGCGCGAGATGGCTGTTGACCAGCGACAGCGCTTGCTGAGGCATAATGCTGTCAGTTCGCTCGAAGCATTCGGCGGCGGAGGGGCCATCGAAGAGTTCCAACATCATGGCTTGGTCGTCTGGCGTGTGTCGGAAGTAGAGGCTGCGTCGCGGAGCCGTGTCGGCGATGGACGGTTCGAGTTCGGGTCCGCGGAAAGAACGATCGAGTCCGTTGGTCAACGACCAAAGTGTGTCGCGGACAACTTCGGCTTCCATGCGACGGACGTTGGTGCGCCAATAAAAGCGGTTGTCGGGATCGGAGGCGAGGGACGAGAGATCAGGGCTTCTGTCTGGCACGCTCCTCGTCCCACGTCCCTCGCCACTCGACCTGCGGTACGTGGCGCTGGTGACGATCAGGCGATGCAGGTGCTTCAGGCTCCAACCGGAATCCATGAATTCGACGGTCAGCCAATCGAGCAGGGCAGGGTGGGTCGGTGGTTTGCCGTTGAGTCCGAAGTTGGCGACGCTGGGCACGAGGGCCGTTCCAAAATGTCGTTTCCAAACGTGATTGACCGCAACGCGAGCGGTCAGTGGGTTGTCTTTGTCGGTCAACCACTTCGCCAACGCGAGCCGACGACCGCTACTGGTGGTCGGGTACGTCGGGCCGAGCGGTGTGTAGGTCGTGTCTTCCTTCACGACGTTCGTCTTCGCGGTTGCGACAGTGGTGCGAGCAGTCGTGAGTTTGGTTTCGGCGGCTTTGATCGCTTCTTGAGCCTTCGCATCGCCCGGCTTCGCGCCGGCTTTGGCGATGTCGAGTTGCTGCTCGGCACGCAACGCTTCAAGTTCCGCTTTCGCCAGCGCTGCGGCGCGTTCGGAATTGGCGGCAAAGCGGCCGATACTGTCCGCATCGGCTCGGACCGTGGCAGCGTCCGCCACAGCGTACTTTATTAACTCCGCACCGACTCGCGCTTCGATGGCACCGGCTTCCGCGAAAGCGACTTCAATCGACTTCGTCGCGAGCGCAGCTTCGGAATCCGCAATTCGCAAAGCGAGTCGCAACTCTTCGACGCTCGGCTCAAACGGGACAATCTTCAAGGAATGAAACTCAGCGACGCCCGCGTGACACCACAGCGCAAAGCGGCCAGGTTGGCGAGGTGTCGGCATCTGGTAGGTCAGCTTCAATTCGCCGTTGAGCCAGATCTTCAACTCTTGGCCGCGAGCGGTGATCTCCAGCGTCGTGTCTTCGTTGACTTTCACCAGAGCCGGAACGATGCCGACGGCAGGATAGAGTTCGGCACCGTTGCGGCGGTGAAACGCTTGCACCGTTGAATTGCCGGTCCCCAGCGCCGTGTAGACGGCTTGAGCGTCTTTGAGTTCGACCATGTCGAAAAACAGTCCCACCGAACCGATCGAGCCGCCCGTCAGCGTACGGTATTTCAACGTCGCTTTGAAATCCTGCGGATGATTCGTCAGCGTCGTGATCGTCACGAAGTGGCCAGGCGCTTTCAGTTTGAGCTTCTGATCCTCGAAGACCCAATCGCCGCTGAGAATTTTCCAGACCTCTTTGTTGTGTGTCGCGAAGTTGTCGTTGAGGAACGGAATGACTTCCTGGCGAGCGGAGAGTGTTAACCCTCCGAGTGGTTTGTTGTCAGACCTCGGATTGCTCGGAGGACTAACGTCCTCCGCTTGCCTGATTGCCGCGTCAAGTTTCTTCTTTGCTGTCACGGCGGCGGCTTGCCTCTTGGTGGCTTCGGATTCCGCTTGCGCAACGGCGTCAATAGCCGTGTCGATCAACTCCTGTCGGCGGTCGGCACGAAGGTCTGGGTAGTACGCTTCGAGTGGCAGCGAGATCGGTTCGATGGGTGACAACGGCAGATTCAAGACGCTCGGCACGCCGGGCGCGAGCGGCTTGTCGGTCACGGGATTCTTCTCGTTGCCGCGATCCAACAGATACGTCGGTACCGCGAGGTCGGCGTCGAAAACAAAATCGTCGCCGTCTTTCAGCTTGTGGCCTGGAGGTGCTCCAGCCGGCCAATTGCCGGTGATGAGTTCGCTCTTGCCGGCGAGTTGATCGGTGCGGACGTTGAGTGGCTCGAAGAACGCCCGCAGACGAAAATACTCTTCTTGTGCCAGCGGGTCGTACTTGTGGTCGTGACAGCGACAACACTTGAAGGTCAGGCCAAGGAACGCCGCACTGGTGAACTCAACGGTGTCGTGCAGCCAGACGTTGCGATTGAAGACGTAATAGTTACGGCCGAGGAATCCAGTGGCTCGGCCGATGTCACGGTCGCCAGGAGCGATCTCATCCGCCGCAAGCATTTCTACGATCATGCGGTCATAGCCTTTGTTGGCGGCGAGCGATTCGATGATCCAATCTCGCCAGCGCCAGATGTGGCGGCGCGAGTTGCGGAGTTCATTGCCACCGCGACTGCCGTACCAATCGCGGTACCGCCCGATGTCCATCCAATGCCGAGCCCAGCGCCGCGCGTGCTCTGGCGATTCGAGTAGCCGATCGACAACTCGCTCGTAGGCATCAGGTTCATAGTCGTTCAGAAACTCGTGCAGTTCATCGGATGTGGGCGGCAGGCCGATGAGGTCGATGAAGACTCGCCGCAGCAACGTCGCTCTGTCGGCTTCGGACAAGGGAGTCAGGCCGCGCGATTGCTGTTCGGCGGCGATAAACAAGTCAATCGGATTTTCGTTTTTCGATTTTTGATTTTCGATTGGAGCGGAGGAATTTGAGATTTGAGATTTGAGATTTGGAATTTGAGATTTCACGGGCTTCTTGAACGCCCAGTGGTCGCGCGGGTCGGCGACAGGTTCGTCGGCGGGGGCTTTCGCGCCGGCGTCGATCCAGCGGCGGAGGATTTCAATTTGCTCCGGCTTGAGCGGCTCACCTTCGAGCGGCATTTTCGTGCGACCGTTCTCGCCGAGGACGGCTTCGATCAACACGCTCTTGGCGCTGTTGCCGACGACGATGGTTGGGCCGCTGTCACCCCCTTTGAGTGCGAACTTTGCTGTGTCGAGCCGGAAGTTACCCCGCTGTCGCAAGCCGCCATGACAGGCCACGCACTTGGCAGTCAGCAGCGGTTTCACTTCTGTGAGGTAGTCGATCTCCGCAGCTTGGGCCGTCGCGGCGAGTCCGCACAACAACGACGCGGCGCAGAACAGAATTCGCATCGGAAGGCCTCACGGGGCAGGGTCTGGTCAGCAGAGCGGCAGTGTATCTCGATCCGCGAAGGCGGAATACCGCTCTTCATGACTACTCGGTCGGATCACGCGGAACAAAACGCAATTCGGCGTTCTGGTATTCCTTCGTCTCCAGCAGTTTGAGGGCTTGATCCACAAACGGGAACTTCTGCTCGGCGAGATTCTCTTTCGTGTAGAGCTTGGCGAAGAAGGCGGCTCGGTGGGGAATCGGTTGTGTTCCGTGAGTACCCACTTTTTCGAGCAGTAAGTTGTTCTGCCGCATCAACTCGAGCACCGCTTGGTAACGGCGGTCGATTACCTCTGTGATGATCTGCTTGAGTCGTTCGTTCGAAGGTTCTTCTTGCGGCTCCAAAGTCCGTTCAATCACCGGCAGGTGCTTGAGCAAATGGCGAAGCAGCAGCAGTGCTCGCGGGTCCAGGCTCACGGCGACATGATCAAACTCGTGCCGCAGAATTGAGCCTTGCCAGACGGCCGGAGACTTGAACGAAGCCGGCAGCCGGATCAAGTGCGTCAACTCAATCTTCGGTTCCAACTTGGTGACGGTGAGTCTCACATGCCAGCGTTCGTTCTTTCGAGACTTGACCAGACCGTATTTGAACGTGTGATCCAGCCGCACTTGGAAGTCGGCCCAGCCTCGCGCGGCTTTCACGAACTCCGAGTCAGAGTCGTAGACGACTTTGACTTTGCCGTCTGAAATCAATCGCTTGAGTTCCTGCGGCGCGTCGTCGTCCGGAACTGGCTCACGCGTCGTGGAGGCCGGCGTCTTGTCCGTGAGCGCATTGGGCTGCTCGCAAAAACCAAGGTTGAGTACGCTGACAACAATCCCACTCACCAGCAACAACGTGCGCTGCGAGTTCGTCATCGAATGCTTTGAGTGGTGTCGGGGGATCATTTGGCGAGCATCATTCGAGCCACTCGTTCCAGACGCGAATCCGGCTCGTCCGGAGCTAGGTCGGTCAGGCACGTCGGCAACCACGCAGGTTTTGAGACCTTGTTATCGGGCAGGGCGGTCATCTTTGGAAGTTTGATCTCCGCCTCTGAGTCGCCGAAGGCCGAGGTGTCGGTGACACGCAAGAACAGGCGTTTGTTGCTGATGAGTTTCGAAAGCTCGCCAGCGAACTCGGCGCTCAGGCCCAGCCACAGGATGAGATTCGGATCGGAACGCAGTGAGAGACCTTGCTCGCCGGTGGTCGCGACGAACTCCGCGAAGACCGACTGTAATTGCGGGATCGTCACACCATCGTGAGTCCGGACGTATTCCAGCAACGCCGCCGGAAGGTCATCGTTTTGGGCGGGAGTTCTCCACGCCTCATCGGTTTCCTCCGGTTCCAACTCGGTCGGATCGAACGCGAACGGCTTGTCTTCGAGGCCGCGTTCATCACCGGCGGCCTCGGCCTTTTGCCGCTGCTCGGCTTCCAACATTTGCAGCACGCGACTGTCGGGAGTCGCTGGTCGGCAACGGCCTTTCGCCCATTCTCGAAGCTGGAAGATTTTCTCTTCCATCGTCACCGACAGCGGCACGGTTTCCTCGCGAGCCTTCTCCAACGCCGCTTGCGTGATTCCATCGGCACTGCCGTAGGTTTCGACCATCGCGGCGAGGACGACCTGTTCCAACTCGGCACCGCTGTAGCCTTCGCTCCGTTCGGCCAGCTTCGCGATGTCGAAGCTCGTCGGGTCAAACGCGCGCTTGCGAAGATGAATCTCCAAAATCTGTTTGCGTTCGTGGTAGTTCGGCAGATCGACGAAGAAGAGTTCGTCGAAGCGTCCGCGTCGCAGCATTTCGGGAGGCAGGCCGGTCACACTGTTGGCCGTCGCGACGACGAACACCGGAGCCGGATTCTCCTGCATCCAGGTCAGGAAGCGACCCATGATGCGGATCATCGTCGAATCCGATCCCGCCTCGCCGTTCGCGCCGGCGAAGCCCTTTTCAATTTCGTCCAGCCACAGCACGGCCGGAGCGATCATCTCCATCAAAGCCAGCACATCTCGCATATTTTTCTCGGACTGCCCCTTGTCACCGCTGAGCAGCGTCGCGACATCCAGCCGCACCAGCGGGAACGCCAGCAGCTTGGCGATCGCTCGCGACGTGAGGCTCTTGCCGCAACCTTGCACGCCCAACAGCAGCACTCCCTTCGGAGCCGGAATGCCTTTTTTTCTGGCCGTTTCACTGAACGCCAGCGATCTCTTCGCGACCCAATCCTTCAAGCCGTCCAGCCCGCCGATGTCTTTAACTCCCTCGGTCAGCTCCTGAAATTCGAGCATCTCCGAGCCTTGCACCATCACCTTCTTCTCGCCGATGAGCTGCGAGTAAATCTCCTCGTCGATCTCGCTGCGACCAAGGAACGCGCGCTGAAACGACTTCCGCGCCTGCGCCGCCGTCAGCCCCAGCATCGTGCGGACGAGCCGCTCTTCCTGTTCCGGCGAGACCACCAGCGGGGCAGGGCGGTGTGCGTTGTTGGACGCCAATACCCCTTTCAATTCCGTGTGCAGTTCGTCGAGCCCCGGCAGCGGCAGATCAAATTTCAGCGCGTCCTTGAGCAACTCGACGGGAATCGCCGTCTCCGGCCCCATGAACAGCAGCGTCTTATTCTGCTCGATGAGCACTGGCACCAGATCTCGCAACTGTCGCACGATGTGCGGGTCCGCCAGATGCGGATGAAAATCCTTGAGCAAGAACAACTGGTCGCCTGGGAAGTCAGGCACATGCCGCAAGAACTCGGCCGCATCGATCATCGCCGACGCATTCCCACTGAGCGGCGGCTGCGCCCCGCGCGTCACGGTCCAAGTCACCAGCCCGCGATCCATTTCCGTGGCCAGCGCCGCCAGTTCGGCTTCCCAACGTTCTTCCTCCCAGGTCGAGAGGAACATCATTGAGAACTGCGAGAGGATGCGCGATCGAAGCTGGGCGAGCGTGTCGGAGGTGGTCATGTTTCACTGCCGCGCTACTTGGTCTTGATCTGCTTCATCACCGCTTCGTCGAGCGGGCGCAGGCCCTCGTCCGGTTTGATGGCGTAGAAGCCGACGTGGTAGTGGGCGATCTTGCCATCGGGGCCGATGACGACCCAGAGCGGGAGTTTCGCTCCCAGCTTGCGCGGGTCGCCAAACTTGTCGACGAGCGTGCCGTCGTCGGTCACGATCGGGTAGCCGAGATTCATGAACTCGCGCAGCTTGCGGACGGATCGCAACGCACCGGTCGTCTTCGCGGGATCGGCGAATGATTCGTTCGTCGCGACGCCGATGACCTCAATGCCGTATCGCTTGCGCTTGTTTGACAAGAAGTCGAGGTAGCCGACTTGGCCATACGGTTCGGTGAGCGGTTCGCTGTCGTAGTCCCAGAAGTGCAGCACGACGATCTTGCCGGCGAGGTCTTTTGAGCTGATCACCTTGTTGTCAATCGTCTTCACTTCAAACGCCGGAGCCGGTTGACCGACGAACTTTTTCGAGACGTTCGTGACATCATCGGCTCGTTGCGTTTGAGATTTCACATCGCGACTGATGACGGCGGCCAGCGGCGCGAGCGGCGTCCCTTCGGCAGATGTTTGCAACGAGTCGATCACCTTCTTGGCGGCGGCGATTTGAGCGTCGCTCAGTTCAGTCTTGGTCTCGCCGTCCGGGCGGTTCATCTGAGTTTTCAAGGCCACCAGAGTTTCAAACGGCTTTTGAATCTTAGCCAAAGCGGCGGCGTCTAACGGCTTGATGGATTCCAATTCGAGCTTCAATTGAAACTCGTCGCCGCGTCCCATGAAGACTTGCTGCTCGGCGGCGACCAACAGCGTGTGGTCTGCCTTCGAGATCCACAGCCGTTGCTTGCGGCCATTGTTCGTCGAGACACGCACCACGAGGCACTCGCGGTCCTTGATTTTTTTGGTCCCGTCAGCGACCTCGTAGGAGTGCTGCCCGGAAACCCAATCGCCATCGGCGTCTTCGCTGAGTTGATCGGGGTGCTCGAAGAACGGCTGCCGGATCGCGATGGGGTTCAGATGCCCTTCGTGTTCGGCGAGCAACCGGATCGTCGCGTCATTGGCCGGTTTGTTTTTGGCGTTGAGTTCCAGCGCACCGAATCGTTCTGGCCATGCCCAGCTTCCGCCGCCGCGTTCGTCGGTCAGGTACGTCACCTTCGTTCCGTCGGCCTGCCGAGAGGCAACGGCCAAGACCGTGAATTTCTTGTACGGCTGCTCGGTCGCGGTGCGAGTCACTCGCGCCAGCGTACCGGTGTATCGCAGTTCCATGCCCGGTGCGTCGCCGAGCACATCGGCTCCCGAAGACAACAACGCGGTCACGAGCATCCATTGACTGACAGTAAGCACGGCGAACTCCTTGTCGTAGCACAGGCGGCTCACCTGTGATTCTTGAAGGTGACGCAGGCGCACCACCTGCTCAAATTGGTTGCGGATTGTTGCGGTTGACCTGCCGAGTCACAAGCTGCCAACTTGCGGCAGCGGAAGGGGCAACCATACCTTGTGACGAACAGAGCAGGGGGGCACATCGCAAATTGCCTCCCACCGAACGCACGTCCGGAGAGTTCATTGTGGCCGACGAAAAAAAAACACCAGCCGCCGACGACAACAAGATCGATCACTACGTCCGGCTGGGGACGATTGCGATGGGCAAGCACGCCCAAGTCCTGGAGGTCCAGGAAGAGAACACCACCAATCGCTTCGCCATGAAGGTGCTGCTGGCCGAAGCGATGACGGACTCGGAACAAGTTGCGATCCTCAAATACGAAGGCAAGGTCGCGCAGTCGCTGGACCACCCCAATCTCATCAAGTGGTTCGCGACGGTGAATCGCAAAACCAACATCTATTTGATCCTGGAACTGTTCAAATCTCCGAACCTCAAGTCCAACATCCTGATGGACATCGTCGGCGTGCAGGCTCGGCTGCGCAAACTCATTGAATGTACCAGCCAAGCCCTGAACCACATGCACGAGAGGGGTTGGGTGCATCTCGATGTGAAGCCGGACAATATTCTGATGAGCCGTGCCTCAGAGGTGCGAGTCATTGACTTCTCGCTGTCTGAAAAGATCAAAGGCGCGTTGGGCAAGATGTTCGGCGGCAAAAAGGACATCGGTGGCACGCTGTCCTACATCGCTCCGGAGACCATCCGCAAGGAAGCACCTTCGCCCGCGACCGATATCTACAGTCTGGGCATCACGATCTACGAATGCCTGACCGGCACGATTCCATTCAAGGGAAGTACGCCCAAAGATCTGCTGATGAAACACCTGACGGCGGTCCCCACTCCGCCCTCCGACATCAACAAGAACGTCACTCCTGAGATGGACCGCATGGTGTTGCGCATGCTCGCCAAGAAGACGAAGGACCGGCAAAAGAATCTGCAGGAGCTGATGTCCGAGTTCCGAAACGTGCAGCCCTTCAAAGAAGACCCCGAAAAGCTGCGAGATCAACGGCTCGCAGAGGAGAAAGCGGCGGAGGGTCAACAGAGTCTCGGCAAACGGATCGACAGTCGCACCGATCACACTCGATCCGAAAAGGCCAAGGTCGATCCGGAATTTGCCAAACAAGTCGCAGCCTCTGCCGCCGCAGCAAACACGCCGCCACAACCAAAGTCCGGCAAGCCCGAGCCAGTGAAGCCCAAGCTGGCATCCAAACCACAACCCGCCGCCGCCGTCCCTCAACCCTTGATGCCGATGATGCCGATGGCTCCCGGCTTCGCGCCGCAGATGCCGTTCATGCCCATGCCACCAATGATGCCCGGTCAGTTCGCGCCGATGCCGGGCTATGGCTATCCGGGGATGGGGATGCCGCAACAGATGCCGGGCTATCCATCCGGGGCAGGGATGATGCCGGGCATGATGCCCATGCCCATGCCAATGCAACCTGCTGCCATGATGCCACAACCGGGAATGCCGATGCCCGGAATGCCCGGCGTTCCACAACAAATGCCGCCACAGATGGCTCCACCAAACCAAGCACAGCCGGCCCCAGGACAACCAATGGAACCGGTTCCGACACGCTTCATCCCCGGGTCATTCCTGAATCCCGGTCAAAGGCCAGAGCCGCCACCGACTGCGAAAGACGTGGATGACTTGCCGATCATGGAAGAGTTGCCGGACGTCCTGTGAGACCTGCACACTTCGCGACTCAACGTGGACTTCGCCTTGCAAAACTAAAACGAGTTTGCGACCGTCCCGACTTCCTTCGCGAGCATCACTTCAGAGGCACCCATGTCTGCGGACAACTCCAGCGACGACGATCCAACTCCGGCGGGTGACGAGTACTTGCCTTCGGAGAGTAATCGCCCGAACCCCACGAATCGCATCCCGCTGCCGTTCGAGAAGCCGATCGTCGAACTCGAACAGCAACTCGCGAAGTTGGAAGGGAAGCCGAATCCGCCGCCAAATATCAAAGAGGCGATTCGCAACTTGCAGCTGGAAATCGCGCGGCTCACCCGCGAAATCTTCAGCAATCTCGATCCGTCTGACGTCGTCAAGCTGGCCCGCGACAGTCACCGGCCACAGACGCTCGACTACCTCGAACTGATCTTCGACGAGTTCATCGAATTGCACGGCGATCACGCCTACCGCGACGACCGAGCCATCCTCACTGGCTTCGCCAAGATCGACGATCAAAAGGTCATGTTCGTCGGCCAGCAGAAGGGCCGAAATCTCAAGGAACGCACCGAGCACAACTACGGCATGGCGCACCCGGAGGGCTATCGCAAGGCTCTGCAAAAGATGCAACTCGCCGCCAAATACAAAATGCCGATCATCAGCTTCATCGACACCGGCGGAGCATGGCCCGGACCCGAAGCCGAAGAGCGAGGTCAGTCCTACGCCATCGCCTACAACCTCCGCGAGATGGCTCGCATCAACACACCGATCGTTTGCACGGTGATCGGGGAGGGGGGCTCCGGCGGAGCGCTCGGCATCGCGATCGGCGATTACATCGCGATGTTGCAGTTCGCGTACTACTCGGTCATCAGTCCCGAAGGCTGCGCCGGCATCCTCTGGAAAAATTCCAAGCACGCCCCCCTTGCCGCGCGAGCCTTGCGATTCACCTCCAAAGACTTGCTCGGCTTCGGCGTCATTGACGAGATCGTCCCTGAACCGCTCGGCGGAGC
>CAMAWN010000184.1 GCA_945861865.1 Candidatus Kuenenia stuttgartensis | reverse complement strand
GAAGAGTTCGGGCGGCTAGATCTCAGCCAGACGGCTGGGTTGGCGGACGAAATTTACTCGGCGTATCAGGACGGCCGATTTGTGTTCATCTGCGGGAACGGCGGCAGCGGATCGAACTCGTCGCACTTCTGCGAAGATCTCGGCAAGAGCACGCTGCGACGCGAAGACTTCACGAACGACAGCGTCAAGCGGTTGAAGGTGCTCAGTCTGACGGACAACACGCCGTACATTCTGGCGTGGGGCAACGACGAAGGTTTCGACCGCGTGTTCGTCGAACAGCTCAAGAACTTCGCGTCCCCCGACGACGTGCTGATCGCAATCAGCGGCAGCGGCAACAGCCCCAACATTCTCAATGCCGTCGAGTGGGCCAATCGCCACAACCTGCGGACCTGGGGCATCACCGGCTACGGCGGTGGTCAATTGAAATCGCTCGGCAAGAACAATCTGCATGTGCCGCTGGACGACATGGGCATGGTCGAGTCGATCCACCTCGTGCTGTTTCACTGGATTCTCAACGACGTTTACGGCCGCATCAACAAGGTCGGCCGCCACGCGGGCTGAGTTAGACGGAAGGGCGGCACGATGAGTGACCACGACGTTTTCGGCTCCGGTGAGTTTCGTTATCGCGTCGCAACCGACTGGCCACTCTGGCCAGCGGACTGGAACGTGATCGAGGTCGTGGGTGTCGCCACGGATTCGCGGGATCGCGTCTTCGTCCTCAGTCGTGGCGAGCATCCGGTCACGATCTTTGACCGCGACGGAAACTTTCGCGGTTCGTGGGGCGAGGGTCTGTTCGCGCGGCCACACGGGATCACAATCGCTCCGGATGACTCGGTGTTCTGTACTGATGACTTCGGCCACACCGTCCGAAAATTCACGCCGGACGGCCAATTACTGATGACGCTGGGGACTCACGGAGTCCCTTCGGACACCGGCGCGACGAGCATCGACTACCGCACGATCCGACACGTCGGGCCGCCGTTTCACTTCCCGACGAACGTTGCGATCGCTTCCTCCGGCGAGCTGTTCATCTCAGATGGCTACGGCAATGCTCGCATTCACCGGTTCTCGGCTGATGGACGACTGCTGCACTCGTGGGGTTCGCCGGGAGCGGGGCCGGGGCAGTTTCACATCCCGCATGGCATCGCGCTCGACCGACAGGGGACGGTCTACGTCGCCGATCGCGAGAACAGCCGCATTCAATTGTTCTCACCCGACGGCGATTTCTTGGCGGAGTGGGCGGACATCGCTCGACCATGCGAAGTGGCGATCGACGACAATGGCCGAGTCTTCGTCGCCGAGGTCGGATACCGAGCTGGAATGTGGCCCGGCACGCAACCGCCTCATCCAAACGCGACCGGTGGTCGAGTCAGCATCTTCGATTCGCGCGGCCAACTACTCGTGCGGTGGGGTGGTGGAGACACCCCGTGTGCTCCCGGAGACTTCTTCGCACCGCACGATATCTGGTTCGACTCGCGCGGAGACTTGTACGTCTCCGAAGTCGTCCGAGCCGCCTACGGCAACGCGAAACCGCCGGTCGGTGATTTTCACACGCTGCAGAAGTTCGAGCGGCTCTCAACGTAGCCGTCACGTGGAGCGATGAAGGCTACATATCGGCGGCTTCGCCGTGCTACGATGTTTTCCATGCGTTTGCTCCTCCTTCCATCGTTGGCGTTTCTTGCAGTCAGCATGCCTGCGGCGTTTGGGCAGTCGTCCTCACTACCGGTCGAGAAGACGCAGCATTGGTCGTTTCAGAAGGTGACACGGCCGCCGGTGCCGAGCGTGAAAAATGCCGGCAGCGTGCGTTCGCCCGTCGATGCGTTCGTGCTCGCGAAGCTGGAAGAGCACGGCCTGACGTTGTCGCCCGACGCCGACAAGACCGCTCTGATTCGTCGAGTGTCGTTCGATTTGATCGGCCTGCCGCCGTCACCGGAAGAAGTGACGGTGTTTGTGACGAGCAGCAGCACAACAGCCTACGAAGAACTCTTGGATCGGCTGTTGGCCTCACAGCATTTTGGAGAACGCTGGGGGCGGCATTGGCTCGACGCGGCCGGCTACGCGGACGTGATGAGCACCGACAACGATGCCGGGATTATTCATCCGCTCGAAAATCGCTGGATGTATCGCGACTACGTCGTGCGGTCGCTCAACGAGGACAAGCCGTTCTCGCGATTCCTTACCGAGCAGATCGCGGGAGACGAACTCGTAGACTGGCGCGGAGCGGCGACGTACTCGCCGGAGATTCGTGAGCACCTGATCGCCACCGGTTTTCTGCGAGCCAGTTCCGATGACACGTTCGCACCAGAGTTGAACGTGCCGCTGACCCGTTATGGCGTGTGGCAACGGACGGGCGAGATTCTCGCAAATAACGTGCTGGGGCTGACGCTCAACTGTGCGAAGTGCCATGACCACAAGTACGAACCACTCACGCAGCGCGACTACTACCAATTCCTCGCGCTGCTTCAGCCAGCCTTCAATCCGGATCGCTGGCTGAACCCGACTCAGCGGCAACTGCCTGCCGTGTCCGCGGCTGAGAAGACCGAGATCGAACGACGCAACGCGGACCTCGACCGTCAAGCGGCCGAGCTTCGTAAGCAGATCGCCGAACTCCGAGCGAGCTACGAAGCGAAGTTGCTCGTGGCAAAACTCGCGACGCTGCCGGAAGCGATCCGCGCCGACACGCAAGCGGCACTCGCGACGCCGGCCGACAAGCGGAACGAGGTTCAGAAATATCTGGCCGACAAATTCGGAATGACGCTGGCCGTGAGACCGGAAGAGGTCTCTGCGGCGCTCAGTGATGCCGACAAAACCGCGACGGCCGATTGGGAGAAGCAAGCGGTGGAACATCTCGGCCGCAAGAAGAGTTGGCCGCATTGGCAAGTGACCTACGACGGCCCGGTGACTCCGACGAAGTTACTCAAGCGAGGCAATCACGAGACGCCGGGTGAGGAAGTGGCCCCGGGATTCTTGGCGGTGTTGAGTCAGGCAGCCGCGTTGGATGACAGCAAATCGACCGGGGCAACCTCCCACCGACGATTGGCACTCGCGCGGTGGCTCACGGACCGCGAGAGTCCAGCGGCACATCTCGCTGCACGAGTCCAGGTCAATCGAATGTGGCAGCATCTCTTCGGCAAAGGGTTGGTTGAGACGACGGACAACCTCGGAGTTGCCGGCGCGCGGCCGACGCATCCGGAGCTGTTGGAGTGGCTCACGGCGGAGTACCTCGACAACGGTGGGCGCTGGAAGCCGCTGCTCAAACAGATCATGACGTCGCGGGTTTATCGGCAATCCTCGTCGGTCGCGCCGAGCCAAATGACCGCCTCGGAGAATGATCCCGATAACCGGTTGTTGTGGCGAATGCGATTGCGACGGCTCGAATCGGAGATCGTGCGCGATGCGGTACTGGCCGTCAGCGGCAGGCTGGACACGACATTCGGCGGCGCGCCGATTCCGGTCGAGCCACGTCCGGATGGGACGTTTGTTGTCTCTGACAAGAATCTGCCGACGCCGACCAGTCCGTGGCGGCGCTCGCTGTATCTGCTGGCACGCCGCAATTATCACCCGACAATCCTCTCGGTCTTCGATCAGCCGAACCTCACCACGAACTGCACGGGCCGTGAGTCTTCGGCGGTCGTCCTGCAGTCACTGACGATGCTCAACGATCGCTTCGTGCTCGAACATGCAGAACATCTTGCCGCGCGCGTGGCCAAAGCGGTTGGCTCGGACATGGCGAAGCAAATCGACCTCGCGTTTCGCATCACGCTCGGCCGCCCACCTCGCGAATCCGAGCGAACTTTCTGCGAAGCCGCCTTTGCCAACTTCGCGAAACAGGACTCCGCCGAGAAAGCCGTGATCCAGTTGTGTCACACGCTGCTCAATACCAGCGAGTTTTTGTATGTCCCGTAATTCCGTCGATCGACGCAATGCGACTCTCACGCGCCGACAGATGCTGGCCGCGTCGGGGTTGGGCTTCGGCATACTCGCGCTGCGCGGAATCGCCGCCGAGCGAACGGCCGGTCTCGCACCGCAGCAACCACACGCGGAACCGCGAGCGAAAGCCGTCGTGATGCTCGTGCAAAACGGCGGGCCGAGTCAGATGGATTTGCTCGATCCCAAGCCGGAGCTGACGAAACGGTCCGGCCAGACGATGTCGGTCGAGACGTTTCAAATGGGGAATTCCGACAAGCTCATGGCCTCGCCGCTGGCGTTCCGCAACTACGGCGAGAGCGGCTTGGAGATGTCGACGCTGCTGCCGCATCTGGGATCGCTGGCGGACGAACTGTGTCTGGTGCGGTCGATGTACTCGGAGCACAACAATCACACCGAAGCGTTGGTGATGCTCAACACCGGGAAGATTTTCCCAGGGCGGCCGGCGCTGGGTTCGTGGGTCAGCTACGGCCTGGGGACGGAGAATCGCAACCTGCCGGCGTACATCGTGCTCCGCGATCCGGAGGGCTACAACACGAGTGGCACGTTGCTCTGGCAGAACGGTTGGTTGCCGGCCATGTATCGCGGGACCGAAGTCTCCTCGCAGGGGACGCCGGTCCTCAACTTGCAACCCGCCACGCCGATCGCGCCGGCGGTGCAGCGCGAGAAGCTCGATCTGCTCGCGAAGCTCAATGAAGAGCACCGGCGGCAGTTTCCGTTCGACCACGAGTTGGAAACGCGCATCCGCAATTACGAACTCGCCGCGCGCATGCAGCTCGCGGCCGGCGAGTTGCTGGACTTGTCGAAGGAGTCGGCCGAGACACGCAAGCTGTACGGGCTCGACGACCCGGAAACAGCCGGTTACGGCCTGCGTTGCCTGATGGCACGGCGGCTCATCGAGAACGGCGTGCGGTTCGTGCAAGTCTTCCCGCCCGTCAAGCCGCAGTTCCAACCGTGGGACGCGCACTCGAACACGAAGACCGAGAACGAAGCGATCTGCCGCAAATGCGATCTCCCGTCGGCGGGCTTGATCCGCGACCTCCGGCAGCGCGGCTTGCTCGACAGCACCATCGTGCTGTGGTCGGGTGAGTTCGGTCGGCTGCCCGTCTCGCAAAACGGCAAGGGCCGCGACCACAACCGCAACGCCTTCACCGCGATCCTCGCCGGCGGCGGCTTCAAGCCGGGACACGCTCACGGCGCGACCGATGAGGTCGGCTACCGAGCCGCCGAGAACCGCGTCGGCGTCCCCGACCTGCACGCGACGATCCTGCACCAACTCGGCCTCGACCACGACCGCCTGACGTTTCCTCACCACGGCAACGACGAGACGTTAACCGACTCGCGAGTCACCGAAGCCCGCGTGGTCACGGAGCTATTGGCCTGAAGTGGCAACGATCACGCGGACGTTTTGCGTGACGAGATGCGTCCGTCGCTGACGCCGACTTGGACTTCAGGCACATTGTCGTGATTGGCGGCTGTGGGTGGCTCGAAATCGTGCGGCGAGACAAAGCTCAACGCGCCGGTTAGAAAATTGAGCGTGAACTGCGTGGGTGGCACAGGTTTGAAAAACCTGTGTGCCGAAGGCACCCTGGTGGCCGTGACCAACACCACGGTGGTCAACACCGAGACAATCTGCGAACTCTGGCGCAAGATCGCGGCACAGGGACTGACGGGATCGATCACGTTGGTTCTCGACAACGCATGTGACCCGCGGAACGCGGTGGTGATCGGGTTGGCCACGCCACGGAGGATCACGTTCCTGTTCCTGCCGTCGTACTCGCCCAATCTGAACCGGATCGAGAGACTCTGGACGTTCACCAATCGTCGTTCGCTTGACGGTCGCGACTAGCCCACGTTTGCTGACGTTCGTGCGGCCATCGAACAGACCCTGACGGACATCCCGAACCAATACGTTGTCGATCGGGACTCACTTATGACCCTCAATTTTCAGACCTTCGAAATCGTCTCAATCCTGGCCGCGTGAGGGATCGCTCGGGGCCGTTCTTCGATGGGCCGGTGCCCACGCGTCGGCATACGCACTTTGGTCGGGCTCGCTCGCTGACAATTTCGGAGTTTCGCGGACCTGTCGCATTCGCGGTATTTGTTTTGGCGGCGGTGTCGCTTGGAGATTCTGTGCGATTCGTTCCAAGACGGAAAACCGCTTTTGTTCCAACCGCGACCCGGACCAACGGCCATCCTTTTTGCACTGCTTGATTGAAGTCAGTGCCTTCGCCTTCACGCGAGAATCAAGCCGACCGTAATCCCATTGCGTTGCAGCTAGTGCGACCCAAAAGATTGAGCCATCGTCTGAATCTCGAGTTGAATCGTTGAAGCTCTCGAGTATCCGCCGATTGGCCTCACGGTCGCTCGTGCCTTCGGCAACCAGCGCCAAGTACTCGTCACGAACGTCCAACACGAAGTCGTCACCGAAAACAGCGGCGCTGAAAATTCTCATCCGATTTCTTTCAGCAACTGCGACCTTGCAGGTTCAAACCACGGAAACTGAGTGCCGCAGCTCTGTGAGCCGTGTGTGTTGCAAAGCACGGCTGACACAGCCGTGGCACTCGAAAATCAGGCTCGGATCGAACACCATCACGATGAATTGCCTCGGCTTGAACGAAATGGGAACGACAATGAGCGGCACGGTGTTGGTGACTGGCGGTAGCGGCTTCATTGGCACTTGGGTGCTGCGCGAGTTGCTCGCACGAAATGCGAAGCCGGTGGTGGTGGATGTGCAGCCGGCCCCGGCGCGCTGGCGGCGAGTGCTCGGCGGTCGCGCGGCGGAGGTGGTCTCGATCGAAGCCTCGCTGCTGGATCGTGATCGTATGCAAAGCGTCATCGAGCAACTTGGCGTGACGCACGTCATTCATCTGGCGGCGCTGCTGACTCCGGAGTGTCAGAAAGACCCGTGGCTGGGTTGTCAGGTCAATGTGTTGGGGAGCACCGCGTTGTTCGAGGCGGCGCGGAGGTCGGGGCGAGTCCGCTCGCTGGCGTATGCCAGTTCGTACGCGGTGTATGGGCCGGAGACCGGCGATTCCGCCGAGGAGTCGAATCGGCCGCCGACGTTTTACGGCGCGTTCAAACAAGCGGTGGACCTGATCGCCGAGCAGTATTGGCGGCACTTCGGCATTGCGTCGGTCGCCGTGCGTCCGCATGTCGCCTACGGGCCAGAGCGCGATCAAGGTTTGACGGCGGGACCATCATTGGCGGCGCGAGCGGCAGCACTCGGAGAAAGTTACACGATCGGCTATACGGGTCGCGTCGGCTACGACTACGTCGAGGATGTGGCCCGCGCGTTTGTTCGTTCGGCCATCGAGTGTCCGCCGGGTCACACCGTCGTCGATCTGCCCAGCGAACTGGCCACGACCGAAGAATTTCGTTCGGCAATCTTGGCGGTCGTTCCCGACGCCGCGTCGCGGATCGTGGTCAACGGACCGGCGATTCCGTCCAATGTCCCGCCGAACCCGAACTACATTTCGAATCTGTTTCCCGATTGGCAAGCGACTTCGTTGAGTGACGGAGTCCAAAAGACGGTCGAGTTCTATCAACCTTAGGAGCCATTCATGTCCGTGAACGATCTTTTGGGACGACGACAGATGCTGCTGGCTTCGGCAGCCGCTCTTGGCGGAACCGCGTTGGCGACGGACACCGCGGCCGCCGACAACGAAAAACAATCGGACAAGGTGCTGCGGATCGGAGTCATCTCGGCGACCATTCGCGGCAAGCCTCAGCCGCGCAACGGACACACTTGGCACTTCGCTCAATACCTGCATCCGACCGTCGACCTCGACACGTACTGCAAACTGGTCGATCCGGGGTCGGCGAAATTCTTTCGCGAGTACGTTCGCCATCCGAAATACACGTTCGACCAACTGCCGTTTCCCGACACGAAGATCACGCACTACTTCGACGCCGATCCGGCCATCGCGGCGAAATTCACGGAAGCGTTTCCCGGCGTGCAGGTCGCCAAGTCGGTCGAGGAAATGGTCGAGCAAGTCGATGCCGTGTGGCTCGGTGATGCGTCGGGATTTGGTGACGATCACTTCGATCTCGTCGCGCCGGGACTCAAGAAAGGACTGCCGACGTTCTGCGACAAACCGATCGGCGAGACTCCCGCCGGCACGCGCAAGATTCTGGAATTCGCCAAGCAGCACAACGCTCCGATCATGTCGTCGAGCCTGTTCCGCCACGAATGGGGCTGCGAAGCGGCGTTGCGCAAGCGTGACTCCGGCGAGTTCGGACCGATTCAATATGTCATCGCCAGCGTGCAGGGAGGCTTCTCGGAAAGTGGCTGGATGGTCTACGGCCAGCATCCGGCCTGGACCGTGATGACGCTGATGGGACCGGGCGTCGAAGCGGTCAGCATGTACGCGCGCGAGAACACCTGCCACGCGCTCGTCACGTATCCGGACCGCATGCCCGCCGAAATCTGGTTCGGCCGACCGAACGCCAAGTGGGAGTACTGTCACACCGAAGTCCACTTCCAGAAGAAAAAATTCGAGTACACGGCCTCGATCGAGGACGACTTCTGGTACGGCCACCACTACGAGATGTTCCGCATGGCCGCGACGTTCCGCGAAATGATCAAGACACGCCGCGAACCGATCCCGCATCAGGAGATTCTGGAAGTCACGGCCATCGTCCACGCCGCCGCGAAGTCGATGCGTGAACAAAGCCGGTTGGTGAAACTGTCCGAGGTGCTGTGAGGCTTGTTGGCGAAGTTCGAACGACGAAACACCAATCACGAAAGAAGGACCAATGACGAAGCTCGAATGGTGCCAGTCAGCCGTTGTGACCGCGATGTTGATTCTCGCGACGTCCTCGCTGGCCGATGAACCGACAGGCGAACTGGCTCAGCGGTTGGCGGGCGTGAAGTTCGAGCACTACGCCGAGGCTCCCGGTTACTCCGAGGGGCCGACGTGGCGAAACGGTGATGTTTTCTTTTGCAGCGGCGCGCTGCTGCGCGTGACGGCTCCGAAACAGGTCTACAAATATCTGGAGATCGGGCCGGCCGGGACAGTGCTGCTGAGCAACGGGCACATGCTGATCTGCGACAACAAGCACAAGGCACTGCTCGATCTGTCGCCGGACGGCAAGCTGGGCGTCGTCTCCGAACGATTCGAGATGGAGACGCTGCAAAGCCTCAACGATCTGACGGTCGATGCGCGCGGCAACGTGTACTGGACCGATCCCGAAGGCTCGTCGTTGGACAAGCCGGTCGGGCGGTTGTACCGGGTTCGCCCTGATGGCCGAGTCGATCGGATCGCAACGGGACTCGCGTTTCCGAACGGCATCGATGTCGATCCGGCGAGTAAGCATCTGTTCGTGATCGAATCGCAGTCGAAGAAAATCCTGCGATACGCGCTGCCGGCCGACAACGAATTACTCGGCAAGCCGGAAGTTTTTTATGACCTCGGTGGATCGGGCGGCGACGGCTGCGCGTTCGATGCGGCGGGCAACCTGTGGGTCGCGGACTTTCATCGGCCCGAGACCAAGACCGGACGTATCACGGTGCTCAGCCCGCAAGCGAAGGTGCTGGCGTACCTGCCGCTGCCGAGCAAAGTCGTCAGCAACATCGCGTTCGGCGGAGCCAATCACGACGAGATTTTCTGCACGACCGGCGAGCCGCCCGGCGTGTTTCACGCGAAGGTCGGCGTGAAAGGTTTCGCGGGACATCCCGGCAAGCCGCTGCCGATTTCACGATTCTTGAACGTTGTCCCGCTGAAGCAGCACGGCGACGCGGCCACGCTGCGGCAGATCGCTAAGGTCGCGGCTGATGCGAAAGTCCAAGACGGAAAACTGGAAGAGGCCGCGCGAATCCAAATGCACACGCTGACGGTGAACCTCGTCGATCGACAGGTGCGCAGCGACACCGAACAACTTCTGCCGGTGTTCGAGTCGGCGGCGATCCGTGTTCAACAGGATCGCGTGTTGCTGGCCGAGATCAAACGGCTTGGCGGCAAGGCGACGTTGGAAGTCGTCGCGCCGGATTGGCTGCGTTCGATCGCCAGCGACGAGGGACTGCCGGTGTTCAGCCGCATCGTCGAGATCGAACTCAACGAACGAACCGATGGCCACAAAGATCCCGAACCGAAGAAGCTCTCGGACCGCGTCACCGACGACTGGCTCAAGCAGCTTGCCGGTCAGGATCGACTGCGACGATTGGAAGTCTCCGGCACCGCCGTCACCAGCGCGGGTTTGATTCATCTGAAGGAGCTGACGAATCTCGAACGTCTCAACGTCTGTCTGACCGCGTGCGACGATCGCGGCTTCGAGCATCTCGCCGGCATGACGAAGATGAAACGGATGACGATCTGCGCGTCACAGATCACCGGTTCCGGCTTCGCGCACCTGCAAGGGATGAAGCAGATCGAGTCGATCAATCTGCACTCGGCCCCCGCCACCGACGCGGGACTGCAAGCGATCGGCAAACTGACCAGCCTGAAGCGTCTCGAAGTCGTGCACACGAATGTCACCGACGCGGGGTTGAAGCATCTCGCCGGACTGATCAACCTCCAGCAATTGCACGTCCACGGCAAAGAGACAACGGTTGCCGCGTTCCCGTTTCTCAGTCAACTGCGGGAACTGTACGAACTCGACATCTACGACCGCGCCGCCAGCAATCAGACGTGCGAGCAGATCGCTCAACTTCCGAAGCTGCGCAAGCTGATGCTCGTCACCGGCATCTTCGACGACGACGGTGTGAAGCATCTCGCGAAGGTGACGACGCTCGAAGAAGTCACGCTCGATTCCAGCGCAATCACGGACGCTTCGATCGAGCATCTCGCCAAGCTGACGAACCTCCGCAAGCTGCATCTCGGCCCAGCGAAGTTGAGCGACGCAGGCCGACAAACATTGCGGTCGTTGCTGCCAAAAGCCACCGTCACTCCCTGAGTTTCGTAAAGTCGCGAAGTGTCTTCCGGTGGTATTCCGACTTCTGAGTTCGCGATCTCATCGCCCGTCAATCACTTCTGGGCGGGAGTTCTTCATGCCGTTGACGGTTGACCAATTCACTCAGCGATTGACCTCGTCCGGAGTGATGTCGGCTGACGACCTGCGGGATTGGATCACGGCGGTGCCGATCGAGAAACGGCCCAGCGACGGCGAGCAGTTAGCTCGCGAGTTGGTCAAGCAAAGGCGTCTGACGGCGTGGCAGGCTCAGGCGATTTATCAGAGCAAGGGAGCCACGAAGAAGACCTGGCCCTGACCCGCTTGAGCCGCCGTCCACACGGGAGTCCGTTGTTCGTCCAGAAACAGAGCTTGGGCGGCGGCATGCTCCGCCAAGTGTTTGTCGGAGGCACCGGGACCGCACGGACCATTGGCCACTTCAGTCCCAGGTTCTTCAAGAACCGCCGAACGGGAGTGGGCCCCCTCTCGATCCCGGTCAGGTCTTTGATCCGCTGGCAGGCTTCCGCGATCGTCCGCGCCGGACGTTGCTCCAACGACTGCCGAATTTGTTCCCGATGCTCCGCCAGTTCGCTCGTCGGCGGGGACTCCCGTTCCGACGTTCGCAGAGCGGCCAAGCCGCCGTCGCGAGACAGGCGGACGTCGCGCTGCACGCTCGACACCCCCACGACCTTCGCCGCCTGCTCCCGCTTCAATCCACAATGCCGCCGCCACAAGACCCACAAACGCCGCCGCAAGCAAGCCGCCGCGTGCGACTCACCCTCACTTTGAACGATCCCCTGCTCCGCCTCCGTCAACTCGATCCGCAACCATCCCATGATCCGCCTCCTTGCGAAAATCTCCACGGTCATCCCGACCGACAACGCAATCTCTCAAAGACTGGCCTTCTGGGAAATATCTCATTGGGAACCGCGCGGGGTATAATCCGGTTCCCAATAAATAACCGCGCGCCGCTTACGGCACGGGATTTGCGCAGACTCAAGCCATGAATTGATCACCGTCAACATGGCAGGAGGCTGGGCATGACTGTTGTGGAGCATCATTCCGTGGACGAGTTGCAGGAGTTGTTT
>CAMAWN010000183.1 GCA_945861865.1 Candidatus Kuenenia stuttgartensis | reverse complement strand
CCTGCTCCGCCGAGCCGGACTGAGCCTGCTCAAAAACAACCTCACCCACAAAATCGGTGTCAAAAACAAACGACTCATCGCCGCCAGCGACGAGGACTATCTCCTGCAAGTCCTCTTCAAGTCGTGACTTCATGTGCAATTGCCCTGGGATCAAGGACGATCCGCTTGTCCGCGAGGCTTTCCGCACATTCACGGATGGCGTCCGCATCCGCTGACTTCATCACGATCAAGGCCAGCGCGACCGCCTGCGTGCTGGCGGAGTTCGCGGCAAGTGGCAGAGGCTTGCCGACCTGCGTGGCCTCGCGGTTCTCGCGGCTTGGTGGTGTCACTACCGCCGAACTTCGATTCAGCGGCGGCGGTATGGCCGATTCCACCTTGTTCACGCCAGCAATTCCCATCTGTTCCCGTGGGGTGACCGCGCTTACTTCACGAACCCAGCGGAAACAACTGGCGGGCAAGGTTGAAATCCACGTGATTATCGGTGGTGTAATTTCAAGCTCGTTCGCTTCGGTAATCCCCATTTGTTTCCGGTTGTCGACCACCCGTGCCGCACGAATTCGGTAGTAAAAATATGCGATGCAGGCGGGAATCATTCCTAGGAATGCTGAGGTTAAGGCGGCAACAAATAGCATTCCCAATGCATGCCCGATATTCTGGACGTCATAGTTCATGAACAACAAAGCCGTCATCGCTGCCATTGTCGCTATATACGCAGTGCGTACGGGGTGAACTCCGGGTTGCTGCATCAAAACATTAATCGCGTATTCTCGTTCGCGGCGTACTCGTTCTTTTTCGGCTTGTTTGACTTGTTCTTGCTGTGCCCGCTTCTGAAGTTCCGCGAGCTTTACCTGGAGTTGCTTCTCCCTCTCGGTATCACCCGCCTCGTACGCCCAGGGGCCCACCCAAGCCAGGTCTGCACGGCAGTGGCTACATTTTCGAAACCCTTGCTCGATACGTCCGCCACAGACGGGACACTGTGGCAGCGCGGCGATCCGCGCCGCTTCTGACCGCTGGGCCGCCGCCTGGGCTTGGAGTGCATTGGCAATCCGGGCGTTTGACCCCGCGTTCGCGACGTTCGCGAAGTTGCTGAGGTCACCGAAATCAAGACCATCGCCATCAGGGTCCACGAAGCTCATGACCAATGCTCCTTGTTGCCGCAGTCGAACATGGCTGAAAAGCGGGCGGCTTGCGAATTTCCCCGACCGAGGAAACGGTGTAACCAGGGACGCGGCGGGGCACAACGGCTCTGTTTTACAAGCTCCCGTACCTAAAGGCGGAGCCGAGCGGGTAGGAGTCTCACCGATTTTTCCTAAATTCTGAAAATCGTTGTCAAAATCTGAACAGCCTGGTGATCGCCGACTCCACGACTGGCGAACGAGTCGCCCCCCGTGGGACGGCCCTTCCGGGCCGTCGAAACCCTCGCGAGGAAGGCTGACGGCCCCGAAGGGCCGTCCTACGGAGGGCTCAAATTGCATGAAATGCCGTAACTCGTAGCGGCAACGTCTTGTCCGTCGCGATTTTGCGCAAAACCAGGCCGCGCAACGCTTGTGTGCCTCGGTTTTGTCCAAAATCAGGACGAAAAACTCTTTTTTGCTTCGGTTTTGTTCCAAACCGGGCTGCGCAACGCTTGTAAGCCTCGGTTTCGTCCCAAATCGGGCCACGCAACTCTTTTTTGCCCCGATTTTGTCCCAGACCGCGCCGGACAACACTTTTTTGTCTCGGTTTTGTCCGAAACCAGGACGGACAACACTTTTTTGTCTCGGTTTTGTCCGAAACCAGGACGGACAACGCTTGTTTGCCTCGGTGTTGCATCAGACCGGGGCAAAAAACTCCTGTTGGGCTCGGTTGGGGCCGCCGCCGCTTGACCGCGATTCCAGGGCGGGCCTCCAGAGGGGACGACGGTCCGGCAGGCCGTCCCACGCGGGGAATCTCGCGAATTTCTTCAGGCGGTTCGTGAATCTGCGGGGACATGACGCACGGACTAACCGGCGGAGAGTTGAGCCGCCGTGAGCGTGTTTCGCAACAGGGTGGCGATGGTCATCGGGCCGACGCCGCCGGGGACGGGTGTGATCGCGCGGGCGACTTGCGAGACCGGCTCGAAATCGACATCGCCAACCAGCTTGTCCCCTTCGCGGTTGATGCCGACGTCGAGGACCACGGCTCCCGGTTTGACCATGTCCGCGGTGACGAAGCGGGGCTTGCCAATCGCGGCGATGAGAATGTCAGCTTGGCGGACGATTGCCGCGAGTTCACGCGTGCGGCTGTGACAGATGGTGACGGTCGCATCGGCGACGGCTCCCCGCTGGACCAGCAGCAGCGCCATCGGCTTGCCGACAATCTCGCTGCGGCCGAGTATGACGGCGTGCGCGCCGGATGTCTCGATTTTGTATTCGGCGAGCAATCGCTGGCAACCGGCGGGCGTGCAGGGCAGGAACCTCGGCCGGCCTTGAACGAGCAGCCCGACGTTGTGCGGATGAAAACAATCGACGTCTTTGTGCGCGACGACGGCGTCGAGGATGACTTGCTCGCGAATGTGCTTGGGCAGCGGCAACTGCACGAGGATGCCATGCACCGCCGGATCGCCGTTGAGTTGTCCGACGAGGTCCAGCAGTTGCATCTCGGTCGTCTCCGTCGGCAGGCGGTGCAGTGTGCTCTTCAGCCCAGCCTTTTCGCAGGCTCGCTGCTTGTTGCGGACGTAGACCGCGCTGGCGGGATCGTCACCCACCAACACCGCGACCAACTGCGGAACAATCCCCGTCGTGCGCTGAAATGCCGCTGCGTCGTCGGCAATCTCCGCCGTCATTCGCGCGGCAGTCGCTTTTCCATCAATGAGTGTCGCAGCCATGAGTGCTCCTGATTTCAAATTTGAGATTTCCGATCTCAGCGGGCCAATTCGAGCAACCACTGCGTCCCGTGCAAGGCAGCCGCGGCGAAAACTCCGGCCAGCAAGTCGTCCGCCATGATGCCCCAGCCGCCAGGCAGATGTTCGAGCCGACGGATCGGCCACGGCTTGGCGATGTCGAACACTCGAAACCAAATGAAGCCGATCGCTGCGGTCGTCCAAGTCACCGGCGTCATCGCGAAGACAATCGCGAACGCGACAATCTCATCGCACACCACGCAGCCAGGATCGCTGAGACCATCGCGTTTGGCGGTTCGCTGCGAAGCCCCGACTCCCAACAAGACAGCGAACAAAGTGACGATCACGCTTTCATGAATTGGTCGTTCGAGAGACTGCCAGCCCCAGACCAACAACGGGCCGAGCAAACTTCCAAACGTGCCGGGAGCTTTCGGAGCCATGCCGACGCCGCAACCGGTCGCATACAGCCAGGCCAAGCGGTCGAGCAAGCTCAGGTTGTCACCGCTCGGAGGCTCTCTACTCATGCTCAAACACCGAAACTACACTTCGCCGCGACTCGAAATCAAACAGGAGAAACTCATGTCGGAAGTGCCGGAGCTTAGCAAGATCGAACATCTCAAGGCAGGTAGCCGCCAACTGCGTGGCACCATCGCCGAGGAACTCCTTTCGCCCGAAACGCCGTTCAGCGAAGGGATGGAACAGCTCCTGAAAAACCACGGTACCTATCAGCAAGAAAACCGCGATGGCCGCGGCACTGGCGAAGCAAAGGCCTACGGGATGATGGTCCGGTCGCGAGTGCCCGGCGGCAAAGTCACGGCGGCACAATTCCTGTCCGAGCTTGATCTGTGCGATCGCTTCGGCAACGGCACGCTGCGAATCACGACTCGGCAGGGCTTTCAGCTTCACGGCGTCTTGAAGGGAAACCTCCGCGAGACGATTCGCGAAATCAATCGGATCAAGCTGACCACGCTGGCCGCGTGCGGCGACGTGAACCGCAACGTCATGTGCTGTCCGGCTCCGATCAACAGCAACTCCATTCGACGCGACATCCAAGCGTTGGCTGATCAGATCGCCGAGCATCTGCGTCCTCGCACGAACGCGTATTTCGACCTCTGGCTGCGCGACGAGCAAACCGGCCAAGAAGAAAACGTCGCGGACTTTCAGCCGGTCGAAGAACCGATTTATGGAGCGAATTATCTGCCGCGCAAATTCAAGGTCGGCATCAGCCTGCCAGAAGACAACTGCGTCGATCTGCTGACCTACGACCTGGGCTTTGTGGCAATCCACAACGGCAGCAAGATCGAAGGCTACAACGTCTATGTTGGCGGCGGTCAGGGAACCACACCGGCCAACAAGAAGACGTTCGCGGCGGTCGCCAAGCGAATGGCATTTTGCTCGCCTGAGGACGTCGTGGAAGTTGCGGGCGCGGTCGTCAAGGCGTTTCGCGATACGGGCAACCGCTCCGACCGCAAGGTCGCGCGATTGAAATACGTCATCGCCAACCACGGCCTCGATTTCTTCCGAAGCAAGGTTGAAGAGCATCTCGGCCGCACGCTGGCCGAGGCACGCAACGTCGAGATCACCGGCGTCGACGACCACATGGGCTGGCACGAACAAGGAGACGGGAATCTGTTTCTCGGCGTCAACATCGAGAACGGCCGCATCAAAGATGACGGCCCGTTGCGGATCAAGTCGGGCCTGCGGGCGATCCTCGGCAAGTACGGGATGAACACACGATTGACGGCGTTGCAAGGTGTCATCCTCTGCGACATCAAACTGTCTGATCGAGCGGACATTTCGCGAATGCTCGCCGACCACGGGATGGCTGCGGCCGAGGACTTGACGCTGATCCGACGTTATTCGATCGCCTGCCCGGCCCTGCCGACTTGCCACCTTTCGATCACGGAGTCGGAACGAGTCATGCCACGCGTGATCGACGATCTGGAAGTCGAACTGCGAAAGCTCGATCTGATCGGTGAGCGGATTTCGGTCCACATGACCGGCTGCCCGAACGGCTGTGCTCGCCCCTACACGCCGGACATCGGGTTGGTCGGAAAATCGCGCGGCAAATACACCGTCTACCTGGGCGGCAATGCCGAAGGAACGCGATTGGCGTTCATCTTCCAAGACCAAGTCCCGTTGGAAGAAATCGCACAATCGGTATCACCGATCCTGTCCTACTTCAAAGTAGATCGACAGAAGTCGGAATCGTTCGGTGATTTTTGTCATCGGAAGGGCTTAGCCGATCTGCAAGTGCGGGGCGAATCGAATTGAACGAAGCGATTACGGAAAGTTTGCTCGATTCACGTTTGACCGAGGTTTTTTTGCCTACGTAGGATGAATCGGAAGGCTAAGCTTCGCCTGACAACCGCATCCAGTTTTCCGAGAATTCTGTCGGATCGAACATATTCGGAGTATCGAGACATGATTTCGCCCAAATGGCTTTTGACGTTGGCTGCCTGTGCCGTTGCATTTGCAACCGAAGTGGTTCAGGCGCAGGTCGCCCCCAATGATGTTTCAAATCCTGCATCCGACGCCGGGATTCCAACGCTCTTAATGGGTGCAAATTCGATCATCCGGCCACAAGATTTGGCCGTGTTGCAATTCGACAATTTGCTGGATCCGTCCAACGGAGCCGACCCGGCTCGATTGTCAGCGGCCGCCCAGAGCATTCGCGCAAACCACATGGTGGCTCAACAGCAAGTTGAGTTGGCGATCCTCTATTTGCGATCCAACGAAACCGAGATCATCGCCGGTAAAAATGAGCCATTTAATCGCATCTACGGCAAAAGCGCTTCCAAGCAGAAAGTTGCGATCTTGGCACCGGTCCCGCTGCCAGGGGCCTTCAATCTCGCAAGTCCGACGTTGCTGCAAGCTCGTCCGCAGGCTGGTGGCGGGGGAAACAATCAAGCTCCTCGCCTGAATGTTGGCACGTTGCTTCGCGCGGGACAATTCTTGTATCTGCCTGATCCGACGAGCAATGTTGGGAGAGCCAACACCCAAAACAACACGAACAACTTTTCGCGCACAGTGTATCCCAACCTCTCCACGAACCCCGGATATGTGGTGAAAATTGCGGCGGTTATTCAGGGCGGACTCAATGCGCAAGGGGGTGGCGGAAACAACAACAATCAGAATCAGAATACGGACTTTGTCCTCGACGCAACTGCTGGCAACGTTTTGACGGGTCAAAGAGCATTGAACAACCTGACGGCTTGGCGGGTGGTTCGTTTCGAGCAGCGAGATGACCCTACGGTCTACAACCAAGTGCTGGCGACCTACGTCGCGATTCGCGAGGCGCTGGCGGGATTCGATCCCGGTGCAACGACTCGGACCATCACGCAGCGTACGATCCAATACTCACGAGCCTTTCAATCGATTGGACCGCAGATCGCAGCGTCGGGTGCGAGTATTCCGGGCTTCTATGCCGTTGGGCAAGCCGGTTACACACAGTTGGATGCCCTCGTTGCCACCAACTTGGGAATCACTGGACGTGGTGCCGATCGTTTGGTTCGTCAAGCCGGCTTGTCCTTGTCGGATTCCCACTATCACTTGGATCGTTTAGAGGATCTTGGTGATTCCACAATCACAACGGATCGCAAGGGCCAACCGGTGACTCCGCTGCTGTGGACGGAGGACAATGACCTGCCACTCACATTCAATAGTCGCGTTCAGGTTGCTGGGGCGACGAATGAGGATCGCGCCTATTTTCGTGACCGACAGACGATTTTCGGAGACTACTTGAATAATCCCAACTACACCGGAGACGGCATTTACAATCAGTTCGTGGGCCGTGCGTTCTTGGAAGAGTTGCTGTTGCACGCCGGAGAGTTTGCGGGCACCGGCGTCGCCTCGACGTCGGCGTTGCAACGAGGAGTTCGACAGCGCAGAAGTCCTGCCGGCGGAGCTCTGCAATTCTCTGGTGGCGGAAACACGCCCGTGACACCCCAACTGGAAAACGCCAACACTCCTGAGACCGGCACTCCAACGCAAGGCAAAACGCTGCGGAAATGGCAGATGATTCTTTCCTCGTTCGCCGAGTGGAGCGACAACGCGGGACCTTCAGGTGTCAACGGAAGACCCACGGATCCGGTCAACCGAATTGCTTTCAACTCGGCCTTCTTGGGACTCATGGATTTGAATGGCGGAACCGGTTTGCCGCGACTCCGCGCCAGCGACGCCGGGAACTACTCGCTGTTCGCCGATTTGTTGAACGCCTCGAGCGGGGGGATCAACTTCAATCGAATCGAGCCGATCGGCAAACGAGGCAACGCGGGATTCAATCCCGTCGTGCCCGTGAATTGATTGAACTGACCTTCGCTGGCCAACTTGACCTCCATGTAGCAACTGCTCGACTCCGGTTTCGGACGTCGGGCAGTTCGCATTTTGCCTAGTCTGCCTCATCGCTAGTGTCAGCGGATTCCAGATATTCGCTTCAAGTCCTACGCCGAATGCGGCCGATACGGACGGCAAGGCTCGGTGCATCGCGCGGATGCTCTGCCTGGTGTCGTTTTGCAGCTACCGGTCAGGCACCTGTGCCCGGCCGAGGGAGACGTCTAAATGAAGCCGATTCTTCGCGTAGCTTGCTGGTTGGTCGCGCTGGCATGTTCGACGGTGGCCTGGGCTCAACCGCCCCAGGCGATCGTCACCAATCAGTCGGGGTTCAGGATTCCGTACCGCTTTGATCAAGCGGAAATGCGGCGGCTGCGTGCCAAAGAAATTCGGCTCGTTCTTTCGCGGAACGGCGGACTCGAATGGCAACATGTACAAACCGTTTCACCCGAAGCGGGCCGCTTCGACTTCAAGGCCGAAGTGGACGGCGAATACTGGTTTGCGGTTCGGACGCTCGATGGAGCGAATCAATTGCACCCCGATGCCAATGTGGTGGAACCCGGCTTAGTCGTCATTGTTGATCGGACACCTCCCGATCTGCAGTTGTTGTTGCAGCCATCAGAAGCGGGGAAAGTACAACTCTCCTGGAGTGTTTCCGATGCGAATCTCGATCCCACAAAACTAAGCTTGGAGTTCTCGCAAGGCGGAGCCAACTGGCAGCCGGTCAACATCAAAGCTCAAGCCGCAGGACAGACGAGTTGGAGCGTGCCGAACGGTGGGCAGGTTTCCGTGCGCGGTTCCGCAACCGATCGAGCGGGAAATGTCGGATCGGCACAAACGGCGGTGGTCGTCCAAGCGGGCGGACTAGGTGGTCCGATGCGCAAGCGTCCCGATGCTGCGGACCACACTCAGCCAATTGCCGGCAGTAACTTGCCGCCGCTGCCCGAATCCACCAGCAACTTTCCTTTTGGTCCGTCGGCCAACAGCAACGTTGTGCCGCCGCCACCCGCCGATCCATTCTCGGGATTTTCCGCTCCGAGCAATCGATCCGTCGCGCCGGCGCAGGCTCCGACGCAATTCCCGAGCGAGGCGAAGATCGCCAATTCATTTCCAACAACATCGAATGCGTCCACCTCCGACCAAGGCCGCGTTAACACGGCCGAATGGGGATCCAGTCGTAGCCGCTTCAACTCGAACGGCCGCTTCAGAGCGGTGAAGTCGCATCGCTTCGAGGTCAACTACCGCATTGACGACGTCGGTCCTTCTGGTGTCAGCGCCGTCGAGTTATTCGTCACTCAGAACAACGGGCAGAAGTGGTTCAAGTACGGTGACGATGCGGACAAGCAAAGCCCATTCGTCGTCGAAGTTCCCGAAGACGGCCTCTACGGTTTTGCGATTCGAGTACGCAGCGGAGCTGGACTCGCCGACGAGCCACCGCAGCCGGGTGAAGAACCGTCCGTTTCCATCGTGGTCGATCGCACGCCGCCGCAAGTGCAACTGGCACCGATCCAGCAAGGCGCTGGCGGTCAAATGAACAAGCTCACGATCAGTTGGCGCATCGCCGACGACACCCCGAGTGACAAGCCGATCTCGCTGGCATATTCGGCGACTCCGAATGGTCCGTGGGAACCGATCTGCGGATGGCAATCCGACACTGGCAGCTACACCTGGAGCGTCGGCCAAGGTGTGCCGTCACGACTCTATGTGCGACTCGTCGCCCGCGACGCCGCCGGCAATCACTCGTTCGTCGATACGCCGCAGCCGTTGCTCGTCGATCTCTCGAAGCCGACCGCACGCATCGTTGATGTCGAATCCAACGGACCGCAGTAACCAATAGCGGGTCGCAATCCGCCAAAGTCGAACCGTCCTACAAGAGCCGTTGCTCGCGAATGGTAATTCGGCGCAGTGCCGCTTCATCGACATCGACACCCAACCCCGGACCAGTGAGCGCCGGTGCAACACCCCGTCTGCCGAACGTGATGTCTTGAACCGTCAGACACTCACGAACAAGGTGCCGGTCGTAGCTGCCTTCGAGGTAACGGATATTTGAGACCGAGGCTGCAAAGTGACGACCGGCCGCCGACAAAATACCTGTCTCGCCGACTTGGCAACCGAGTTGATAGCCGAGTCCCGCTTGATGCGCGAGCGCGGCGAGACGGAGTGAGTTCACGAAGCCGCCGCACTTCGAGAGGCGAATGTTGAACAGGTCGCAAGTTCCCGATTCGATGGCTCGGTAAGCATCGGTCAAGCTGCACAACGACTCGTCGAGCATCAGCGGGACGCCGATCCGGCCTCGCAGTCGGGCCAAACCTTCGACGGCCGCATGTGGGATTGGTTGTTCGAGCGATGTGATCTCAAATGGCCGCAACGATGCCAGCTTCGACTCCAAGTTGTCGCACGTCCAAGCTTCATTGGCATCGATTCGCAAATCGACTCGACTTGCCGGCAGAATCTTGCGGATGCGGCGCAGTAACTCAGCGTCCTCAACTCCGTCGACGCCGACCTTCACTTTGCATTGGTGGAAACCGTACAGCCAAATCTTCCAAGCTCTGACCGTCGTGTCCCACGGGGACATGGCCGTGATCGTGGCGGAATAGCGAACGTCTGTGTTTTTCTCGCGAATCGCGAACGATTCCGGAAGCAGTTCGGTGACTCGCGACAACGGCACGGCTTCAGAACGAGCGGCGGCATCCAGCAGGCTGAGTTCAATTGCGCACTGTGCGGAATTCCCGAAACAACCGCGTTCGCCGAATGTTCCAGCACCGTCGGAGACTCGGAGCTTGACCTGATCGACGAGAGAGATTGCCTGCGAAAGATTGCCGAACGGGTCATTCATCTGCCGCGCGAGATCGCTGTCGGCGAGCAAGGTCCAGACGTTGTCGATGGTCTCGCCGGTGACGTATGGCCGCGGCAACCCCTCGCCCCAGCCGGCCACGCCGTTGTCGAGTTCACAGCGCACGATCAGCGAATCAGTATCCTCTCGTGCGTGGGACGCATGACGCACTTTGTGCTTCAGCGGAATGCGGACGTGATAGGCCGTGAGGCGTGTGAGTCGCATGGGTCACATGAGTTGCATTCGTCAGTTACAAATCAAAGGTCTTCAGCAAAGCCTGTATCGCTGGTTGGCCGTCGGTCGGCGAGACCACCGCGCTGATGCGGATTTCGCTGGTGCTGACCATTTGAATGTTGACGTTGGTGTCAGCCAGGGCACGGAACATTTTCTCGCCAACACCGGTGTGGCTGCGGAGGCCGATGCCCATCACCGATAATTTGGCGATGTCGCGTTCGAAGCTGAGAGCCGCGTCGCGCCACGGTTCGAGAACTTCGCGGACCAGCAGCAGGCATTGATCGAGGTCTTTGCGCAGGACCGTGAACGACAAATTGGCGTGTCCGCGCTGGCTGATGTTCTGGACGATCATGTCCACCATGACTCCATCTTCGGCGACAGCCGTGAAGATCTTTGCGGCGACGCCCGGTTCATCAGGCAAGTTGCGGACGGTGACACGCGACTGATCGGTATCGAGCAACACCTCACTGACGACGATGTCTTCCATGTGCGCCAGTCTGCTGACAACGTCCCGTTCCAATTCATCGCGCGAGTGATGCGACAACGTCGATTCGGGCATCGCTTCCCAGCCAACGGGCGGAGTCACAGCCGAATCTTCGTGAAGTTTGAATCCGTCATGCACGGCTCTCAGGGCGTCTTGGCAACGGCTGCGATCGACAAGACACGAAATCTTGATGTCGCCGGTCGTGATCATACCGATGCTAATCCCCTCGTCGGCGAGAGCTTGAAACATCATCGCCGCGACTCCGGTGTGATGTCTCATGCCGGTGCCGACACTCGAAACTTTGGCGACATTTGTGCCGTGCTGCACCATGCCGGCACCGAGTTCCGTGACCGCCTCTTCTGCAGCCGTGAGCGTTTCAGCGAGATCGTTCTGCGGAACAGTAAACGACACTTGAGCCAGTCCACCACTCGCGACGTCTTGCACGACCATGTCGATCGGTATTTTCCGCTGAGCCATCTTCGCGAAGATCAGGCTCATCACACCGGGCCGATCGGGGATGTCACACAAGCTGACGCGGACTTCGTCTTTCACGAGCGCCAGACCGGTGGCAATCGGGCCATCATCATCCGCTTCGGGACAGATCAGCGTGCCGAGCGTGTCGTTGAAACCGGGACGCACGCGCAGCCGCACGCGGTACTTTTTCGCAAACTCAATCGACCGCGAGTGCATCTTGCCGCCGCCCAAGCTGGTCAGTTCGAGCATCTCGTCATACGAGATGCGATTGAGCTTTCTCGCATTTTTTACGATGCGCGGATCGGTCGTGAAGATGCCTTCGACATCGGTGTAGATTTCGCATTCTTCCGCTTGCAACACGGCGGCCAGGGCGGTCGCTGTCGTATCGCTGCCACCGCGGCCGAGTGTGGTGATATTGAAGTCCTCGTCGATCCCCTGGAAGCCAGCGGCCACCACAATCTTGCCTGCGTCGAGAGCCTTTCGCATTCGCTCCGTGGAGATCTTTTTGATGCGTGCCTTCGTGAAGGTGTTGTCGGTGAGCACGCCGATTTGCGCTCCGGTCAGACTGACAGCTGGTTCGCCGAGTTCTTGAATCGCCATCGCCACGAGTGCGACCGCTTCCTGCTCGCCGGTCGCCAGCAGCATGTCCATCTCGCGAGCGGGCGGGTTGTCCGAAATCTCATTGGCTAAGGCGACCAACTCATCGGTTTTCTGTCCGCGAGCGGAAATGACCATCACCACCTGGTGTCC
>CAMAWN010000182.1 GCA_945861865.1 Candidatus Kuenenia stuttgartensis | reverse complement strand
AGCCACACGAACTCTGCTCCGCTGGCTGGGAATCGAACCGCACATTCGACAGCGCCACGCAGATCACGGCAGTCACCTCGGTCGAGTCCGTTGGGTCGTGGAACGCACCATCCGTTGGATCAAAGGTCTGCGACGGATGCGCATCCGCTACGATCGGTCGAAGACTTCGATCGAGGCTTGGACCACCATCGCCGCTGCCGTCGTCTGTTTACAAATCCTCTCGACAGCCAGCGCATCGCCTCACGTAACTCAATAAACACGTTCTTTGTCAGCCTCTTAAGAGGGTGGTGACATGTCCGCTTGCCGCGTATCGTTTGCTGAGCATCGTGGGGCAGTTTTTCAACCTGCCCTTGCACGGACAAAACAGGCAGGTTGAAAACCTGCCCCACGGAGCGACGCTCGGACTGTGGAACGACCAGTGATTCAACATCGTCTCGCCATCGACGTGGGCAACACGCGCGTCAAGCTGGGTCTGTTCGCGTGGCCGAGCTCTCGGAAGCACGGCGAACTGCCGGCGTGTGTCGAACGCGCATCGTTACTGGCCGACGAAGCTTTGCCTTGGGCAGCACTCGCTCAATGGCAGTCGACGACGACGAACTGGTTGCCTAGCGTGATCGCCGGCTCGAATCCCAGCGGCGTGGAACGGTTGAAGGCCGACTGGCCGAGTTCGCTCGGGCCGGTGCCGCGAGCGATTGCGAACTCGGAGGAGTTCCCGCTGTTGATTCATGTCGATGAGCCGCGCCGAGTTGGCATCGACCGGCTGCTGAACGCTGTGGCCGTGAATGAATTGCGGAGCGAGAATCATCCAGCGGTCATCGTCGATTCGGGGACGGCGACGACCGTCGATGTCGTTTCGGCGGACGGTGCGTTCGAGGGGGGTGCGATCTTGCCAGGCTTGGCGCTCTCGGCGAAAGCGCTGCATGAGTACACCGCGCTGCTGCCGCTCGTCTCGGTCCCGGAACTTGGACAAGCGACTCCCGAACCGCTCGGCCGCAACACGCGAGCAGCGATTCGCAGCGGACTCTTTTGGGGGCAACTCGGAGCTGTCAAAGAATTGATTCAACGCCAAGTCGCGGCCGACGTGGACATCTTCGTGACCGGCGGCGGCGGAGCACTGCTGGCCGAACACCTGCCGCGTTCACGTTTTGAATCGCATCTGCCGCTGCAAGGATTAGTGCTGGTCGCCAACTTCCAGGAGTCATCGCATCCATGAGTCACGCCAAACCGACCAACCTCCAAGAGCTGCGCGCGAGCGGCTGGGTTTCCAAAACGGTCAAGCAAGAAATCCGCGACAACTTCCTGCGGATGCTCGCGGCGGGTGAAGAGATCTTTCCCGGCATGGTTGGCTACGAAAACACCGTCATCCCAGAAATCAACATCGCGATCATCGCCGAGCACGACATGCTGTTCCTCGGCGAGAAAGGGCAAGGGAAGAGCCGCTTGATGCGGACGCTCGTGCGATTCCTCGACGACGAGATCCCGTACATCGCGCATCCCGAAGCCCCGCTACATGACGATCCGTATCGGCCGATCTCGCGAGTCTGCCGCGAACTCGTCGCCAACGTCCCGGCCAGCGAAGTCGCGATCGCTTGGTGGCCGCGATCGGAGCGCTACGTCGAGCGACTCGCTCCTGGCACGAAGTTCGCCGACATCATCGGCGAGATCGACCCGGCCAAGCTGGTGGGCGGAGTCAGCATGTCGGCCGAGGCGGCTCTGCACTTCGGCCTGATCCCGCGCATGCACCGCGGCATCTTCGCGATGAACGAACTGCCGGAACTGGATGAACTTGTGCAGGTCGGACTGTTCAACATCCTCGAAGAACGGGACGTGCAGATTCGTGGCTACCCGGTGAAGTTCGACATCGACGTGCTGATTTTGTTCTCGGCAAACCCGGCGACGTACAACCGCAGCGGCAAGGTGATCCCGCAACTCAAGGACCGCATCGGCTCGGTGATTCACACGCACTACCCGAAGGAGCGCGATCAGGGAATCGAGATTCTCGAACAGGAAGCAGCCATCGACCTCGGCGAGCCGTTCCCGGTGGTCGTGCCGCGTTTCATGAAAGAGATCATCGAAGAGCTGAGCATCGCCGCTCGCAAATCGAAGTACATCGACCAAGCCTCTGGCGTGAGCGTCCGCTTCAGCATCGCCAACTATCGCACGATGATCGCCAGTGCGCGCCAGCGCGGAGCACGACTCGGCGAACGTCCCGCCGTGCCGCGCATCAGTGACCTCGGCCACTTGTATTCGTCGTCGCTCGGCAAGTTGGAACTGGATCTGATGGGCAGCCATCAGATGTCGGAACGCCAAATCCTCGATGCTCTGCTCGCCGAAGCGATCCGAACCGTCTTCGCCGAGTACGTCGAGCAACACGGTCTCGAAGAGATTTCGCAAATCTTCGCTCAAGGCGTGAAGATCGAAGTCGGCGACATGCTTCCGTCGTCGTATTACGCCGAGCGACTGAAGCGAGTGCCGCCTGCTTGGGACAGAGCCTTTGAGCTCAACGCCTCGACCGATCCGGCCGTCCGAGCCTCGTGCGTCGAATTCGTCCTCGCCGGCTTGTACGCCACGGATCGCGTTTCACGATCCCAAACACATGGGAGCATTCGGTATGAATTCTGAATCTCTCGGCGGCGTGATTCACACTTATCAGCGGTACGACCCGCGGAACTTTCCACCGCCGAGTCAGCCGCCTCCGGATTTGGTGTCGCCGGCATTCGAGCACATGCTTGAGTACGGCGACATGAGCGAACTGACCGACGAGGAGTTGGCTCGCGCGGTGCATCTCGACATTCGGCAGATCGCGGGGCTGGGGCCGAGCCTCGAATCGCTGAAGAAAATGCTGCTCGAACGGAAGCGGAAGATTCTGGAGACGTGGGAGACGAAGCGCGTCATCGCGGACGCGAAGAAGACGTTTCAAACGCAGGCCGAGTCGATGCAGCCGCCGAAGGAATTGGCTCCGTCCTTTCAGAGGGCCGTGAAGGACGAGCTGCTTCGCGAACTCGAACGGCTGTGGTATCGCGCCGGCGGCGAGCGGTCCAAGTTCGCTCGGCAACTGCTGCAACTGGCGGAGCGGCTCGGCGAGAAGTATCAAGTCGATGAGCTCGCCGCGAAGTACGAATTCATCGGCCGCCAGCCGATGTCGATCGAGCAGGCTCTCGCGATCAAAGAGGAATTGGAAACGATCGACCGGTTGCTCAAGCAACTCGAAGAGGCCGCGAAGACGGCGCAGATCGCCATCATCGATCTTGAAGAACTGTCGCAGTTCGCGGACGAAGAACAGCTGGAAGGGCTGGCTCAACTGCAACAGCAGGTCGAAGAGTTGATGCGGCAAATGGCCGAGCAGCAGGGTCTCGAAAAGACAAAACAGGGCTACCAACTCACACCGCAGGCGTATCGGCTGTTCCAAGGCAAGCTGCTCGAAAATATCTTCAGCCAGTTGCAAGCGTCGCGCAGCGGTCGGCATCAAGGCCCGATCGTCGGCGAGGGAGCCGTCGAATTGCAGTCCACGAAAGAGTACGAATTCGGAGACTCGGTCTCGCAGATGGATATCCCGCAGACGCTGGTCAACGCGCTGCTGCGTGAAGCCACGGAATCGAGTCAGCGAACGGGGGGCGTTCGCCATCACCAAATTGGAAAAGTTCAGCTCAAACCCGAAGACATCGTCATCCATCGGACGCGGAACAATCCCAAGTGTGCGACCGCCGTGCTGATGGACATGAGTGGTTCCATGCGACACAACGGGCTGTACGTCAGCGTGAAGCGGATGGCTCTCGCGCTCGATGGTCTGATCCGCAAAGAGTACCCAGGCGACTTCCTGCAATTCATTGAGATGGCGAGCTTCGCTCGGCCGGTGCCGATGGGGGATGTCGTCTCGCTGTTGCCGAAGCCGGTGACGATCTTCGATCCGGTCGTGCGTTTGCGAGCCGACATGAGCAACGCGGACATCACGGAGTCGATGATCCCGCCGCACTTCACGAACATCCAACACGCGCTGCAACTTGGCCGACAGTTTCTCAACAACCGCGACACGCCGAACCGGCAGATCATTCTCATCACCGATGGCTTGCCGACCGCGCACTTTGATGGCTCGGACTTGTACCTGCTGTACCCGTCCGACCCGCTGACCGAAGCGGCGACGATGCGTGAGGCGTTGCTCTGTCAGCGCGAGGGGATTGTGATCAACATCTTTTTACTCGCGGCCTGGAACCAGTCGCACGAAGACATCCGCTTCGCGCATCGCTTGGCCGAAACGACGAAAGGCCGAGTCTTCTTCACCGCCGGCCGAGACCTCGACCGCTTCGTCGTCTGGGACTACATCAACCGCCGGAAGTCGATCGTCTGCTGAAGTCTTGGCGGAGTTGGTGTGTGGCGATGAGTTTTCAAACTGACCCCGTGGAAATGCTCGACTCGACTCACCCCATGGTCGAATGGAATTTGCTCTGCGCAAGAACTCTCGGAGCCGCCACCATGACCACACGTTGGATGGTGGGCCATGCCTATCCTACTTCTTGCGCAAAGCCTGCTCCTCCTCCCTGTGTGTGTGCCAAAAATTCAGCGGACATCCTGACCGCCATCCGTGGTGTCACGGAAACTCACAAACAGGGAAACATCTCTTTTAGCGCCGTGAGTGGTATAGTCGTGATTGTGGATGGCACGTTTGGATGCAGGAGGAATCGTTCAAGATGTCCGAGACAGGAGTGGCTCCCGCGGCCGAGCGACGTGACGCGACCGTGGCCCTGACGATGAGCACCGTCGCGTTTGCGGTGAGCTTTGCTGGATGGCTGATCTACGGCGTGTTGTTGACCTGGTTGGTGGACACGGCCGCGATGCCCTTCAGTCGTTCGCAATTGGGTTGGTTGCTGAGCATGCCGGTTCTGACCGGGTCCGTTTTGCGCTTGCCGGTCGGTGTATTGACCGATCGGTTTGGAGGCCGGGCCGTGATGGCGGGCTTGATGTTGGTTGCGGCGGTGCCGCTGTTTTTGGTGTCGTTGGCCAACAACTTTGCCGACTTGCTGTGGTGCGGGTTGGGGTTCGGGCTGCTGGGAGCCACGTTCGCGGCGGGAGTGGCTTACGTCTCGACGTGGTATCCGCCGTCCCGCGCGGGAATGGTGCTGGGGATTTTTGGAGCCGGGAACGCCGGAGCCGCCGTCAACAGCATGTGCGGCCCGCAGTTGCTGCACTGGCTGACGAAAGCCGGCGCGGAACCGGAAGGGTGGCGTCAATTGCCGCGGTTGTATGCCGTCGTCGTGGCGATCACCGCGATCGTGTTTTGGTGCAGCGTCAAGACTCGGCGCGGACCAGGACAAGTGTCGCTCGCCGCGCGGCTGGCTCCGTTGCGACGGCTTCGCGTGTGGCGATTCGGTTTGTACTACTTCCTGCTGTTTGGAGGATTCGTCGCGCTGTCGCAATGGATGATTCCGTACAGCATCAACAGCTACGCGATGTCGATCGAATCGGCGGGCTTCTTGGCGGCCGCCTTCAGTCTGCCATCGGCATTGATTCGTATTCTGGGAGGTTGGCTGTCGGATCGCTTCGGCGCGCGCAGTGTCATGTATTGGGTGCTGGTCACGGTGGCTCTGTGCTGCGCGCTGCTCGTGCCGCCGCGGATGTGGATTGAATCACCCGGCCAGGGTGTCCTGGCACCGGCCGGTGGCGAGGTCACGCGCTTGACGCCCGATGCGGTGGAACTGAACGAGACGGCGATCCCGTTGCGCGCCAAGCCCGCCGACGTTCGCGCCATCGCCGAACAATCCTGGCTGTTGCTTCCGACGATCACGCGCTGGCAAGAACCGGTGGTCGAAGTCGGCCAAACCATCCAGCGACGACAACTCCTGGCGCGCGGAACCACGCTGATCTATTTCCAGGCCAACATCGCCGCGTTCACGGTCATTCTCTGCGTTGCCGGCTTCGCGATGGGGATTGGGATGGCGGCGGTCTATAAACACATTCCGACGTACTTTCCCGAATCGGTCGGAGTCACGGGTGGCATCGTCGGGGTGATCGGTGGTCTCGGCGGTGTGGCCTTTCCCATTCTGTTCGGCTACCTGCTCGATTGGACCGGCCTGTGGACAAGTTGCTGGTTCTTTCTGGCCGTGCTCTCCGTTTTCTGCCTGACTTGGATGCACGTCGTCGTGCAGCGTATTCTGTCGAAAGAGGCACCGAAGTTGGCCCAACGGATTGATCACGGATAGTTGTCGCGCGGGCCAGGACGGCGTACGAACCCGAAGCGTGAGCGAGTGGCGAACGCTTCACCGAATTCCCAATCCATCGCGTCGTGGAGCGCCCGCCTTCGCTGGCGTTTCGGGTTCGTGTGTTGGGATGACTCAATGGAATTCCATCAAAAGACTTCAACATTATGGACGTACTCAGCACGCTGCGTGGATTTCCGTTCTTCAGCAAACTGGCGGACGAACTGCTGCGGCGGTTGGCCGACATGGGGCGTCCACGTTTGTTGCCAATGGGGAGCGTGGTGTTTCGGCAAGGGGATGCTCCGGACGGACTCTACGTCATCATGGCGGGGTCGGTCCGGGTGAGCTTGACCGACGAAGCTGGACAGCCCATTGAATTAGCGACGCTCACGGTGGGGGCGGTCTTCGGCGAGATGGCGTTGCTGGATGGACAGCCGCGCTCGGCGAGCGTCACCTGCCACGAAGACTGTGAGTTTCTGTTGCTCGAACGACAAGACTACTTGCCGTTCCTCAAGTCGTCGGACGCACTGCTGGAGAGCATTCTGTCGGACTTGAGCCGCCGTGTTCGCGGCGTGCAGGAGAAGTTCTATTTGGAGATGCTGCAGCGGCAGCGGGTTCACAGTGAAATGGAACTGGAGCGTCATCGTGCGTTGTCGCAGATGGTCGCGGGGGTCGCGCATGAAGTGAACACGCCGCTGGGGATCATCACGTCGGCGGCCAGCGTGATCCGTGAATTGCTGGACTCCGTGAGTGGCTTGACTCAGTCCGGCGGGCTGCCTTCGGGCGTGCAACCGATGTTGGACGACGTGAGTGAGGCCGCGCGGTTGATTGAAGGCAACGTGGCGCGCGCCAGCAAACTTGTGCAGCGGTTCAAGAGCCTGTCTGCTCGGCAAGCGGCCTCGTCGCGCGAGACGTTATCCATCGCCGACTGCCTTTCCGACACGATCGAACTGTACGCGATTCACGGCCGACGTGTCGGGATGCAGGTCCTGTTTCACAACCATCTCGGCGGATCGCCGCTGTGGCACGGCGCGCCGGCCGAACTGTCGCAAATCCTGCTCAACCTACTGACGAATGCGGAGCGCTACGCCTACCCGACGGGTGTCGGCGGTCCCGTCGATGTCGAATTGAGCGACGAGTCCGCTGGCAACCGCCAGTTCGTGTTGCGTGTCCGCGATCAAGGGGGCGGAATTCCGGCCGAACACCAATCGCGTGTCTTCGAACCGTTTTTCACGACAGGCCGGCCACAGGGAGGCACGGGCCTTGGACTGGCTATCGTTTACAATCTCGTTCGCGATTCGCTGGGCGGCTCGGTGGAACTCCGCTCCCAGCCGGGCAACACCGAGTTCCTGATCCGGCTGCCCATCGGACTGTTGACTACGAGTGAGTCGATGCCCCCGCCGGCTCCTGGGAATCACTGACTCCGGCACTCACCTTGGAACGCTCCCATTCTTGAAAGGGGAACTCTCATGCTTACGACCTTGCGTTGGTTTGCTCTCGCGGTCTGTTTGTGGTCCGTGACCGTTGGCCGCGACGGCTCGGCGACGTTGGCCGATGAGCCGAAACTGAATTGGCTTCCGGCGACCGCTTATGTGATTCCCAAAGAGACCACCAACCAGGGCAGCGGCTATTTCTCGATCGTCGCTGGCAAGAACGGGCGGCTTTACATCGGCACGGCGAAGTACGGTGTCGGCGCGTACCTCGTCGAGTTCGATCCGGCGACGAAGCAAATGAAAATCGTCGTCGATACTCACAAGGAAATTGGCACGACGGCCACCGGTTTCGCGGCGCAGTCGAAGATTCACACGCGGAACAACGTCGGAGCCAGCGGAAAAATCTACTTCGCCACGAAGCAGGGCTACCCCGAGAAGGACAAGAACGAGAAGTGGGAGGACTACCCCGGCGGCTATCCGATGGTCTACGACCCGCAAACCGGCAAGACCAAGGTCTATCCGATTCCGGTGCCGCATCACGGCATCATCAGCATCACGCCTGACGAATCGCGCGGCATCGCGTACATCTCGACGTGTGCGGACAAGCAGCCGGAAGACTCGCACTTCATGATTCTGAATCTGGAGAAAGGGACGTATCGCAATCTGATGGACTGCCATCACATCTTCGCGTTCATCTCGATCGACCATCTCGGCCGAGCGTACCACCCGATCCTCGGCGGCGAGATCGCTCGGTACGACCCCAATACCGACAAGCTCGAACGGCTGAAGCAGACGATCGACGGACAGCCACCCACCAAAGAATCGAATCTCGCGCTGCCGACAACGGGGCATCCGATCAACTGGGATATTTCCCCCGACGCCAAGACGCTGTACTGCTTGCCGATGAGCACGAATCAACTCTTCGCCTACGACCTGACCGCGACTGGCGACACGCTGCCGGGACGCAGCCTCGGCACTTTGGTCCCCGGCGCGAAGACTGTTGACTGTCGAGCCATGTGCGTCGGCCCCACTGGCGAGGTCTGCGCCGCCGTCACCGAAGGAAGCCGGTTCGAGAAGGAAGCGCCCGGCATGAATTTGCTTCACTACGTCCGTTATCGCCCCGGTTCAACGGGTCCGGTGGATCTCGGCCCCGTCTCGATCAAGAACCCGGACTTCACCGAGTTCGTGGACAAGGACGGCAAACCTCTGCCGATGCACTACGGGATCATCAAACTTCCCGATGGCACGACGACGACGAAATTCGTCAACCTCGGCTGTGCTCAGACCAGCGACGGCCGCATTTACTCGCTGTCCCTTGTGCCGTATACGCTGCTGCAAGTCGATCCGCCGAAGTGAGTAATCACGGGACTAGCGGAGCGTGGACTCCGCGGGGTTCTCGGCCGTCACCGCCGGGCGGACTCGTTTCGGTACGACGATCTCGACGCCCGGACTCGAGGTGATCACCGGCTGCGTTGATGCGGATTTCGGTTGGATCTCGGTGGTCGCCAGTTTTGAGTCCTCTTGCTGTCCCACTTTGACGACTGTCTTCGGTTGCGGCCACTGAGCACTCGGAGCCGCTTTCCAGCCGTTCGCGCCGGAGGACGTGCGTTGCGCCACTCGTGCGGCGATCTGCATCCGCTCGCGGTAAATCTGCAAGCCATCAACGGCGTGATACAGCGGTCCGCAATCGGCGTTCTGTTGACGGTTGTCGATCAAATCCTGAGCCACACAACGAATCCCGTTTTGAACCCACGGCTCCGACAGGCGCGACTGTGGCAGAGCGACCATCAGCCATTCAATCATGTGACCGGAACCGGTAATCCGCGTGTTGAAATCGCTGCTGAAGTCGCGGCCCTTGAAATAGTGCTTCGAGAAACTGCCATCGGAGTTTTGCAGGGCTTTGGCCTCGGCGATGAAGCGTTGGATCTTCTGATCGGCTTCCAGCCAAACACCGCGCAAAGGTTGTCGCGACTGCAAGTGTGCGTTGCGAGCGTACGCGATCGCGAACAAGCTGTGAGTTCCACCGCACGGGCTGTCGTAGATCGCGTTCCGCAATTCCACACGGAGCAATTCTTCCATGCTCCAGTGTTCACCATTCTTGTTGACCCACTGGGCGGTCGGTTCGAGGTAATGTGCCAAGGCCCACAGCGTCCAAGTCATCTCGACGTCGGTCGCGCGAGTCACTTCCATCTTGGCGTTGTTGATGATGTCCTGAACGGTGACGACCTCGCCGCCAGCAGTCTTGAATTCATGCGACGTAGGCAGACGGCACATCGTCAGATAGGCCATGAACTGCGTGGGATGCCCCTCGAACCAGTACGCCTGAATAAACGGATGCGCACGGCCGCCGAACGGAGTTTTCTGAAACAGAGACTCGCCTCGGAAGGTCACGCCGCTGCCAGCCCACTCCAATGCGTTGATCTTTTTGTCGCTGTCTTTGACCTTGAGCTGAAAATCTTGGCGATACGCCAACAGTCCATGAATCACTTGCCACGGCGTGTGCATGTCAGCCGTCAAGTAGCGCCGGCTGGAGACTTCCACGGCATCCGTGGCCAACTTCACGAGCGGATCAACCGGCGCGGCGACAACCGGAGCTGGTTGCGGCGCCTGCGGGACTTCGCTCACGGGAGCTTGAACCTTCGTTGTCGACGGCCCGGAGAACAACGCACGCGGATTTTCGTTCGTGGGTTGCGGGTTGACCTCGATCGGCGTCTCGAATTGCGAATCGATGTCCATCGGGACTTCCGGCTTGAGAACGCTGGACTCGCCGGTGGGGGGCGTCGCTGTCGTGGTTGGCAGAGAACTTTCGGGTTCGGGACTCAACGCCTCGGTCGCGGGCTTCGGCTCAGGATTGGATTCGGCTTTCGTGGCCGGGGCTGGATCCTCTTCGGATACCACATCGGGGCTGACGGCCGCCGGACGATCAGACTCCGTCGCCGGCAAGGGGTCGTCCGAGTGCGCCGAGTTCAGCGCGGTCCAGGTCGAGATGGCCAGCAGTAGTCCGACTTGAGTCCAAGATCGAAGCGATTTCATCGTGGTGGCGACTCCTGGTGGAAAATTCCGGTGAGGCAAACCTTCCCAATGACGGTGACTCGTCAGTCAAACGCATTTTTCGAGCGAACGAACAATTCGCCCCCAGTTAGGTCGGTCAAACCGTGCAGCCGTCTTGGCGCGGAGCGCGCGGTTACGCTCCAGAAGTCGGATGTTCGAGTCCGTCCGCCCGACTGATTCCGGGAACAGACACAATCGGCAGAGACCGCGATAGTCGCAGAGTCTGCCAAGTCAACACCAAGTGAGCAGATTCAACGTGTCCAACCGAAGTCGGATGACTTTTCACGAAGGTCGCTGAAGTGCGAATTGCGCTACTCGGACGACTCTTGTGGCCGCAGCCAAGCCCGCCCCGCGTCCATCACGCGCAGCGGCAACTCCAACTTTGTGCGCGGCGACTGACCAACCTCGATCCACGCGACCGAGAACCATCGTCCCGGACGCTCTTCCAACAGCGTCACGTCAGACCACGGGATTAAGAGCGGCGCGTGGCCGACGATGATCGGCCACACCGCCAGATAAATGCCGTCCGGTGAAACGCGATACGTGATGCCGCCACTGTAATTCCAAAGCCAACCTATTCTCAAATCTTGACCGCGAAAACGAACCCCCTCATCCGGTTCACGGTCCGCCCGATACCGCTCCGCCAGTTTCGCCCAACCGCTGACTCGCCCGATCACGACAAACAGACCGGCAAAAAATCCGGGAAGCAAGGCGATCGTCAGATAGGCTTCCCAAGGCACGGCTGTTTCCTGGAGAAGGCAGCCATGCACTGCTGACTGCCTTCCGCTTTCTGCCTTCTGTTCCGCTCCACGTCATTCCCACTCGATTGTGCTGGGTGGCTTGCTGCTGATGTCGTAGACAACACGGTTCACGCCGCGAACGCTGTTGGTGATTCGTGTCGAGATGCGTTGCAGCACGTCGTACGGCAGATGGAACCAATCGGCCGTCATGAAGTCGTCCGTCTGGACCGCTCGAACGGCGACAGTGTCGTCGTAGGTGCGGTCGTCTCCCATCACCCCCACCGATTGCACGGGAAGCAAAACAGCGAAGGCTTGTTGAACTTTGCGGTACAAACCGGCTCGGTGCAGTTCTTCGATGACGATCACGTCTGCTTGACGCAGCGTGGTCAATTTTTTCTCGGTGATCTCGCCGAGACAGCGCACCGCGAGGCCCGGACCGGGGAACGGATGCCGCCAGATCAGGTGCTCCGGCAGGCCCAATTCAAGGCCCATTTTCCGAACTTCGTCCTTGAAGAGGTCACGCAGCGGTTCGATCAATTCGAAGCCAAGTTCCTCCGGCAATCCGCCGACATTGTGATGCGCCTTGATCATCGCGGCCGGGCCATCGGGACTGCCTCCGGACTCGATCAAGTCCGGATACAGCGTCCCTTGAGCCAGAAACTTGGCGTTCGGAATCGACTTGGCTTCGTGCCG
>CAMAWN010000181.1 GCA_945861865.1 Candidatus Kuenenia stuttgartensis | reverse complement strand
CACAACAACTCCAGCATCTCGACCGCCAATTCAGGACGTGTGCGATACGCACGGCGGTGTTTCGCCGCGCTCTGCTTGTTCAAGGACCAGCGGAACAAGATCGGCAGGCAGTCGGAGTGCCCTCGTCGAAATGGCAATTCGATGATCACGCCCAGCACGACCCAACGGTGTCCCCGGTTGGTAATCACCTGGCTGCGACTGGAGAGCAGCGGATCATGGTGCATCCCCGTGCCAAACATCTTCACGCCCCGCTTGCGAGCCAACGTGTCATCGAGTCCCAACAGGATGACGCTCCCCAAAAACGGCTGCATCAAATCCAACACGGCCAGTCCCAGCACGTCGAGCGACCAACGGGCCGCGCTGAACAATCGGTGATACGAGAAGTGTTTCTCGGCGGCATTGCCGACCACCAAAATCATCCGCGTGATCGTCCGCCGGCGAGCGAACACCCAACCGGTCAGCACCGTGGTCAAACTGGTGAAGGTCGGCGTGGTCATCGTGGCGGACAATCCCTGCAACAAAGCTGCAAAACCGGATACAAGTTCCATCGTGAGCCTCCTTGCTCGATGCCTGAGAGTGATGTCCCAAGCATTGTCGGGGAGGCTCACGCTTTTTCCGCAGATCAGTTCTCAGGACTCTGAAAAGTGCAAAAGTCGAACTCAGTCAATTCGGAGAGCAAGCTATCGTCCAGTCAATAACTTGCCAACGGGCGGTAACGACTGCGGCTGAAGGCGATCACGAGTTGTAATCCGGTGCCGCCGTCCCATCGTGGGAACTTGGAAACGATGACTGCCGGTTGGCTCGCTTGGGGGCAAGTCGCGCGGATACGTCAATCGGCCGGCGCGCGAGGTTGTTTCGGGAGCAGCGTCACTGCCACCACAATGCCACTGAGGATGAATAGGCCGCACACCAGAAAGCTGAGCCGATAGCCCAGCGCGACGGGAGTCATGCCCAGCGCCGTCAGCTTGTGCTGACTGACGAAATCGACGATCGCGCCGTACAAGTAGCCGGCGGGAGCGGCTGGGACCATCAGCATCGTGGCGAACGCCATGTTTCTCCGCAGGTCGTTCGTGCGTGATGCCGAGCAGATGTAGTTCGGCGAGTACACGCCGATCAGTTCTCCCGCACCGAAGATTCCGAAGGCGACCAAGTACCACGGTCCCGTGACCAGCAGCGCCCAGACCTGTGCGAGCAGAAAGATCGTCGAGGTCGCCAGGATTCCCGTGCGCGGATTCGTGCGGGTCAGCACCCAGCCCAGCAAGGCTCCGGCCACGACTTTGAATCCGAACCGCAGCATGTTTTGCAGCCCGGCGTATTTCTCAGGCGAGTCCCCCAGCACTTCGGGCGAATACAGATTCATGTTCGACGGAATCATGTTCCCCGCGTACACGAGGATCGTGACCATCGTCGCCAGGAAGAGGACTCGCTGCCGCAACAACGAGCGGAAGTGATAGACCAAAGCGACGGCCGCACCGCTCGCCGCGAGATAACCGGCCCAGCGAAATTGCTCGTTCGATTGGACCGACGCCGCGTGCAGCAACGCGACCGAGACGAACATCAGCGGCACACCGATTAGCAGATCGGCCACGGCGGAAATCGGCTCGCGATCCGGTTCACGTTCCACGGGCGGAACCACTAAGAACCGCGACAAGCAGGCCGCCGCTGTCATCACCGGGGCACCTGCACCGAAGAGCACGACGAAGTTCCACGGATACGCCACGCCGGAAAACTTCAACCCAAACAAATCGCCCCCCAACAGTGCCGTCTGAGCGAACGATCCGAGCACCGCCAAGATCGGCCCGGCCCCGAACGCGAGGCTCAATGCGAGTCCTCTCCGAGATTCATCCGATCCGCGCCCGATCGCTTCCCACAACAGCGCAATCGCCGCCGGCATCACCGCTCCCGAAACGCCACCTTGAAGAATGACCATTGCCAGCTTCACCGAATTCGGCAAAGGCAACAGCAACGTCACAGCCAGCGTCGCCAGCATGCAGGCCGACGTCGCGTAGCACAGCATCAGGTTTCGTTTCAGCGAAGCAACTCGCGGAGACAGCCACGCGATGATCGCCGGGATCGCAGTCATCGCGAAGAACAGCGTCCCCGGCAGGTTTGCCGTCCGAGCATCCGCTCCCAGCCGATCGCATAACGACGCCTGCGTGATACCGACATACAACACCGGAGCCGCGAGGTATTGCATCCCCGTGCAGGACGCGAAGAGGACGAGATTCCGCCGCTGCTCCGGCCACGCAAGCGGGCAGGCGTCCAACGAGTTCTCCGAGCTTCGGTCTGTCATCGGACACGCTCCCGGCAAAGGGTCACGAACGGATCGCGGTTGGTTGTTACGAAGGGATACCAAACGCACGTTATGCCGCCGCAGACTAACCCGAAGCGTCAGCGAGGGCGAATGTTCCTGGCGACTTCACGATGAATCTAGCCGACAGAGCGCTCGCCCTCGCGGACTCTTCGGGTTAGTGTGTTGGCGTTTGGCAGTCCACATTCCGATTCCGTCCGCGAGGGACACTCGATGTACCGTCTCAGTTTGATTGTCGTGATCGCACTCGGAGTTGCTGGTTCGCTGGCGACGACCGCGAAGGCTCAACTCGTCCCGGAGATCGGTTACGTCTACCCCGCCGGTGGCCGAGCCGGGACGACTGTTGATGTGGTGCTCGGCGGATACGACTGGACGCCGGACATGCAGTTCTTCGTGCATGACCCGCGCATCAAGTTGGAGATCGTCGGTCAGCTATCGCCGGTGTTGATTTCGGAGCCGCCGTATTGGTTCGGCTACAAGGCTCGCGGATTTGCGTGGCCGCTGGCACGCGAGTTCAAAGCCAAGTTGACGATCCCTGCTGATGTCCCGCCAGGGTTGGTGAAGTGGCAAGTTGCCAATGCGAATGGTGCCTCGCCGCTCGGAACATTTCATGTCAGTAACGTGCCAGAAGTGATTGAGGATGCGAAACGCAAGACCGCTCAGCCGCTCCCCGCGTTGCCTGTGACTGTGTCGGGGCAGATTCGTCGCATTGAAGAGATCGACCGCTATCAGTTCAGCGTGCCGAAGGCCGGTCCGGTGACGATCGAACTGCTCGCGCGGCCGTTCGGCTCGATGCTGCATGGCATGTTGCAAGTGCGTGATGCCAGCGGCGTGCTGCTGCTGGACGTCGCCGACTCGGAAGGTCGCGACATCGTGACGACGTTCGTTGCTCAGGCGGATGCGAAGTACGAACTGAGCCTGCACGATCTCGACTTCGCAGGGGATCGGTCCTACGTCTATCGATTGACGCTGACCGCCGAGCCACAGGTCGTCGCGGCGTATCCGGCCGCCGGCAAGCGCGGCGAAACTCGCAAGGTCGAGTTCGTCGGCATCGGCGTCGCGACGGGCGGGCCGCAACTGGAATCGGTCACGCGCGACGTCGCGTTTCCGGCGACGGCGGGAGTCGTCTCGTTCGCGTACTCGCTGGAGACGCCATTCGGCAACACGAAGCCGCGCACGCTGCTTATTTCCGATGTGGCCGAGCAAGTGGAAGCCGCCGGCGCACCGACGCCGCTGAACGCGCCGGTCGCGATCACGGGGTTCCTCGAAACGCGATTCGGCTCCGACGCGTTCACGCTCGAACTCAAGAAGGGGGAGAAGTGGGAACTGAACGCCGTCGCCCGCGCGATTGGTTCGCCGCTGGATCTCGAACTGCAAGTGCTCGGCCCCGATGGCAAGCAGGTCGCGACCAACGACGATGAAAAAGGGACGACCGATGCGTCACTGTCGCTCGCGGTGCCGGCCGATGGAGCGTACCGAGTGGTCGTCTCCGATCGTTCCGGCAAGAGCGGCTCGCGCACGGCGAATTATCGGCTGAGCATCGAACCGCCGCGCGAAGACATCACGATCACATTCCCGACACAACTTCCCATCGTCATCGGCACGCCCGCAAAGTTGGCGATCAAAGTCGTTCGCGACGGAGGTTTCGCGGGGCCGATCCCGCTGAAGATTGAAGGCCTTCCCGCCGGCGTGACCGTGCCCGCCGACTTGGCGATCCCCGAAAAGATCAACGACCTCGTGATCGACTTGACCTGCGCGGCCGACGCCGCCACGACCGCCAGCCTATGCACGATCACCGCCACGCCGACGCTCAACGGCCAGCCGTCGCCGCGCAAAGCCGGTACGGTGTTGCTCGCGACGACCATGAAGCCGCGTATCAAACTCACGCCGGAAGGACTCGATGATGTCAGCAAAGTCCATCGCGGCAGTACGCACCTGTTCCCGTTCAACATCGAGCGGCTCGAAGGATTTGCCGGCCCGATCACGCTGGAGATGACCGCGAAGCAGCAGCGTCATCGGCAAGGACTCACCAGTGACGAGTTCGTTGTCCCCGCCGAGGCGAAGCGGGTCGAGTACCCGATCTTCGTCCCCGAATGGATGGAGACCACGAAGACCAGCCGCATGATCGTCAACGGAGCCGTGAAGGTCGCCGACCCGAAAGGTCACGTCCGCACGCTGCTGCAAAAGCAAGAACTCCGAGTCGGCATCCTCCCCGAAGGAGCGTTGATGAAGCTCAGCCACTCCGCCAGTGAACCGGCCGTGACGCTCGGCACCGAAGTCCGCATCCCGCTCGCCTTGTCGCTCGCCTCGGAACTGCGCGAGTCGATCCGCATCACCGTGATGCCCGATGAAACTCAAACCAACCTGCTGACTGCCGAGCCGATTCAATTGTCTGCCGGCCAAAAAGAAACGACGTTGATCGTCCGAGTCGCCAACGACGCCAAGCTTGTCGGCGAACAATCGCTCGTCGTGCGAGCCGCCACGCTGAGAAACGGTTACCCCGTCATTTCCGAAACGACGGTGCTGCTCACGGTGAAGGCTCCGTGATCGTGCCTGCGACACACTGCGGGACCGGCCACTCGCTGGCAGTCATCCGGTGACGACGCCAAACTGTTTTGGAGTGCGGTGTGGCAGCACCGCTTTGGATCGTTCGCAAAAAATGTTGATTGTCGATCTGGCTCGCGTCTGAAAACTCAAACTCCTTCAACCAATCCAAAAACAAAGCGGTGCTGACACACCGCACTCCAAAGAGAACCATGACACAGCTCAACAAGTACAGTTCCCGCATCACGCAACCCCGTTCGCAAGGTGCCTCGCAGGCGATGCTCTACGGCACCGGCCTGACTCCCGATGATATGAACAAGGCCCAAGTCGGGATTTCGTCGGTGTGGTGGGAGGGGAACACCTGCAACATGCACCTCAATGACCTTGCCGCGAAGGTGAAGGAAGGGGTGCAAGCGGCTGGACTGGTCGGGATGCGGTTCAACACGGTCGGCGTCAGCGACGGCATCTCGATGGGGACCGAGGGAATGTCCTACTCGTTGCAGTCGCGCGACCTGATCGCCGACAGCATTGAGACCGTCATGGGCGGGCAATGGTACGACGCGAACATCTCGCTGCCCGGCTGCGACAAGAACATGCCCGGCTGCATCATGGCGATGGCTCGGCTGAACCGACCGTCGCTGATGGTCTACGGCGGCACGATCAAGCCGGGCTGCTATCAAGACAAGAAGCTGGACATCGTCAGCGCGTTCCAAGCCTACGGCGAGTACATCGCTGGCCGCATGAAGGACGAGGAACGGCAAGCCATCGTCCGTTGCAGCATCCCCGGAGCCGGTGCGTGCGGCGGCATGTACACGGCGAACACGATGGCCTCGGCGATTGAAGCGATGGGCATGTCGCTGCCGTACAGCTCGTCGATCCCGGCCGAAGACCCGCTGAAGCACGACGAATGCTTCCGAGCCGGCGCGGCGATTCGACTGTTGCTCGAAAAGGACATCAAGCCGCGTGACATCATCACTCGCAAGTCCATCGAAAACGCGATGGTCGTGATCATGGCGACCGGCGGTTCGACGAACGCGGTGCTGCACTTCATTGCGATCGCGCGAGCAGCCGGCCTTGAATTGACGATCGACGATTTCCAGAAGACCTCTGACCGCATCCCGTTCATCGCCGACCTCAAGCCGAGCGGCAAGTGGGTCATGGCCGACCTGCAACAGATCGGCGGCACTCCCGCGCTGATGAAGTATCTGCTGGAGAAAGGTCTGCTCGACGGAAGCTGCCTGACCTGCACCGGCAAGACGCTCGCCGAGAACCTCGCGCCGCTTCCGGGACTCACGCCGGGCCAGCCGATCATTCAGCCGCTCGAAAACCCAATCAAGTCGAGCGGCCACATTCAAATCCTGCGCGGCAACCTCGCCCCCGAAGGTGCCGTCGCCAAAATCACCGGCAAGGAAGGTCTCGTCTTCTCCGGCACCGCCAACGTCTTCGACGGCGAAGTCGCGATGCTGCACGCGCTCGAACAGGGCAAGATCAAGAAGGGTGACGTCATCATCATCCGTTACGAAGGTCCGAAAGGCGGACCCGGAATGCCGGAGATGCTGACGCCGACCTCGGCCATCATGGGAGCCGGCCTCGGCAAAGACGTGGCCCTGATGACCGACGGCCGCTTCAGCGGCGGCAGCCACGGCTTCCTCGTCGGCCACATCACGCCGGAAGCTCAAGAGGGCGGCCCCATCGCGTTCGTCCAAACCGGCGACAAGATCACCATCGACGCCAACAAACGAGCCATCGACATGGACGTCTCCGCCGATGAACTCGCCAAACGCAAAGCCGCTTGGAAGGCCCCACCGCTCAAGCACACTCGCGGGACGCTCTACAAGTACATCAAGAACGTGAAGAACGCGTCGGAAGGTTGCGTGACCGACGAGTGAACGAAGCAATCACAACTGCCGACACGACCGAACCATCGACGTCCGAATTTGGCCGGCGATTGTTTGTGATCTTGTCTCTGGTCGCTGTCGTCCTTGCCGTTTTGGCGACTGGTTTCACGATTGTTTCCTGGCGATCCGGGATTTTTGTCGTCGTGACCAACCAAGAAACGTCCACACTAAACGACGTCGTGATTCACGTCACCGGTGAGTCTGTGAGGCTCGGAGACATACTTCCCGGCCAAGTGCGTCGCATCAAGGTCCATCCGACGGGAGAATCACACGTCGAAGTCGAATTCACCGAACACGACGGCAAGCGACACCGACTTGTTTTGGACAGCTACTTTGAACCGGGCTACCGAGGAGAGTTCGAGATCAATTTCTCTGACGACGTTTTTCGGTATTCCAATCTTCTGGAACCCTATTGAGTGAACGCTAATGCCAGTTGCCTAGAGACTATTCAACGAAGAGGAACTCGTTCGCGGCCAGCAGCGTGCGGCAGAAGCCGCGCCACGCGGCGGAGCGTCGTTCAGCCGGGGCGGCTTCGGGCTGCGCGGCTTCGAGTCGGTTGAGGAAGTCCAGGCTGCGGCTTGTCTCGGACGGGAGCGGCTCACGCTGGTAGCACGTCAGAAACGCTTGACGCACGCGAGCCGCGTCGTCGAGGTTCGGCTGTGCGAGAAGTTGTTGAGTCAACTCACGCGACTGGTCGGCGACCAACGGGCTGTTGAGCATGAACAATGCCTGCGTCGCCAGTGTGGTCGAGTCCCGTTTGCCGTTGAGCACGCTCGGTTCGGCGAAGTCGAAGACTTGATACAGCTCGTAGAGCGCGCTGCGAATCACCGGCAGATACACCGAGCGGCGATTCACATTGTAAATCTGCGGATAGTTGTTCGCCGTGCTGGTGACGTAGCCGCGATTCGGTGTCGGCAGCAGCGTCCCGCCCATCGCATTCTCCAAGCGGCCGCTCACTGCCAGCAGTGAGTCGCGGATCGCTTCGACTTCCAAGCGGCGGCGATTGCGTCGCCACCACAAGCGGTTGTCGGGATCAGCGAGGAACGCGGCTTCGTTGAACGTCGTCTGCATTTGATACGCTGACGAAAGCATGATCTCACGGTGCAGCGACTTCATCCTCCAGCCAGTGCCGATGAGCTGGCGGCTGAGCCAATCGAGCAGCGCCGGGTGCGTCGGCTTGTCACCGAGCAAACCGAAGTTGTCGGGTGTGCGAACCAGTCCTTCGCCGAAGTGTCCCTGCCAAATGCGATTGACTCCCACACGAGCGGTCAGCGGATGAGTCGGCTCGGTCAGCCAGCGAGCGAATTCCAAACGACCGCTACGGTCGGCGGCGACCGGAGTTTGTTGATCGCCAGCCACGATGCGCGGAAAGCGGCGCGGGAGACGTTCCTTGCCCAGCGTTGTGTGGTTACCGCGGAGGTGGAGTGGCAGGTCTTCGACGGTTCCTTCGCTGACGGCCATCGTTTCGGGCAACTTCGGCAGTGCGACTTCGAGTTGTTTGACTTCGTCGCGTCGCGACTGCAACGCGGACTTCGTTTCGGCGGCGAAATACTCCTCGACATTCTTCGGCACGGCGAACGGCGAGCCATCGGTTGTGTTGAACAGCAACTTTCGCAGCGTCTCTTGCCGAGCATCCGGCAGTTCAGTCGCGGCCTTGCCAGCTTCGGTGGCTTTCCATTCTTTCCAAGCGGCGAGTACCGCGGACAACTCCGCGCCGATCTTGTCGGCCAGCGGCAACAACGGCTGTGCGGCTTCGATTCGCTGAGTCGCATTCATGCCATCCAGTGACATCAGCAGTCTGCGCCATTCCGCGAACGGAGTGTTCGCCTCGTCGATCGACTTTTCCAAAAACCGTCGCCATTGCGAAACGAATGCGGGTCGCAGATCGGTGGCCGATTCGCCAATCGGCGAACCGGCGGAAGGCACGGCGGGCACTTGGACTCGCGCGATCAGCAGCTTGTCGATGTGCGGCAGCGGCGGCTGGCGGTACAGGCGGATGACGTTGACGCCGGCTTTGAATTCGTAGCTGCCCTCGATGTGCCAGCGTTGAGTGTCCGGGTTCCAACTGCCGGTGACTTCCTTGAGGGCTTCCGGTTTGATGACTTGGCCGTTGAGCGAAAGCTGCGTTGGCCGCGATCCGGCAGCGGCGTAACGAATCTCGATCTGATACAGCCCGGCGGCGGGAACGGTCACGTCGTACTCGGCGGCCCATTTGCCGTTGCCGTTGCTGAGGATCACGCCGATTCCCTCGCCGTAGCCGGTGCTCAGCTTGATCGCGTTGCCACGCTGATAATTTTCGGCTTCGATGACCTGCACACCATCGGGCGGCGGAGCGGTCTTGTCGGATCGCTTGTCGAACTCGGCACCGAACGAGCGCGAGGTCTTCTCCAGGTAAATCTCGCGTGCAGCGGCCTGGATGTAATCGACCACGCGTGAACGAGCCTCGTCCAGCAATTGTTCGTTCGCCTTTGCGACAAGCTGATTGAGTTCGTTCTGTTTGGCGGCGATGCGTTGTTTTTGTTCGGCGTGTTGCTGCAACGCGGCGGGCGATCCGAGCGGTCGTTCACTCCAACTCGCCACGACGTTGAAATTGAGCATCGACTTCGTGCTTTTGAAGATGCCGGCCAGCGAGTAGTAATCGGCCATCGGCAGCGGGTCGAACTTGTGGTCGTGGCAGCGAGCACATCCCAGCGTCAGCCCCATGAACGCCTTGCCGATCGTGTCGACCTGCTCGTCAACAATATCCATCTGCATTTTGAGCGGGTCGTCTTCCGCGAGCATCTTCGCGCCGATCACCAGGAACCCGGTCGCCGTCAGCCGATCCGATTGTTGCGCGGCGATGACCGGATCGTTCGGGTCACCGTCGGGCGGCAAGAGATCACCCGCGATTTGCTCGCGCACGAACTCGTCGAACGGCAAGTCGCGGTTGAATGCGGAGATCACCCAGTCGCGATACCGGAACGCATTCGCCTGCGCGAGGTTCTCGTCCAGTCCGTTCGAGTCGCCGTACCGCGCGACGTCCAACCAATGCCGTCCCCACCGCTCGCCATAACGAGGCGACGCGACCAGCCTGTCGATCACGCGAGCGAACGCATCCGGTTCGTTGTCCGCCAGAAACTCTGCGACTTCTTCGGGCGTCGGCGGAATGCCGATCAAATCAAACGTCGATCGCCGAATCAGCGTCCGCTTGTCGGCGATCTCGGTCGGCTGCAAACCGCGCGATTCGAGTTCGCTCAAAATGAATCGATCAATCGGCGACTGCACCCAGCGTTCGAGCTTCACGGTCGGCGGCCGAGGATTGCTCATCGGCTGAAAGGCCCAGAAGTTCTTTTGCTCGTCCGTGAACTGCATCGGTTTGGCATCGGACTTCACGACCGGCTTCTTTGTCGTGGTCTTCGGCTTGTCACCTTCGGGCCAGACCGCGCCTGCTTTGACCCACGCGGTCAAGTCGTTGATGTCGCGTTGGGACAGCTTTTCTTTCGGCGGCATCGCCAGCGTGTCGGCGTGATTGACTGCTCGAATCAGCAAGCTCTTGTCCGGATCGCCCGGAACGATCGCCGCTCCGCGCGAGCCCCCCTCCAGCATGTCCGCTCGCGAATCAAGCCGCAGCTCGCTTTCGGCCTGGTCCGCGCCGTGACAATCGAAGCAACGCGCCACGAGCAACGGGCGGATGCGCTTTTCGAAGAACTCGACGGCCTGCGGTTCGTCGGCCTGAACGAAATGCGGCAAGGCGACGATTGCGAGTGTCAGAAGTCGCTGAATTGCCGCTCGCATTGAATGAACTCCGCAGTTGTGATTTCTCCGTGTCCTCTGTGGTGACAATCAGATTGCAACACAAAGTCGAACAGGCGATATCGAAGTTCAGCTTAGACCAACGTCTTCAAGACTTCCAAGAGTCGATCGATCTCGACATCCATACCGACGGTGATTCGCAGGCCGTCGAGCAGATTATTGGGAGCGAACGGCACGTCTGGAAACCGCATGTAACGGACGAGTATCTTTTGAGCCTTCAGGCTCTCGTAAATTTCACGATGTCCGCCGGTCGATCGTGTGGCCCAGACGAAATTGGCTTGGCTGGGGACGACGTCGAAGCCAAGCTGTTGCAGCGATTCTGCCAGCCGCGCGCGAGTCGTTTGAATGCGGGCGACGTTGGCGAGCATCCCGTCTTGATCCTGCAATGCCGCGAGCGTGCCGGCGAGGGTCAGGCTGTCGCAGTTGTAGCTGTCTTTGACCTTGCGCATCGCGCTGATCAGGTCGGGATGCGCGATCGCGAATCCGGAACGGATGCCCGCGAGGCTGTAGCTCTTGCTGAGCGTCCGCGTGACGATGATCCGTCGGCCGACATCGGCATGCCGCAGCAACTCGGCTTTCGAGCGGACGTCGGCGAAGTCGGCGTAGGCTCCGTCGAGCACCAGCACTCCGCGCGGCGGGACCAGTCGCACAACGTCCTCATTGGACCAGCGATTGCCGGAGGGCGAGTTGGGGTTCGGCACGAAGACCAGCTTCGCGCGTTCGAGGATCGGCGTGGTGACGTTCCAATTCCACGACCAATCGGGGTTCAGCAGAATCCGTTCGTGCTTGGCTCCCTGAATGTCGGCCAGCGATTCGTAGAGGATGTAGCTCGGATACGGATACGCGATGACGTCGGTCGCGTCGCAGAACGTGCGGGTGATGATCGTCAGGTTCTCGTCGCTGCCGTTGGCGGGGATGACCCAGTCCGGCTCAACATCGAACAACTCCGCGACCTGTTGACGGACCTGCGTGCCGAGCGGGTCGGGATACACATTCAACCGCCCGCTCGCCGCACGCGTGATCGCCTCGGCGACTCGCGGCGACGGCGGGTACGGGTTCTCGTTGGTGTTGAGCTTCGTCCAGCCGGAATCCTGCGGTTGCTCGCCGGGGACGTAGCCATCCATGCGGTCGATGTTGGGGCGGAGGAGTGACATGCGATGAATGTAGCCCTGTCGCTCCGTGACAGGAAAGCCGGGCGTAAGGAAATCGAAATCGCGACGATCGGCATCATTGGCACATTCCGTCGGAAACCGCGATCGACGGGCCTGTCACGGAGCGATCGGACAAGTTTCTCGCTTGGTCGCACCAGTCCGCTTTGATATGTTGTCGCCCGTCGAACTCGCCCCTTGCCACGAATGACTCGCCACTTTTCCGGAGGCCAACATGGAACAGCAATTTGAAGGGACGCCGCAGGCGGAGATTCGCTTGGAAGGGCGGAAGCTGATGCGGAGCGACATGGCGAACGATTGGGGTTCGCAGTTGCTGTGGGAGATTCGCCGCAACGGCCAAGTCGTCGCGACCGTGCCGGCTCGCGCGAACAACAGCTACGAACACGCCGACACGACTCCCGGCCAGTACGAAGTCGTCCTGCAAATGTTCAAGTACGAAGGCTACGCCAAAGA
>CAMAWN010000180.1 GCA_945861865.1 Candidatus Kuenenia stuttgartensis | reverse complement strand
GCTTCCGCCAGCGAGGTCGGCCGCTTCGAGACGGAGACGCTCAGCACCAAGAGCAACCTCACGGCGTTGATGAAGCTCTCCGGTCGCTGGATCGACACGGTTCACCAGCGGAAGCCGCTCCGCCAACTGATTCTCGACATGGACAGCTCGGTCAGCGAGACCTACGGTCGGCAACAGGGCACGGCTTACAACGGGCACTTCGAGTGCCTGTGCTACTATCCGCTGTTCCTCTTCAATCAGTTCGGCGATTTGGAAAGCGTCCTGCTACGGCGCGGTAACAAAGCCAGTGCCAAGTACTGGCGACGGGTGCTGTTGCCGGTGATCGAGCGGTATCGCCACTTGAGTCTCCCGAAATACTTTCGCGGCGACGCCGCGTTTGCCATCCCCGAGTTGTACGGCTTCCTGGAAGCGGAGAAGTTTTGGTACGCGATCCGCCTGAAAGCCAACGCCGTGCTGGAACGGGACATCGAGCATTTACTCACCCGTCCGGTCGGCCGACCTCCGCACCAGCCTCAGGTGTTTTATCACAGCTTTCAGTACCAGGCGAAATCGTGGGAGCAATCGCGGCGCGTGGTGGCCAAGGTCGAGTGGCATCGGGGCGAGTTGTTCCCGCGTGTGGGATTCATCGTCACCAATCTCTCCCTGCGGTCCAAGAATGTGGTCAAGTTCTACAACGGACGCGGCACCGCCGAGCAGTGGATCAAAGAGGGCAAGCACGCGGTGAAGTGGACGAAGCTCTCTTGCCGCACATTCCGGGACAACCAAGCTCGCTTGCAGTTGTTCGCCTTGGCCTACAACCTCGGCAACATTCTGCGGCGACTGGCCTTGTCGAAGCCGGTACGGCACTGGTCGCTGACCACTCTGCGGGAGAAGCTGATTAAAATCGGGGCCAAGGTCACGCGGCACGCGAAGTATGTGACGTTTCAACTGGCCGAGGTGGCGGTGACGCGAAACTTGTTCGCCGCGATCCTCGACCGCATTACGCGGCTGACGATCCCGCCGCCAATGATCATGGATGGGGCGTGACTCTTAGGATGTTCAAGTGGTGAAAAACGAGGTTCCCGACGGAGAAGGTCTGCGCAGACCCCACGTTTGCCTCTGGAAAATGCTCCGGAGATCCCCTTTCTCGGCGCGCGGATGGGGCCATGCCGGGATGGGAGACCGAAAAAATGTCAAACAGTCCGCACACCGCTCGACTTGGGGAATGGGGCGTTGTCAAATGGCAAGCATTGCGAGTCTGGATTGGTTCCAGGCTCACCCCATCTGGGAAATGTCGGGTAATCGAAGCGATTCCTGATTCTCGCAGTTCAGCGATGTCCACCACTCTGTTCGACGAACCAGCGGTTGTCTGCGACGGCGGCGGTCCCGCAGTGCTGATATTTGATCCAAAAAATGAATCAACAGCCAAATGCACTTAGCAACATGAACGCAGAACCAAAATTCGAACTGACATCTTCTCGGCAGTTTTCGTCATGGCTGGCGGAGCAGCGGGTCAGTTTGTCGTTCACGACCTACCAAGCGGGCAAGTTGTTTTTGCTCGGCTTACAAGGGGATGGCCGGCTTTCGGTGTTTGAGCGGACGTTTGCTCGCTGCTTGGGGCTGTGGGGTGACGGACAGACGTTGTGGATGTCGTCGCTGTATCAGCTTTGGCGATTCGAAAATGTGCTGGCGACCGGGCAGACATCAAACGGATTTGATCGCGTCTTCGTGCCGCAGGTGGGATACACGACTGGCGATCTGGACATTCACGACGTCGCCGTTGATGAGTCGGGCAAAGTCTTGTTCGTCAACACGTTATTCGGCTGCTTGGCAACGACCAGTGAGACAAGCAGCTTCGTGCCGCGCTGGAAGCCTCCGTTCTTGAGCAGGTTGGCGGCCGAGGATCGCTGCCATCTGAACGGCGTGGCAATGGAATCCTCTTCCAACGCAGCCGACCACCCTGGCAACGCGATCAACAACACGGGCCGGCCGAAGTATGTGACATGTGTCGGCCACAGTGACGTGGCCGACGGTTGGCGTGAGCATCGTTCCGGCGGCGGCTTGGTGCTGGATGTCCCCACCGGCGAAGTGGTCTCGAGCGGGTTTTCGATGCCGCATTCGCCACGGCTGTATCGGGGCAAGTTATGGGTGCTGGATTCTGGCACTGGTTATTTTGGCTTCGTGGATATGGCCAGCGGCGCGTTTGAGCGAGTCGCATTTTGTGCGGGCTACATGCGCGGGTTGTCGTTCGTCGGTGACTACGCGGTCATCGGCATGTCGCAGTGTCGCGAGAATCGAACATTCTCAGGTTTGCCGCTCGATGCAGAGCTTTCGAAACGAGGCGCGACTGCTCGCTGCGGCGTCTGTGTCGTGAATTTGAACACCGGGGACATTGCTCATTGGGTTCGCTTGGAAGGGGTCGTCACCGAGTTGTACGATGTCATCATTCTTCCGGGAGTTGTTCGCCCCTCGGCAGTTGGTTTCCGCACCGACGAAATTCGTCGAGTGCTGTCTGTCGGTGATGAGTTACCTCTGACCTCTGTTCCTGTTTCGTGACAAATCACCACAGGCGAGCCGCCTGTGGCGACGAATTTCCAAGGACCAACATTCATGCTGAGTTTCAACTGGCTGTCTGGTTTGCGGAACCGAGTTCGAGCGAGCCGGAGGCGAACCACGCCACGGCGGCAACAGGCCGAACGGTTGGAAGCCCGCCTCGTGCTGGCCGTTCCGTCTTCGTCGACCTTGAACACGCTCAACGGCACGAATGGCTTCCGCCTCGACGGCATTGATGCGGGCGACTTGTCCGGCGCTTCGGTGTCGAGCGCAGGGGATGTCAACGGCGACGGCTTCGAAGACCTGCTGATCGGGGCACCTTACTCCAGTCCAAACGGCAAGTTCAGGGCGGGGGCGAGCTATGTGGTGTTCGGGAAGTCGAGCGGGTTCACCTCAGCGCTGGAGCTGTCCGCGCTGGACGGCACGAACGGCTTCCGGATCGAAGGCCTTGTCGCGGGCGACTTCTTAGGGCGTTCGGCGTCCAGCGCGGGGGACGTGAACGGCGACGGATTCGACGACCTGCTCATCGGTGCCTTTCGTGCCGCACCCAACGGAGAATTCTATGCGGGCGAGAGCTATGTGGTGTTTGGGAAGTCGAGCGGGTTCGCCGCAACTCTGGACCTATCCACTTTGAATGGCAGTAATGGCTTCGAACTTGAGGGCATTGACAACAACGACGAGTCCGGGTTTTCGGTGTCGAGCGCGGGGGATGTGAACGGCGATGGCTTCGACGACCTGATCATCGGGGCCATGCGAGCCGGTCCCTACGGCGGCTTCTCGACGGGGGAGAGCTATGTGGTGTTCGGGAAGTCGAGCGGGTTCCTCTCAGCGCTGCTCCTCTCCTCGCTGAACGGCACGGACGGTTTCCGCCTCGATGGCATTGACGGGTACGACCTCGCCGGCGGTTCGGTGTCGAGCGCGGGTGACGTGAACGGCGATGGCTTCGACGACCTGATCATCGGGGCTCGGGGAGGCGATCCGAACGGGGACAGCAACGCGGGCGAGAGCTATGTGGTATTCGGGAAGTCGAGCGGGTTCGGGTCGGCGCTGGATCTCGCGGCGCTCAATGGCACGAACGGTTTCCGACTCGACGGCATTGACGCGTTCGACTACTCCGGCTGTTCGGTGTCGAGCGCGGGGGACGTGAACGGCGACGGCTTCGACGACCTGCTCATTGGGGCTTATGAAGGCGATCCAAACGGCGACAGCGGCGCGGGCGAGAGCTATGTGGTGTTCGGGAAGTCGAGCGGTTTCGCGGCGGCTCTGGACCTGTCCACGTTGGACGGCACGACCGGCTTCCGACTCGACGGCATTGACGCAGGCGACTTCTCCGGCCGTCGGGTGTCGAGCGCAGGGGACGTGAACAGCGACGGCTTCGACGACCTGCTCATCGGGGCCTTTGGAGGCGATCCGAACGGGGACAGCTTCGCGGGCGAGAGCTATGTCGTGTTCGGGAAGTCGAGCGGTTTCGGGTCGGCGCTGGATCTCGCGGCGCTCAATGGCACGACCGGCTTTCGACTCGACGGCATTGACCCGTTCGACAACTCCGGCCGTTCGGTGTCGAGCGCGGGAGACGTGAACGGTGACGGCTTCGATGACCTCCTGATTGGGGCTCCCTACAGCGATCCGAACGGGGACAGCAACGCGGGCGAGAGCTATGTGGTGTTCGGGGGGAACTTCACCGGCGGATTGGAGACGCAGGTCGGGACAAGCGGAGCCAACATGCTGACCGCCACTCAGGGTGCCGACGCGAGAGACGTGCTGATCGGTCAGCAGGGAGCCGACGTTCTGGTGAGTGACGGCGGGGCCGATGTGCTCTACGGCGGCGAAGGGGATGACAGATTTCAAATCTCTGATTTCAGATTTCAGAGGATCGCTGGTGGCAGCGGCTCGGACACGCTGCGGCTGGACGGCAGCGGCCTCACGCTCGATCTGACGGCGATTGCCGACAATCGTCTGACAGACATTGAGGTCATCGACATCACCGGCAGCGGCATCAACACGCTGACTCTCAATCGGCTGGAAGTCCTCAATCTCTCATCGACCAGCAACACGCTGATTGTCCGCCGAGACGTTGGCGACACCGTCAATCAAGGCTCCGGCTGGACGCAGGGGACAGATGAAACCTTCGGCTCTGACACGTTCGCAGTATTCAGTCAAGGGGCCGCGACGCTGAAGATCCAGCAGGCGATGAACGCTGCTCCGGTCTTCACGTCATCAGCGTCCCCCTCGGTTGCCGAGAACACGGCCACCGTCGTGACGCTCGCCGCCACAGACGCGGACCTGGATTCGGTCATGTTCTCGATTACTGGTGGAGTTGACTCCACCAAGTTCGAGATCTTCACGGGCAATTTGCGGTTCAAGGCCGCACCAAACTTTGAGGCACCGGGCTCTGCGGCGAACTCAAACACGTACTTTGTCACAGTTACGGCCGACAACGGACAGGGTGGTACGACGCCGCAAGACCTCAGCGTGAGCGTCACCAACGTCAACGAGGCACCGACAGTCTCGAACATGATCGCTGATCAGAATGCCGCGGAAGACTCGGCCTTCGGCTTGATGTTCGCGGCAAACACGTTCAACGACATCGATGCCGGTGATTCGCTGACGTACTCCTCCACGAGGTCCGACGGCAGTGCGTTGCCAAGCTGGCTGACGTTCACGGCGGCAACACGCACGTTTTCCGGCACGCCGCTCAACGCCGACGTCGGGACGCTGTCGATCAAGGTCACGGCCGCGGACAGCAACACCGCCAGCATCAGCGACACATTCGATCTCGTCGTAGCCAACAGCAACGACACTCCGACGGTAGAGAACGTAATTCCCAATCAAAACGCGACAGAAGATTCGGCGTTCACGTTCCAGTTCGCCGCCAACACGTTCGCGGATGTGGATGTGGGCGACTCGCTGACGTACTCGGCGACGCGGTCTGACGGGAGCGCGTTGCCAAGCTGGCTGACGTTCACGGTGGCGACGCGCATGTTCTCCGGCACGCCGCTGGATGCGGATGTCGGCATGTTGTCGGTCAAGGTCACGGCGACGGACGTCCGCGATGCAATCGCCAGCGACAACTTCGACCTCGTCGTGTCCAACGCCAACGATGCGTCGCTGTCGATTGCGGCAGCGAGTCCGAACAAGTCGGAGGGGAACAGCGGCAACACGGCGTTCCCATTCACGGTGACTCGTAGCGGTAACACGAGCGGCTCGGCGAGCGTGAGCTACGCCGTCTCAGGCAGCGGCGCGAACCCGGCAACGGCGGCGGACTTTGGCGGTGCCTTGCCGTCGGGCACCGCGAACTTCGGCAGCGGCGAGAGTACGGCCACGATCACCGTCAATGTCAGCGGCGACAACACGGTTGAATTCGATGAGAGCTTCACGGTCACGCTGTCGGCTCCGTCGGCGGAGGCGATTGTCGATTCGGCAGCGGCCGCCGCGAACGGAACGATTCTGAATGATGATGTGGCACAGGTCGATCTGAATTACTCGGCGACGGGGACCACGATTGTCACGGTCGCGGTGCTCGCCAACGGCCATCTGCAAGTCAAGCTGGGGACGGCGGTCCAACCGGACGTCAATCCGGCGACCGTGCGGTCACTGACCATCAACGGCGGATCGGGAGGCGACACGATCAATCTCACCGGTATGTCGCGCGACGTGTATTCGGTTCTGACCAGCATCGTGCTCAATGGCAATGCCGGGAACGACAAGCTCACCGGCTCGAATGCGTTCTCGGAAACGATCAGCGGCGGCGCGGGGACCGACACGCTCGTCGGTGGCACGGGGACGGGCGATCGACTGGTTGAGACGGCCAACGTTGCGAAGATCACGCTGACCAATACGACGTTGGTCGGCGCGGGGATTACGGCCACAGCCTCCGAGTCGGTGACGGGGTTCGAGCAAGCCATGCTCAGCGGCGGCGGCGCAGCCAACACGATCAACGCCGTGAGCTTTGGCGGACCCGTGACGCTGTCTGGCGGTGACGGGATCGACGCGCTGACAGGCGGTGCTTTCGCGGATTCTTTGGATGGTGGCTCTGCCAACGATGCGTTGATCGGTAACGGCGGGAACGACACGCTGTTGGGCGGAGCAGGCAACGACAAGCTCACGGGCAACGCTGGAGATGACCAGTTCGATGGTGGCGATGGCTCGGACACCGTGATCGCCAGTGGCGGCAGCAACTATCTCCTGACGAACGTGTCGCTGAGCGGCGATGGCAGTGACACGCTCAATCTGATCGAAGCGGCGTCGCTGACCACCGGCAATTTGGCTTCGAGGATTGATGCGTCCGCGTTCAACGGCAGCGGCATCAACACGCTGACCGGCGGAAACGGTAATGACGTTCTGCTGGGTGGCAGTGGCCGTGATTCGATCAAAGCGGGCGGTGGCAACGACTTCTTGTCCGGAGGACTCGGCAACGACAGCCTCGACGGCGGCGCGGGAACGCTCGACCTGCTGCGTGAATCCGGTGATGTGGACTTCAAGCTCACGAACACCGCGCTAACGGGTATTGGAACTGACGTCATCACTGCGAACACGATCGAACAAGTGGGACTGACGGGCGGAGTCGGCAACAACCGGCTCGACGCCTCCGGGTTCACGCTGGGAGCGGTGACGCTCGACGGCGGTGACGGGAACGACGTGCTGCTCGGCGGCTCAAAGAATGATTCTCTGATCGGCGGCGGCGGCCAAGATTTTCTGATCGGCGGCACCGGCATCGACAATCTGTCCGGTGGCTCCGGTGGAGACATTTTGATCGGCGGCACGATCACCGCCTCGATCAACACACCCGCCAAGTTGTCGGCCATCATGGCCGAATGGACCAGGGATGGAGATCTGGCCTCGCGTCAAACCAACTTGCTCAACGGCGGCGGCTTGAACGGTACGAACAAGCTCAATAACACAACGGTGAAGAACGACTCCAGCGCGAAAGACCGGCTGACCGGCGACGACGGCACCGATTGGTTCTTCCAATTCGCTGGCGACGTTCTGGTCGATTTCAACGCCGACCTCGGAGACATCAAGTCGGCTCTGTGACGGGCAAACAAACGGGCCAATGACCAATGCTGTGGGACGAGAGAGTCGTCTGAGCGTACTCGCAAGAGCCATGCCTGCCGCCACCTTGAATCGCGAATTTGCTGACTCTAACGAATTCCAGATGTGGTCTATGAGGTTGCTTGCGGTTTACGCCTTCGGCGTAAGCCGCAGGAAACCACGCGGCTTCGGACGCACCTGCAATCCGTTAGCGTCAGCGAATTTGAATTAGCGAATCCGCGTTCAGGGAAGGCCGCCGTCGAGTGGGGAAGAAGCGTTTAAGGAGTGAAGCAGAAAGACGGGCTTCGGGGCGCCTCAACGACGCTGGGCCGAGCGGGATTGATGGGCTCCACGACTTTTGACTGGACGAGCGACACCGATCGCCGCCCAAAGCGGTTCCTGATAATGCTGACCCCACTCCTTGCCGTAATGGTCGAAGGCCACTTTCGGAGTATCGCCGATCAACTCCGCCAAGGTCTCAATCGAGCAACCCGCGTCATTGTTCCAGTAACCTGAAAGCATCCGATGAGCGAATGTGTGGCGACACGAATAGCTGGAGTATTTCTTCTTGATGGCATCCTTGTCCCATCCCAGCTTCCGCTTGATCGCCAAAAAACGATGAACCCCGGTCGGCTTCTTCCAAGGGTTTCCCTGGGGGTTTCGGAACAACGCCTGGCCGGAGCCGCGCGGCGCAGTTTCCATCAATTTGTGAGTCAGCTTGGCCACTTCGGGACGAACCGGAATTTTACGCGTCTTCTTGGTCTTGGACGAGTACACCCGCCACATCATTCCACGCGGCGCGTCCTCAACATCGTCCGCTGTCATCTTGGCGAGTTCACAATACGGCCGCAGCCCTGTATGGAGCGCCGCAAATAGGAAATCCCGAAATGGTCCATCGGTGGCGGCGTACATAGCCGCTTCGTCCTCTTTGCAAAGCGAATGCAGACGCGGCTGCGATGGTGGCTTCTTGAGTCCTTTCAATGGATTGAGAATATCGTGATTCTCCTGGGCATAATTGAAGGCTGCCAGGATGACCCCAATCGCACAACGATGCGTGGCCAGCGATTTCCATGTTGTGCGGCCCTCCATCCAGGTTCTGACGTGCCCCTTCTTCAATTGCGAGACTGGCAAGGCTCCACAGAATTTGCAAAGTGCATTCAAGATCCAATTCGAGACTTCCAGGTGGCCCTGACTGCGCGAGGCGTTTTTCACACCACGCTCACAGTATTGGAGGTATTCGGAACAGACCTTGGCGACAATCCACTCTTCCGCCGGTACCGGCGGAGCCGCATCGAGACTCCAGTCGCCGGCTAACCTGACTCGAGCCATCGCGAGGCGAGCCGCTTGCTTGTTTTCCAATCCTCGAATTCGCAATCCCTCTTCATCGAAGAGGGGCATCCGCTTCTTGGTGCCCGGTAGCGTGTAATACCAACAGTCCGTCTGCTTCCAGTACCAAGCCGATCCATGCTGCTGTCGCCGAGTCTTGCGGCGTCCTCCCGATCGTCGTCCAACCGTTTTCGGTCGATCCCCAACGTTCGGTTTGGCTTTCTGGACGGTCTTTTCGACGAACCGATGAGCTTGTGCCGTCGCGCCAGTGGCAGGAGTTGTCGTTGTCGGTTTCTCAATGCGAAGGAGTGCCTTCGTCGTCACAGAAGAAGGGTTGATTGCCATGCGAAGCTCCCTTTTTACCGATTGCCAATAGAACACCGAATAGGGCAAACTTGCTACACAGATTAGCTACACTCAAGGTGTGCCTGTCGCTGTCCGATGTGTGTTTAATCGCAAATAATACGGCAAATCAAGCCATTTTGCAATCGGGTCAATTCGATTGATAGCCCTTACCGATGGCCAGGGTGGAACGGTCTTGCGCGACGAAGTCGAATATCAGACTCCGCTGGGACTGATCGGGCACTGGTTGGGTGGATGGTTGGTTCGCCGCAAACTTGAAGCCATGTTCGCTTACCGCCATGAGACGACGCGCCGTTTGATCGAGTCCGAAGAGTGGACCGAAGCTAACGTTCGCACAACGATTCACGGAAGCGCGACGGAGGTCGTGCTGGAAGGCCGCTCATGAACGAACCTTTGTTGATGATGTTGCTCCTGTCGCACTTCGCGGCCACCCTGTTCATGACGGGGGTCATTTGGTTCGTGCAGATCGTCCACTATCCGCTGTTTGCCAGCACGGGAAGCACTGATTTTCGGGGCTATGAGCAGCGACACTCGACCCTGACCACTTGGGTCGTCGCACCGCCGATGCTTGTGGAAGGGGTGACCGCCTTGCTCTTGTTCTGGTGGCGACCTTTGGGTGTCTCGAGTTGGCAGCTCTCGATCGGACTGGCACTGGTGGCCGTCAACTGGCTATCGACCGCACTTGTCCAAGTTCCGTGTCACGACGCGTTGTCCCAGGGCTTCGATTCGGCAGTGCATCAGCGGCTCGTCAGGACGAATTGGATGCGGACGGCCACTTGGAGTCTGCGGTCGCTGCTCGTTCTTTGGATGGTGCTCTCTTCCTTTCGCTAATGGAACAAGACTTTGAAACTCGATCACGAACGCCATATGCGGCGAGCCATCGCGCTGACGAACCGTTGCGACGCTCTCGCTTGCGCTTCGGGTTACATTCGGGCCATGAATAATCCCGGCTAGCGAGTTCCGGCTGATTGATGTTTCAGGATTTAACAATGTCAACTGATTCACGAGTTCTCGTTACCGGCGGCACCGGCTACGTTGGCGGTCGGCTGATTCCTCTGCTTGAACAGCGTGGCCTTCGCGTGCGTTGCTTGGCTCGGCGGCCGGAGTTCTTGCAGCCGCGAGTTGGTCCCGCGACCGAAGTCGTCGCTGGCGATGTGTTGCAGCCGGAGTCGTTAGTGACCGCGTTGCAAAACATCGAAACAGCGTTCTACCTCGTGCATTCGATGGGGACCGGCAAGGATTTCGAGGGCGAAGATCGCATTGCCGCTCGCAACTTTGCCGAGGCTGCGAAGCGAAACGGAGTGCGGCGGATCATCTATCTTGGCGGCTTGGGTGAGGAGCAGCAGCAACTCTCAAAGCACCTGCGCAGCCGGCAAGAGGTCGGTCACATCCTGCGCGAATCCGGTGCTCAAGTCATCGAGTTCCGTGCGTCGATCGTGATTGGTTCCGGCAGTCTGTCGTTCGAGTTGATTCGAGCACTCGTTCAAAAGCTGCCGGTGATGCTCTGTCCGAAGTGGGTCTCGACGCCGTCGCAGCCGATCGCGATTGAGGATCTGTTGAGTTACCTGCTGGCCGCAATGGATCTGCCCGACGGGCCGAGCGACATCTTCGAGATCGGCGGTCCCGATCAAATGTCGTACAGCGACATCATGCGTGAGTACGCTCGGCAGCGGGGGTTGAAACGCTGGATGATCCCGGTCCCGTTTCTCTCGCCGCGTCTGTCGAGCTTGTGGCTGGGGCTGGTGACTCCGGTTTACGCCCGCGTCGGCCGGAAGCTGGTTGATAGCCTGCGCAATCCAACGGTCGTGACGAACTCACACGCGAGCGACGTGTTCGCGATTCGACCGCGCGGCGTCAGTGAGGCGATCGCGCGAGCGCTCGTCAACGAAGATCATGATCTCGCGGCCACACGCTGGTCCGACGCACTCAGCGCTTCGGGCCGAGCCAAGCGTTGGGGCGGAATCCGATTCGGCACGCGATTGGTTGATTCGCGCGAAGTTGAAGTTGGCGTCCCGGTCGAAGCGGCGTTCGCTCCGATTCAACGGATCGGTGGCCAGACCGGCTGGTACTACGGCAACTGGCTGTGGTGGCTGCGCGGTTGGCTGGATCTGCTCGTTGGAGGAGTCGGCTTGCGACGCGCTCGACGCGATCCGGTGGAACTCAAAAACGGAGACCCCGTCGATTGCTGGCGCGTCGAATCGTTGGAACCGAATCGACGGCTGCGGTTGCTCGCCGAGATGAAACTTCCCGGTCGAGCGTGGCTCGAATTTGAAGTCGAACCCACGAAGAGCGGTTCGCGCATTCGGCAGACGGCGGTGTTCGATCCAGTTGGCCTGACTGGCTTGGCCTATTGGTACACGATCTACCCGCTGCACGAGTTCCTCTTCGGCGGCATGTTGAACGGCATCGCGACGGCCGCTCGCCAATCCGCCGCATCAGCGACAACGTGGCAGCCGTCAGTGCTGCGACAAGTGGCGTGGCTGATCGGCTTCATTGCAGCCTGCTTCGCCTCGGCGGGCTTGGGAGCAGCAGCCACATCGACATCGGTCGGCGGCTGGTATCAAACGCTCACAAAGCCGAGTTGGAATCCGCCCGCCTGGCTGTTCGGCCCGGTCTGGTCGGCGCTGTACTTGATGATGGCTGTCGCCGCCTGGCTGGTGTGGCGTGGTCACGGCTGGAAAGCCGCGCGACCGGCGTTGAATTGGTTTGGCATTCAACTCGCGCTCAATGTCCTTTGGTCGTTTCTGTTCTTCGGAATGCAATGCCCTGGACTCGCCTTCGCCGAGATCGTCGCGCTGTGGATTTCCATCGTCGCCACCTGCCTCGCGTTTCAAGGCAAGTCGGTCACCGCCGCGTGGCTGCTGACTCCGTATCTGGCATGGACGTCGTTCGCCGTCATCCTGAACTTCGCGATTTGGAGAATGAACTCATGATCTCCGCGTCGGCAACCCTGGCAACAACATCGTTTGGGCGAAAGTCCGATCGGAACTCGGATGTTGAACTCGGTA
>CAMAWN010000179.1 GCA_945861865.1 Candidatus Kuenenia stuttgartensis | reverse complement strand
GCGAGTCCCCTTCAAATCCGAAGCCGGTGCCCGCTACGCGTTGAAGGGCCTGTCGAACGACGAGCTCCTCAAAGAGAAACGCGATCGACTGGTGCTCACTGAAATGCTCTACCGCCCCGGACTGCGCGACGAACACCGCCGCGAAGCCGTGCGCGATCTCGCCAAGCTCGAAAACAAAGCGGAGCTGCGAGTCATCATGGACGGCATCAGTGCGTTGGATGGCAAAGCGTCGAGCGTCGATACCAGCGTCGTCTTCGACCTCGTCCGCCAGCTCACGGGCAAAAGCGCCTCCGAACTGACCACCGCGCGAGCCGAACTCGAAAAACTCGCGACCTCCGCCAAGCAACCGATCTTCCGCCAAATCGGCTACGTCTCGCTGATCAACGTCGATGACCACGTCGATGCCGCCTGGAAGCTCGCCACGACCGACCCCAAACGCCTCGTCGATTTCGTCAACGCCATGCCGTTGATCTCCGATGCGTCCGTGCGCGCGACGTTGTACGACCGCGTCGCACCGCTGCTCACCGAACTTCCCGAACCACTGCGCGGCCCGAAGTCGAAAGGGACGAACGGCCGCTTCGTCCGAATCGAACTCCCCGGCAAAGGCACGCTCACGCTGGCCGAAGTGGAAGTCATGAGCGGCGGCGAAAACGTCGCTCGCAAGGGACGCGCGTCGCAGAAGAACACGTCCCACGGTGGCGACGCCGCCAAAGCCATCGACGGCAACAAATCCGGAAAGTACGCCGACGGCGGCCAAACGCACTCGGAAGAGAACACTGGCAGCCCGTACTGGGAAGTCGACCTCGGCGATGATTTTCCCGTCGATCAAATCGTGATCTACACCCGCACAGAGATGCCCGAACGCCTCGCCAACTTCACGGTCAAGGTGCTCGACGAGAAACGCGGCGAAGTCTTCAAGTCCGAAAAGAACGCCGCCCCACCCGTGAAAGCCGAATTCACTCTGCAAGGGGGCGGCCCCGAAAGCCTCGTTCGCCGAGCCGCCATGAACGCCCTCACGATCGTCCGCGGCCAAGAACCCAAAACCTTCGCCGCGCTCAGCAAGTTCGTGAAGGAGGACGTCGATCGCCTGACCGCCATCCGCTCGCTGCAACGCCTGCCCAAGCAGACGTGGCCGAAAGAAGACGCCCCCGCGCTGCTCAACGTGATGGTCGAAGCCGTGAAAAAAATCCCGGCCAAAGACCGCACGCAATCCCCCGCCATCGACATGCTCGAATTCGGCGACGCTCTCGCGTCACTGCTCCCCGTCGATCAAGCCAAAGCCGCGCGAGCGACGCTCGGCGAACTCGGCATCCGAGTCATCAAGATTGGCACCGTCTTCGAGAAGATGAGCTACGACAAAGACATCATCGCCGTCCAAGCCGGCAAGCCGGTCGAGTTCATCCTCGACAACTCCGACCTGATGCCCCACAACCTCGCGATCACGCTGCCCGGAGCCTTGGAAGAAATCGGCCTCCTCTCCGAAGCCAACGCGCAAAAGCCCGGCTTCGCCGAACAGCACTACATCCCGACGTCGCCGAAGATTCTCGCGAAGAGCACGCTGCTCCAGCCACGCGATTCGCAACGCCTGAGCTTCAACGTCCCGAAGCAACCCGGCATCTACCCGATCGTCTGCACCTACCCCGGCCACTGGCGCCGCATGTACGCCGCGCTGTATGTCGTCGCCGATCTCGACGCCTACGAAGCCGCCCCCGAAGCGTACCTCGCCACCGCCAAGATCGAAGCCGCTGACGCTCTACTGAAAGACCGTCGCCCGCGTACCGAATGGAAGTTCGAAGACCTCGCCAAAGTCGCCGAGGCCCTCGACCACAAAGCGATGGGCCACGACCACGGCGATCACGCGGACCATTCGAAGCGGAGCTACACCGCCGGCAAGCAACTCTTCACGGTCGCCAACTGCGTCGGCTGCCACAAGCTTGACAACGCCGGCAAAGAATTCGGCCCGGACTTGAGCAAGCTCGACCCGAAGCTGAAGCCCAGCGACATCGTCAAAGAACTGCTCGACCCCTCGGCCAAGATCAACGAGAAGTACCAAACCAACGTCTTCGAGTTGCAAAGTGGCAAAGTGATCCAAGGCCTCGTCGTCGAAGAGAGCGGCGACATCATCAAAGTCGTCGAGAACCCGCTCATCAGCACAACGCCCATCAGCATCAAACGCAACGACGTCGCCGAACGTCAGCGTTCCAAAGTTTCGATCATGCCCAAGGGCCTGCTCGAAAAGCTGACCCGCGACGAAATCCTCGACCTCGTCGCCTACCTCGCCTCCCGAGGCGATAAAAACAGTGCTTTGTTCAAAGGACATGATCACTAACCCTGGAGTGCGGTGGCTCGACACCGCCCTCCATTCAACGCGGCAATGACGTTGCGAATGGCCCAGAGACGCCGTCGTGAAAGTGGGTATTCGGGCGTCGAAGATGACGACAGTGCCTTTCATGAAATCGAGAGCCAACTGCCGCAATGAATCGAGGGCTCCGTCAAGCCGGAGTACTCCAAGGGATCGCCACCAATGACCGCCCCACCGCTCAGCATCAAAGCCCGCCAACAAGAGGGCGTCCTCGAACTGCAATGGTCGCACGGCACCTACCGGTTACCGTTCCGCTTCCTGCGCGGCCGCTGCCCGTGCGCATGCTGCGTCAATGAAGTCACCGGTGTCCGCATGGTCGATGTCGAAGACGTACCGCTGGCCGTCGCTCCGACCAACATCCAATTCTCCGGCAACTACGCCATCAAGATTTCCTGGAACGACCGCCACGACACCGGCCTCTTCACATGGGAATACCTCGAACTCCTCAGCAAAGATTTGGCGACTGCGGCGAGCTATCCCTCACGCGGCCATGATTGAGTCGTTTTCCAAGGTCTGAAAATGGAGGGTCATGAGTGAGTCCCGATCGACAGAGTGTTGGTTCGGGGTGTCCGTCAGGGTCTGTTCGATGGCCGCGGGAACGTCAGAAAACGTGGGCCGACAATGCTCACTCGTTCCACACCCCGGTCTCACGAGCCTGAACCAAGCGACAACCTCATTGACTCGCCGCAACAATTTCTTGCCGTTGGGCTTTGAGTCGGTTGGTGTTTCATTACAATCCTCGCCATCGCGGTTGGGTTAGGATGCTGGCCGCTCTTCTTGCACGGTGGCGTTTGGCGAGGTCTTCGTCGGTGACGAAGCAGCAACGCCCCAGTTTTTTCAGGTGCGATCATGCCTCACGGCAAAGACATCACAACTCGTTGGAATCTGAATGCGCCGATGTCGGACGGCATGTTGGGCCGTTGGGGCTTGCTCGGACTGGCTTAGTTTCATTTCTCCCTCACGCTAGAAACGTATCGAAACAAAATGCAGCACCAGATTCGATTTGACGGGAAGCTTTTGATTCTGGGTTGTGGAGGCGTGGCTCAATGCACGATCCCGCTCTTGCTCAGGCACATCGAGATGCCTGCGGGACGAGTCACGGTTATGGACATGCGGGATAACCGCGAGCTGATTGCGTCGGCGATCGGCAGTGGCGTGAACTTCGTGCAGGAGCGGTTGACGAAGGGGAAGTACCGCGAGCAACTCGGCCGATATTTGGGGCCGGGCGACATTCTGATCGACCTCGCGTGGAACTTGCAGACGACGGATTTGCTCGACTGGTGCCGCCAGCATGGCGTGCGATACCTCAACACGTCGGTCGAAGTCTGGGATCCGTATCAAGGAATGTCTCGCCGACCGATCACCGAGCAGACGCTGTATCACCGGCACATGCAGCTTCGGAAAATGATCGACCGCTGGGGAGACAATCACGGTCCGACGGCGGTGCTCGATCACGGTGCCAACCCCGGACTCGTCTCGCATTTCACGAAGCAGGCGTTGCTGCAAATCTCGCGACGGATCATCGAGGACCGGCCGCGCAATCGCCGAGTCCCCGCACTGCGGCGCGCCATCGAGCGGTTGTCGTTCAATGAATTGGCGATGCTCAGCGGCGTGAAAGTCATCCACATTTCCGAGCGGGACACGCAGACGTCGAACAAGCCGAAGTCCGCCGACGAGTTCGTCAACACTTGGAGCGTCGAGGGACTGTACGAAGAGGGGATCGCTCCCGCCGAACTCGGCTGGGGCACGCACGAGAAGCGACTGCCTCACGATGCCTGCGAGCACACTCACGGGCCGCGCAACCAAATCTGCTTGGAGCGGCGCGGCATCAATACCTGGGTCCGCTCATGGTGCCCGTCAGGGGAGATGCGCGGCATGGTGATCCGCCACGGAGAAGCCTTCAGCATCTCCGAACGGCTAACATGCGTGGACGAAGAAGGTGGAGTCATCTATCGGCCGACGGTCCATTACGCCTACTGCCCGTGCGAGGACGCGATCGGTTCGCTCGATGAACTCCGCAGTAATGAATACCAGCGCCATCGGCACGAACGCATTCTTCGCAACGAGATCGTTTCTGGCCGCGATGAACTCGGCTGCCTGTTGATGGGACACGATTACAAGTCGTGGTGGATTGGCAGCATGTTGGACATCGAAGAGTCGCGTGCTTTGCTCCCCGGCCAGAATCCCACCACGCTGCAAGTGGCCTCGTCGTTGCTGGGGGCGTTGTTCTGGATGATTCGCAATCCCGAAAAGGGAGTGAAGCTGCCGGACGATCTGCCGCACGAAGAGGTGCTGGACATCGCGATGCCGTATCTAGGTCCGTTTATCTCGCGGCCGGTGGACTGGTCGCCGCGAGTCAATGAACATCACGACTCGGAGAAGAAGAACGGCCGAGCGAACAAGCCACGCGACAACGGCGACGACCACGAGGATTGGCAGTTCGAGCAATTCTTGATCGCGACGTGATCAATTCGTAGCGCAGGCGGCTCGCGGGCTATCGTGAACTCAACCTCACGCCGGGGCCGACATAGTGCTGGCCAAAGCGATTGGCCAGGAAGAGGTCGAACTCCACTTGCTCCTGCTTCACAAAGCCGGTCGTCGGCAAATGGCCGTGAACGTGCAGGTCGAGCACGGCGCAGATCGAAGCGGCTGTCGTAATCTGAATCGCCGACCAAACTTCGTCTCCGTTTTGCTTGTGGTAGATTTTGCGAGCGTCCCAAAGCTGCACCATTTGCCCGTCGCGCTGGCCGGTCGCGGTGCAGAACACGACCACCACGTCCTGTAGCGTGCGCGGGACGGCGTTCTCCAGGATTTCTTTGAGCAGTTGCCGGCGGTCGCGCAGCCGCAGTTCGTCCAGCAGGAACAGCATTCGGTCGCGATGGCCGAGGTAGCGGATCGTCTTGTAGTTCAGCTCTCGCAAGCGATCCTGAAATGTCTCGCACAGCGTGCCGAGTCCGCCCGATGTCGAGAACGCTTCGTACTCGACGCCGTCGATCGAAAGGTGTTCGAGACCTTCCAGCGGCCAGAACTCTTGTCGCTGCCCCTGATGGATCACGTCGCAGGGATTGCAGTACTCATTGATCAGTCCGTCGGTGGACCACGTCAAGTTGTACTTCAGCGAGTTGGTCGGAAATTCCGGCAGCGCCCCGACTCGCAGGAACAGTGAATCGAGTTGCTCGAACTTTTGCGCCAAATGATTCGCGACGATGCCGACGAATCCGGGAGCCAATCCACATTGCGGCACGAAAATTTGGCCGGGCCGAGCCGCTCCCGACAACGTGCGGACCACGCGCGTCGTCTCGACGTCTTCGGTCAGATCGAAATAGCTGATGCCTGCTGCCAGCGCGGCGCGAGCGACTCGTGGGTTCAGCGAGAACGTCAGCGCCGAGATCACGGCCGTCTGGCCGACCATCGCCGCCGCAAGGCTCTCTTCGTTGACCGCATCGACGACGATCGCATCGACACCCAGTTTGGCTTTTAATCGTTCGAGCGCGGCGACATCGGTATCACCCACGCGAACCTGGTAGTCACCCGATTGAGTCAACAACGTGGCGATCATTCGCCCAATCGTGCCGGCACCCAGCAACAGAACATTGGTCATGTCGGCTCCTTCCGCTTGTAGTGACCGCATTCATGCGGTCGAGTGGAGAGTCCGCAACGTCACAGAGCGACCTAATAAATCGGGGCACTACGAGCTACGAGACGTGCCGCAGAAACGACACGCGGCCGGTCAGCACCCATTCGACGACGAAAATGTTTCCAGATTTGTCGAAGCAGGCGTCGTGCGGATGAATGAATTTTCCATTCGGCCACAAAGCTCGATCAACTCGCACGGGAAACTTGCCGTCACCCAGCACCGTCTTCGTCCATTCGGGATCGTAGCCGAGATGCGTGATGACCTTGTTGTTCTTATCGAACAACGACACGCGCGCGTGCAGATCGGGGACCAGCAGCACGTCGCCGCGAATGTCGAAGTGAGCCGGAAAACTGACCGGTGAGTTGAGCGCAGCCACCTCTGAGGTCATGCCGGGCTTGCCCTCCTTGTCCTGAGTCAGGAACCCAATGTGCTTGCCATCGAGCGTCAGGTATTGCAAACGCGCGTTCGCTCGATCGGCGACCACAAGCGACGGCTGACGGCCAGGTCGGTTATCGAGCCACTGACCATGCGGCGTCTTGAATTGCCCCGGTTCGGCACCGTTGCCGCCAAACGTCCGCACCCACTTGGCATCTTTGTCGTATTGATGAATCCAGTGCGAGCCGTATCCATCGCCGATGTAGAAGCCGCCGTCAGGTGAGAAGGCAATGTTCGTCGGGCTGTACGGCGTCTTCGGATCGTCGTACTTACCGGTTTCGAGCAGCCGCGTTTTCTTCCAGACGATCTCGCCCTTCAAGGTGGTCTTGGTGACGAGGCCCGTTCGCGTTGAGCAGAGATAGAGGAACTCCTCGCGTCCCTCTTTGCGAATGTCGATGCCATGCCCGCCGGTGTGATATTCCTTGCCGAACGAGCGGACGAATTTTCCGCTCGGATCGAAGACGATGATGGCGTCCACTGGCTGCGGCGCATTCGATCGGTGTGCGATGTAGACGAGGCCGGCTTCATCAACCGCGACGCCATGCGTTTCGCCCCACGGGATGTGATCGGGAACTTCGCCCCAATTGTGCGAGACGACTTCGTATTGAAAGGCCCCTGTGCCCAGCACCGGTGCCTTCGTCCCTGCCTTGTCCGAGGCATTCAGAATCATTGGGCTGACGCTAGCCGCGGCGGCGACCGCTCCAGCCGCGTGCAAAAAATTGCGACGAGATGTTTCGAAAGCGTCTGATGGACTTTGAGGTGCCGCAGCCATGACGAGCCTTTCACGGAAGAGCGATGCGTGGTGCAGGCCGTTCGCCTGCACCAGCCGCGCACGATATCCGTGCTCGGAAGGGCCAGCAATCGTTGCTGCCGTGACACGCGGTCACAACCCTGGCGGCTCGTAGCCTTGGATGTTGTACTCCGAGTCGATCGTTGCCGAGGCCCACAGTTCGTCAATGAGTTTTTCGATCTCGTCGTGTTGATCCGCGTCCTGCAGCTTATTGCGAATCTGATCTTGAACTTCGTCAAACGGGGTGTGACTCGCCTCTTGCCGTTCGAACACGCGGACCATTTGAAAATTGCGAGACGACTCGATCAAGTCGCTCGGCTCACCGATGGGCAACTTGAACAACAGTGCTTCGAGCTTTTCGTCGGCGAGGCTGCCGGCATTCGTCCAATCGTAGAGGCCCTTGTTTTCGGCCGTGGGGCCATCCGAGAGTTCCGCGGCCAGTTCACCGAAATCGCGCGGCGGCTTTTGTTGGAGTCCGTCCGACAGGATCCGCAGCTTCGCGCGAGCCTGCTGTTCGTCGGCTCGCGAGATCAGAATCTGCTGCCACTTCACGCGGCGTTTGACTTCGTATTCCTTCAAGTGCTGTTGGTAGTACGCGAACAGATCTTGGCGGCTGAGCTTCTGGTTGTTCTTCACTTTTCCAGCGATGAATTGCTGAGCCAGCGTCCGGTTACGGAACTGGTGCTCGATCATGGCGAGCGAAGTCCCTTTCTTTTGCAGTTCGCGATCCAGCTCTGCCGTGCTGGTCACGCCCATGCTCTTTTTCATCTCCTCAAGCTGTTCTTGCAGTTGCTTCTTGACGAAGCTGTCGAGTTGCTTTTGCTGATCTTTCTTGAGCGATTTCCGAGTTGCCTCGGAGAGCAACTTTCGTTCGACATGCGCTCTGAGATCGCGTTCGATGAGCTGATCGATCTGCTTGCGGTATTGATCGGGCGGCGCTTGTTCTCGCATTTTCGCCAAGCCCTCGGCATAGCGTTCGAGAATTTCTGCCTCGAAGATCGGTGCCCCATTCACGGTCGCGACGACGCGATTGCCTTCGAGTTCCTTGGGCAACTCTGCATCGGACTCGACCATTCCGGTCAACACGACGCCGTTGCCATTGGAGGACTTCTTGGAATTACCCTCGTCCTTCGCGTACGGCTCCGTCCGCTCCGAGTTCGGCGACCCGATTTTGCGGGGTGGCGGCGGACCAACCACGGGGTTTTCGACCTTCGGGCCGAGACCATTGCTACCCTTGCAACCGGCCAACGCCAGCAAGACCGTCAAAAGAATTCGGGAAAGTCGCATGAGCCGCATCCTTGCGGAAGTTCGTAGTCCCGCCTTCAGGCGGATTTTCTGACCGCCTGAAGGCGGAACTACGAATGGAAGGGCCGGGAATATCCGCCAATTTCAAATCGGCTGCAACACCGCTTTGAACAGCGGCAAAAGAGCCTCAAATGACGTGTCGGTCCCCTCGTCCAGAGGCCAATAGGCCGACTTGGCATCGACGATGCGGAAGCGGCCTTTGTGCTGACCGACCAGCGGCCGCAACCGGGAGGCGTCTCGAAAGCCAAAGACCAGCCAATTGTCCTCGCGGGTAATCCGGTCGATGCCCCAGCGTGCCGCACTCAATTGCAGTTCACGCAGTTCGACCATTTTCTCTGCCAGCGGAGGCAACGGGCCGAAGCGGTCGCGGAGTTCGTTTTGCCAATCGGCCAATTCCTCGAACGAGCCGACGGCCGAGAGTTTTCGGTACGCCTCGATCTTCGGCCGGCCGGCGGGGACGTAATCGTGCGGCAGATAGGCCGTGACCGGCAGATCGACTTGGACGTGAATGTGTTCTTTGAGTGGCTGCTTCTTGGCGGCTCGAACGGCGTTTTCCAAAAGCTGGCAGTACAACTCGTAGCCGACCGCTTCCATGTGGCCGCTTTGCTCGGAGCCGAGGATGTTGCCGGCTCCGCGAATCTCCAAGTCGCGCATCGCAATCTTGAAGCCGGCCCCGAGTTCGCTGAATTCCTCGATCGCCTTCAGCCGTTTCGTCGCCAGCGGCGTCAGCGACTTGCCTTCTTCGAGCAACAAGTAGCAGTACGCCTTGTGCTTGTACCGGCCGACTCGACCGCGAAGCTGGTGCAGGTCGGCGAGTCCGTAATTCTGAGCGTCGTTGATGAAGATCGTGTTCGCGTTCGGAATGTCGATGCCGCTCTCGATGATCGTCGTACAGACGAAGATGTCGATCTCGCGATTCACGAACTTGACCATCACCTCTTCGAGTTCGTGCCCCGCCATCTGCCCGTGACCAATGCCGATCCGCGCCTCCGGGACGATGCGTTGAATACGATCGGCCATCGACTTAATGTTGTAGACCCGGTTATGCACGAAGAAGACCTGCCCGTTGCGATTCAGTTCGCGCACAATCGCCTGCCGAATCAGATCGCCATCGAACCGGCAGACGCGAGTCGTCACCGCCATGCGATCGACCGGTGCTGTCGTCAGGTTGCTGATGTCCCGAATCCCCAGCAGCGACATGTGCAACGTGCGCGGGATCGGCGTCGCGCTCAGCGTCAGCACATCCACTTCCAGCCGCAGATGTTTCAAAACTTCTTTGTGCTCGACCCCGAAACGCTGTTCCTCGTCGATCACCAACAAGCCCAGGTCTTTGAACCGCACGTCCGGTGACACGAGCCGATGCGTCCCGACCAGCAGGTCGATCGTGCCGTTCGCGGCCCCCTCGACGATCTTCTTCTGCTCCCCCTTCGTCTTGAATCGCGAGATACCTGCGACCGTGATCGGGAACTCGGCCATCCGTTCGCTGAAGGTGCGGTAATGCTGCTCGGCCAGCACCGTCGTCGGCACGAGCACCGCGACTTGCTTGCCGGCGTCGATGACTTTGAATGCCGCTCGCAGAGCCACCTCGGTCTTGCCGTAGCCGACGTCGCCGCAGATCAGGCGATCCATTGGCCGTGCTCGTTCGAGGTCCGCCTTGCAGTCTTCAATCGCGCTGAGCTGATCCGGTGTTTCGTCGTACGGAAACGCGGCATCGAACTCCTGCACCATGTGCGAGTCTGCCGGATACGCAAATCCCGGCTTCGTCTCGCGCGCCGCTTGCAGCAGAATCATGTCGGTCGCGAGATCTGCGACCGCATCGGCAACCTTCTGCTTCCGTTTCGCCCACGAGGTTCCGCCGATCGTGCTCAGTTCCGGCGACGAGCGTTGCCCGCCGACGTACTTCTGCACGAGATGAATCAGCGAGACCGGAACATAAATCAGCACGCGATTCGCGAACTCCAGCGTGAGATGTTCCTCGGTCGCGTCCCCCTTCTCCATCAGCTTCATGCCGCGATACCGAGCGATCCCGTGCGAGAGATGCACGACGACATCTCCTTCGCTCAACTCGATGAAGCTGTCGATGGCCCGCGACTCGACCTTCCGCCGCCGCTTCGTCTCGCGAGCGATCGTCGTCCGCCCGAACAACTCATGATCGCTGAGCACGATGACTCGCTCCGCGACCAGCCGAAACCCCTTGTTCACCCGGCCGACACAGAGCATGACTCGATCAACGAGACGCACCGATCCCTCGCGTTCGGCATCAGTACCCGATGCGTCATGCCCGCTCTCGGCCAACAATTCCGCGAGCCGTTCGCGTTCCCCTTCGTTGTGGCAGGCGATCAAGACTTGCTCGTCGCGGCCGACGACCGTCGCCAGTTCGTTGAGCACTTCCTGCTTCGGCCCACTGAACCGCTCAATGGACTCGACCTGCAAATGGCACGAGGTCTCGAAGCTGTCCGCCGCGAGCGGCGCGACGGTCACGTTCGCGAAATCGGTGAGCCGAGCGATGACCTGTTCGATCTTGGCCAGCCCCGTGGTGTCGCTCAGTCGCTCGCGATACTGCCGAGCTTCGTCGACCAATTCCGGCAACTCGATGATCGCGGTCCAACTGCCCGCCGGCAGATGTTCGGAAAGCAATGTTCCGTGTTCGCGGTCCTCTGACTCCTGATCCTTGACTCCCGATCCCTGACTCAACGCCGTCACGTTGACGTCGCTCAACGTCTCGATCGTGCACTGCGATTCGACATCGAACCGCCGCAGCGATTCGAGTTCGTCACCGAAGAACTCCAGCCGCAGCGGGTCTTCGGAATCGGTCGGGAAGATATCCACGATGCCGCCATGCACGCTAACTTCGCCAGGCAACTCGACGGCCGGAACGCGCTCAAAGCCGCGCTCGATCAACCAGCGCAGCAATTCTTCGACATCGACGTCGCTGCCGACTCGCAACGTGCGCGACGAAGCGGCGATCTCGTCCCGTCCCGGCACCGGCTGCATCAGCGCCGGTCCGCTGGTCACAATCACGCGCGGCGGCTTGTCGGACGCCAGCGCCCGCAGCACGCGCAGCCGAGCACCTCCCACCGCATCGGTCGCCGAGCCATCCGGCGGCCAACTCTCCCACGCCGGAAAGATCGCCGGCACCTCGCCGAGAAAGTGGTAGGCATCGTCCGCGAACTCATCGACGTCGTGCATCCGAGGCAGCACGACGACCAGCGGTTTGTCGTCCTCGATCTGCTGCGCCAACGCCGCAACGACCAGCCCGGCCGACGAACCCCAAGCCCCGTCGATCGCTCCCGCCTGTCCCCGCTTCATCGCGGCGATCACCGCCGCAAACGACTCCTGCTTGGGCAACAGCGCGGGCAGCTCGCGCAGGGTTATCCCCTGGCGATTCGCTTTCGGCGAGTCGTCTTTCCGTCGCGGCTTCGGCATGTGGCACGATTTGTAGAATGGGCACTCTTGCCCGTCTATTCGTCAAGACGCATTGAGGTGCTTCAGTTTGCGCGGACAGTGCATTCTCTTATTTCTGGACGGTCAGTTGGCTCTCGAAAGTGGCTGGGGAGACGTATCCCGCGACGAGTGGCGGCGTGATCCGTAGTACAACAACACCACAGAATGCTCACGGTACTGAGTTGGAAGTGTTTTATCGCTGGCATCCGTGGTTTGGCCGGCGGGTGACGTTGATTCGGACGCTGCAGAAGCAGGCGATTGATGCGGTGCAGGTGGAGTTAGAGCAGGATGGTCGC
>CAMAWN010000178.1 GCA_945861865.1 Candidatus Kuenenia stuttgartensis | reverse complement strand
TGTTCGAGCGGCTTCAGCGTTTTGCAAAGCCTGTTCTTGCAGTTGCTCCACTTGCTGCTGTTGCCACTGGCGGAGCTGTCGTTCGTCGCTGCACCCGATCATCAGGAATGGCAGCAACAGGACAATCGGGACGATCACACGCATGAGTGGGCCTCCTGAAATGAATGAGTCGCACCACGAGGCGTCGGAGCGCTCGCTGCAAGCGCACTTGGCGAACCAACGCCAACAACGTCACCACCAACGCCACCGTCAGCAGCGCAATGGAGAGAAACAGTTCCATCGAGTTCCTTTCAAGAAAGTGCCGAGCGTTCCAGCGGAGTGGCTCGACCGCTGAACGCGATCGACTCTCCGAGTCGTGAGACAGCCCGAAAAACACTGCCCCCTCTGCGATCATGCGGCGCGGACAGCGGATCGCGAGGGCAGCTTCTCGGAACGAGGCGAGCTAGTCGTGACGCGGATCGCCTGCTCTGTCGCCTTCTTCGCGAGCAGTTTGGTGAGCCGAAGTTCGACGTCATCGCGGTGGCGGTGCCAATCGAATGGCTTGCGCAACGGGGCCAGTGCGGCGAGCAGCGAGTTCGACACGGCTTCCGGCACCGCTTCGCGCGGAATGCGCTCCACCGGGCAAGCTCGCCACTGAGCCGGCCAATGCAACACATGCAACAACAGCACCCCGCTCACGGCATGAATGCCAACGAGGTGTCGCGTCTCAGACAAGACGACATGACCAATGCCCCATTCTTTAGCTTGAGCCAGCACCGTCACAGCCTGAACGTAGAGAGGACCGGCCAACGAGTGCGTCGGCACCAGAAACAGCGACCGCCCCGACAACAATGGCCAATCCATGCGAGACTCCGACAACAGATGCTCGATGTGGATGGTCTGGTCGTCGAGCGGCTGAAGTCGCGCGAGATCATTTTCGGATAAGACGACCTGCTCGCCGGGAGAGACTTCGAACGCTTTCGCGATTTGGTCAGCGCTGAGCGAACCATGCTGCGGGCAGTGCTTGTTCTGCTGAATCCGGCTCCCGCAACCCGCATGAACTTGATGCAACAATCCATCACGCTGCACCGCCGCCGAATAACCTTTCACCGGAACGCTGAGTGGCCCGAGTTGCAGCATTCCCGACCAACTGCATCGGCTCGCTTGCGAAACTTTGGCATTGGCAGCCAGAGGTGCTGTGTCACTCTGCTGCGGTCTGCGTTTTCGACGTGACGGCGTCGTCTCGGCGGATGTGCGCCGCGCGCGCTTTCTCAAATTCACACTGGAAGTTGAACACATGGAAGACATAACAATTCTCCTCCGACAAAAGGGATAGTGACGGTCAGCAAGCCAACTTGGGGCGCGGAATGTCCGCGCTCTACCAGTGACGTATGTGGAGTCCGCTAAGCGAGCGGAACGAGCTAAATGACGTGTGCCTTGGGGACACGCGATTGTTTGGAATCTTGAAATAGACCCAAGAGGTTCGCTTGATACCGAATCGGTTGATGCCGTTGACCTCGATCGCAGTCAGCGCAGAGAGGCAGGACTTTTCTCGGATGGTTGATTTCGGGTTGTCTCCTGGCACGCCGTCACGAACATACTCAGAGAATGAAATGCTCGCTTGTCGATATCGTCTTGAAACACTTTGGTCAGCAGATCTAACTTGTCCCGATGCAACCCCGTATTACGGCTCTCTCCGGCTTCTCCAAAGTCGCGTAACCTCGACAAGAGATCGGCGGGAGGTGATGGTAACTCCGCGTCTGGTCGTTTCGCGTCCGGTTCTCGATACAGTTCGATCGCGGTTGGATCTTCCAGTAGTCCGCTGATTTGTCTGAGCGCCACCAGATCAGCCTCGACAAAGAATCGTCGATTGGGGATTCCGTTTTGAGTGGTCGGCCCCGCAGTTGACCATCGCAGTTCGAGCGATCGGACTCTTTCAAAAAACTTGTCATAGTCGTTGGCTCGATCCGGGAGCTTTCGTGGCCGCACCGCTTCAACCAGAGCGTTCAATCGTTCGACGACCGGCCAGAGACGTTGTGGTGTTATGTCTCGAAGAAGTGATTGGTCGCCGTCTCTGAGCGTCAGCAGCCCATGTGGGTCGAGTTCCTGCTTTGGTCTCGGAAACAGCTTCTCCAACTGCGCATCCAACCCGGTGTCCGTCCAAGAGTCGCTCCCATCAATGTCCTTGCCGACGGTCTGGCCGAGTGCCTTCAGGACAATCACCAGCCGGTCACGTCCCGTTCGTTTGGATGCCGGTCGCTTGGTTCCGTTGTCAGGAGAATCGTATCGCCGGACGGGTGATGCTTGTTTCGATTGTGCGTTGGACGAACGAGATTGAACGGCGATCGAGCCTCCAAAAAGATGAGTCTCCAAGTGCTTGGCGAGCAGTTCGCACGCTCCGTCCGTCGCCGGTTCGGTGAATGGCAATCCCAGCAACTGTTCGAGGTCGTGGACACGGCCGGCCTCGCTCTGGGTGAGGTCTGATTTCTTTGGCGCAATGATTTGCCTGCCGAGGTACACGCCAGCGACAACCAGCAACGCGACAACACACCACTTGGCGGCAGAATTGTTGCCGGCTTTGGGCCGACAGGTTCGCTTTCCTAATTCGTCGGACGTTGTTGTTCGAGTTTGGGGTGTTGATAAGTGATTGAGCCGGACATCGACCTCGTCTTGCCATTCCTTGAGCTGGGCGCATGGAACTATCGCGGGCGGCCCGTTGGGCCACTTCTCCCAGTCAATATCCTTCGTGACCAGTCGCTCCAAGTTCGACAATCGTTGGGTCAGCAGATCATTCACGTCGGCGCGTGCTTTGGGATCAAGGGCCGTCAGTCGATCATCGACCAACACCAACATTTCGTCGCCTTCGCGACCGTTCTGCTGAGCAACTTTGTGCGTTGCGATTTCAACACGACGACCATCCGGCTGACGGACGAACGAGACCAATTCGCTGTCCGACCGTGTCTCACCCGCTGGCACGAGAAACTTGTGATTCCACCGACCAGCGCGCGCCGTGGAGGCAAATAGCAATTTCATTGACGTTTCCATTTAGGAAGTGACGGCTCGTCTGGGTTCCCGCTGGTTACCTTGAGGATCAACTGGTTCATCAACGTACCTCCGTCGGTGGGCCGTAATGGGAACGATTTGGGGCCGGCGAGCAGCTCGCTGACCTTAAAGGTCGCTGTGCCCTTGCCACCGTCGTCGTCCCAAACGACGTCTTTCTCGACGATATCGGCTTTGAACGTGATCGACGTTTCCCGTTTGACTTTGGCCAGCGGAAAACTGCCGATGGCTCCACTCATCTTTCCTGGAATCGCCGGCACATACGCAGGCGATTTGAAAGCCTGTATGCCGTCGGCAAAAACCGCGACCACATTGTGGTCGCCAAAATCATAGGCCGCGTCCCAAGTCACGAAGATCGAAACAGTCAAGTTGAGCGGACCGGATATTGCTCGCAAGTGGTCCCGGAACTTCTCGACTTCCGCCTTCATCCATCGCGGACGATCGCCACGGAGGTATTCATCGCAGGCCGTCAGGTCACGATGTTTGATGACCGTTGAGTAAAGTGCCTGGTCCTGTTCAATGTCGATCCGGTCTTTCACCGGTGACAGATCCTTTCTGATTCGTGAGAGGATCAACTCAGCAAGTTCGCGATGAGACGGACGGAGGGCCACTTCGAGGAACTCGGCAGCAGTTTGGGCGTTCGCGACCTCGCTCCTCGCTTTGTCGAATTGAGTCGCTTTGAGACTCTTGGCGACCTGTCGTTCCAGCCGTTGCTGTACTTCGCCAGGAAACTCTCGGACTAGCTTTTGCCATTTTTCATCGCGCTGCTTGGACTTGATCAACAATTCGGCGGCAAGTTTGAACGCGTCTCGGTCCAGCATCTCCCGGTAGTTTTTTGCGAATTGCTCCCAGGTGATGATCTCGATCACACCCGCCAGCGCTCGTGTCGACTCGTCGATGAGCTTGTGCCGATCTTTGTTCTGCTCATCGGTGGCGGCCTGAGGGTGCGTGAATTCGGATTGGCAATAGTCGACCACCGTTTTCCATTTTTCGATCGTCTTGTCCTTCATGGCTGCATCGAATAGTCGATGGGCTTTCGCGAGCCATGCGACGTTGGCAGTTCTGGCCTGCGTCGCGTCCCACTCTTCAACCTTCTGGTGGGCTTCGGCCACATGGCGACCATTGGGTTGCTTGTCGAGATAGGCTTTCGCCATTGTTGCTGCTTGGGCCAGATCGTCATTCGCCTTTGTGACAGGGAGCCAGTAGCGCGTGTCCAACTCGTCGTCGATGACCTTCTGCATCGTTTCGGCCGCAGTGGATGACGGAGCGAAGAGCAAGCCCTTCCATCGCAAGCGATACTCGTTGAAGAAACTCTGCGCCGCCCTGAGTTGTTCTTCGCTCGCTTGAGAATTCTCTATGACTGCCTTTTGGCCTTCGAATTCTCTCCGGTTGACGAATCCAATCGACGATGCCGTCATCAAGCCGAGAATCCCGCACCAGGACACGACAACAGTCACCAAAATGCTCGCTGCCTGCGTGCGGATGCGACTGACTTTGTCAGCGATCACCGAAGGTCGATCGACCTTGTGTGGAATCCGGCGTGACAGTCGAAGCGCTTCCCGTGTCACCCTGCCGACGCGAAGGGGATTCCAGAATTGAGATCGCAGTGAAATCCAGGCTCGATCGAGCGCGTCGGCATCCAATTGGTCACGTCGGTCGGCCAGCCATACAAACGGTTCAAGCACACCGAAGGGGCGGCACGCCGCGGCAGGCTTCTCTTGGGCGTTAGTTCGCACCGCTTGTCCGAAGGCGGTCGCGGGAAAGACGGCACAGTTGCCGAACGTCAGTCCGAGCGTCCGCGAATCGTTGATGTCCGGCTGATTGACCATCGCATTCTGAATGGAGTTCACCAGCGACTTGTATCCGAGATGCCGCTCGTCATTGAGAAACGCCTGAGCCTTGCCGAGTTCGTTCTCGGGATGCGACTCATCGACCGTTGAATAACGGTCCCATTTCGTTAGCAGCACGGCGACTGGAGTTTGTAGTTTGGCTCCGGACTCTTCGATCGCCGCGAACGATTTCCGGAGTCGCGTCAATTCGATGTTCAACTGCGCGATATTAGAGTTCTCTGGGCACGGCGTTTCTGCGATCAACAGGAAGCCGTCGTAGATTTCGAGATCGTGCTGGAGACTCGCCGCAAGTCCGACAGGATCTTTGAGTCCGTCCGGGTCGAGCAATTCTCCTGCGTAGTCGATGGTATGGATCACGGACTGGCCGCGTTGTGGGCAACCCAGCGTGAACCGATAGGCCAGCGTGACACCATCGGGCGCGTTCGCGTCGGGAATCTCACGGCTCTTTAGTTTGCCAACCGCCGCATCGATCCAATCTGCGCCCGCGTGCAGGCCGGCGGCCACACGCTCTTCTTCGGTCCAGGACTTCGGATCGCCAGTCGGCCGAACTGCCTGCACCGGAAGCCCGACGCATGCCAGCCCGCGTGAATGCCCGATGGCACCCATCTCAATTGTGGCGAGCACACAGGTCTTTCCCGAACCAGAGCGACCGTAAAGTGCGAATCGATATTCACCAGCCTGAGTCATGGAAGCTGTCCTGTTTGTGCCAGATTGTGCAGCCAACTCTCGTCGAGCGCTGCGTTACCAAGCGGTCACGCCTTGGGTGCTTTGAACCGATTCCAAATGCCAAACAATGTTCGTCGTGTCAGCCAGACGGTGATCAGCACCAGCAAGATGAGCGTCACTATGCCCCACACGTCGGCGAAGAAAACACGAGCCATCGTGCCTGCCGTTTCTTGAACGACCTGTTTGCTTCCCTTCCCGACTCCCTCGATCACACCCTTCAGAGCGTTGGCCAATAAGCTGCCGCCGAAATTTCCAATCTTCTCCAGCCCGGCCTCAGTGATATTTCCAATCTCATCCAAATACTCGTCCGGGGCCAACAGCACGGCAGTTAGTGCCGAACCTCCGAGCCAGAGCTTCCAATGCGGACGAACGCTACTCGTCCAAAACCGATGAGCGCGGTCGCCGCCGGCACGCAAGAAATGACCGAAGTCCTCAAGTGTTGCGGCTCGCATTCCGGCAGGTGATGGGAGCCGGCCTGCGCGCAAAGCCACATCGAATTGAAGTGCGTCGTCAACCAAATCAGGATGTCGTCCCAGCGCGGCAACCGTCTCGGCTCCACCTTCGCGCAAGAACTGACCGCGAAGCGCCACGTCTGGGATTGCCTCGTCAACTCGCCGTGCGCCGCGAGCCAGCACCAACGCCACCTCACGCGCGGGTTCGTCGAGTTTGTCCAATTGTTTAAGGAGCGCGGGATCGGCTTCACCAATCGTCTCCCGCAGCAGGCGACTGAGTCCACGACTCCGTTCCAGCGCATCATCAACTCGCACACCGGCTTTCTTGAGAACGTCTCGTCCCGCTTTCGACTTGGCAAGTTCCTCCGCCACGTCATCGAGCTTGTTGAGCGGCACATCGTCGGCCACTCGTCCCACTTTGCGGATCAAGTTGCCAAAGTTAAGTGCTTGGGCCTCACTCGTCGCGAACAGAAGGATCGCTGAAACGGACATCGCTCCGATCAGGCGGCTCCATGAGAACGGCACGGTCGAATTGGAACGTGGCATGTTGAATTCCTTGAGGTGTTACCGAATTGTTGACGGCGATCGTCAATTCTTTTTCTCGCGACGATCGAGCGATCCGTCGTTGGAGATCAACCACCACAGACTGAGATGTTGCCGCCACGCAAGGTTTTGTTGTGCGACCTTCACCGCCGCGACTTGCACAACAGGGACGACCGCATTGGCACCGAACTCGAAGCCCGCGTTCGTGCCTGTTTCGATCAACAATGGCCCCACGATGCCATTCCCCAGCAGCTTGGTGGGATGAAAAACAACTCGGCGGTCGGCACGCATGAAGATCCGCGCATCGAGTTTCGTAATCTGCTTGAAGGTGCTGGACTTCGTCCCGGCCCGCTGAAACGAGAACCGGACGGCATCCGTCACATCGAGTTGGGACACCTTCGTGAAAAGACTTCGCGGCTTCATCGCCAACTGTTGAGCATCCCGGATGACCCACGGATAGAACTCCTTCGTTCCCGCCTTCATGGCCCACTTGGTGGCCGCCTGCATGCCTCCTTTTTGCAAGGATTTGGCGAGTCCCTGCCCAATAACCCTCAACCCTTGAGCGGCCTCTGGAACCATGATGACGGCAGTTGCTGCATCAACCGCTGCTCCCGCGACGTCCAAGGCTCCAACATCGCGCCCCTGTGCCAGCTTCCGTCCGAGGTAATACACCGAGTACCCCGGTAGCCAAGTGACGACTCCTTCTGGCGGCGGACCAAGATCCTCCTTCAAGCCTTCCAGTGAGACGTCGCCGATCCTTTTCCATTGACGAAGCAACTCTGGCTGTTCGGCGGGACGGGCCATCAGTTCGTGCAGGGCTTTGGCGAGATGGCCGCCGGGAAGGTTCCGTTTCAATAACTCGACGAACAGAGGATTCTTTCGCAACTCGTCGTCAAACAATGCGGACAACGCGAGTTCGTCGGCATTGTCGAATGCTTCGAAGACTTGTCGCGAACACGGTTGATATTCGGGGCAGAGCAATAGATCGACCGCGACGGAACCGTACTTCGCGTACTTATCGACGCCAACCTGACCGAATCGCGCGAAGAGCCTCCACACATCGGGTTCACAAACGCACTCGCCCCATGCCAAGTCATCTGTCTTCCGCTCCAGAATTTGGCGAAACGCAGGCCAATGCTTCGGCAGGAAATCGCGGCGAAACGTCTCGTCCTGATCCAACAGGTGTCGCACGTTGCGCCCGTGAATTGTCAGCAGTGTCTGAACGCGAAAGAGCGCTTCCTCACGCACGTCTTCAGCGCGATTCAAAACCGACTCGAACATCAACCGCAGCCACTGCCGATACTCGAATCGCGCATCAACATTTTCAGGAAGACTGTCGAACCACTCGGCGGCATCGACCACGCCCATCTTCCACAGCCGCACGACCAGATCACCATCGCGATCAAGGATTCGCGCCAGCCTGACCGAATCGTCGGGCGTTCCCGCCAGAGCGTACATCGACAGCACGAAATTGGCGTCGCCGGTTTCGGGAATCGACTTCAGGATCAATTCGGGGCCGTCGGCATCGTATGTCAACGCTCCCATCAGCAGCCCAGCTAACTCCGGCGACGAACGAAGTCGATTCTGGACCAGTGAGCGATTTCCCAAACGACCCCAGAGCGCCAACAGTCGCTCTGTCTGTTCGACCGAATTCTCATTCAGCAACTCCAGATAGCGCTGATTGAGTTGCGCGACCGCAGTGGCCGTGTCCTGCTCCCAGTCGAGCTTCACCAAATTGGAAACGGTCGTCTCAGCGGTCGTTGGCTTCTTGGTGACTGGTGCAACGTCAGCGGGTGTTGACTCCACGATCGTCGTCGTCGGCCAGAATCTCCAGACTCCAATCGAAGCCGGAACTACGAGCAAAAGACTGATCAGAGCGTAACGACGACGCTGCCAGCGAACCTTATTCATTTGGGGACTCATCGCGAGGGGTGACGGCTGGTAACCATCGGTCGCGGCAATCCCTGCAAACGAAAGGAGCGCCGAACCTGGACCGCTCCGAGAACCCCCGCCAAGGGGCGAACAGAACAGCACCCGGCCGACGCCCCCATCCGGGGGCGTGGCTCAAGGCACTGCTTCTGTTCATCAAGAGCCTTGCGGCTCAGGTTGGCGGATTTCTCGAAAGCAAAATCTTGACGCTCACGCGTCGATCAAATTGTCAGACTTTTGTGAGACCTCAATGCGGTCACACTCGATAGCAATGAAAACTCCTCACGAACCAAGGGAAGAAATCGACGCGAGACGACAACTCGTCTCGCGTCGGTGGTTCATTCCAATCCGCAGGCCGCGTGAATTCAATGGTCAGCCACGCGGAATTCCTCTGGCGAAGTCTGGCGCTGGCTAGTCTTCAACGGGAGCAATCGCCATCGCGTCGCGTTGGAGTTGCGTCGGTTCATCGCCGAGCAACTCGGCCACCTTGGACCAAAGATCCTTGATCTGCTTGGGCGAACTCGCGAGCCAGACTGAGTCAAGGAGACCATCTTTCTCGACGCGCAATTGGACGATGCGCCGACCGATCTCGCTTTCTTTGAGGAGGTCGTCCTCGTGGACGGCTTGCCGGCGCGAGATGGCGGATTGCACTTCTTGGTTGTGCTTGCCGGATTGATAGACCGACAGTTCGTCGATGGTTTCGAGCGGCACTCCACGCACGCGGGCCAGCATCGTGCGATTGAGAACTCGCTCGCGTTTTTCCAGTTCCTCTTCCTCGCGTTCGAGTCGGTCAATTTCTGTCTGCAAGTCAGCGAGGTTGAGCGACTGCATCGCGCGGTCGTGGGCGTCGCGTTTGACTCGTTCGAGCAAGTTCGGGTCTTCGGCGGAGATGGCTTCGATGCGCTTGTCGATTCGCTTCGACAGCCGCTCTTTCCAATGGTTCTTTTCGCTGACGCTGAGTCCGGGCATGAAGTGATCCTTTCAGATTCGTTTGGACAAAAGAAAAAGTTGCGCGGCAACGGCCGAGCGACAGACACAAGAACGTCAAAGAAGCACGCCGCGCCGATAACGGGTCGGCGAGGCGTGAGAGGGAGCAGAGTGCGGTAACTCAGAGCGCAGTCAGCTCCGACGCGAGCAGGTTCAGCGACACGTCGTGGTCGATGGGCAGACCGCGCAGCCAGCGGGTGAATTGGTGCAGCATGAACCCGGCCGCGATGCCGGCCGTGTAGATCGTGCTCCGAGCCGTGCAGCGGCCCGGTTCGGCGTCGGACTGCTCAAACAACGTGGTCGCGTAATGGTCGCGGCCTTGTTCATCGGCCACGGTCAAGACACGCATGATCTCGCCGAGCATTCGGCCGTCGCACCAGAAACGGCAGTCCGATTGAGCGGCCTTCCAAATCGCGGCTCGCGCCGAGATGGAATCGACACAACAAAAAACGACATCGCCGACACGCTGCTTCGGACGAAAACGGTCTTCGATTAGCGTGAGGGAAATTCCCGGTTCGATTTGTTCGATGAACCGAGAAGTCGCGACGACCTTCGGCTGCCCGATGTCGCTCGCGAAGTAACCTTGCGTGGTCACGTTGGTCGCCTCGACCGTGTCGAAGTCGATGAGTTGCAACTGGGTTGCTCCCATCGCTGCGAGTTGCACGGCCACTTGGCGTCCGATCGCGCCGACGCCGATGACCGTGATGAGCACCTCGCGCAGCCGTGACTGCGGAACTAAATCCTCCTGACGAGCAAAGCGGTCGTTAGCTGGGGGCATAGAGCAGTTCCTCCCGCATGGTCGCGAACGGTTCGGGGTTCGCGAGGTTGAACCAGTCCTGCCAATCGTCTTCGGTTTCAATCTCGAAGAGATGCGGTTGCTCAACCTGCAACGGGTCATGCAGCGGGTTATGCGAGGTGAGATGCAGCGGATGTACGCACTCGACGTACTCACAATCCCAAGCGAGTTGGTCCGCCGCCGCGAACGGGCGGCGGTAGTCCACGTCCACAGGGATTTCGAGACTCGCTCGCGGCCCGATGTTGAATCGCAGCCGCGCGTAGGTCTCTCCGCCCTGAGCCAAGATGAACATCAAGGCCCAATCGGACTCGCCGAAGCAGCGAGCGAAAGTCTCTTCATCCTTGTAACTCGGCGAGGCCGAGTCTCCCGGATGGGTGTGAATCCAGACGCGGCCGAACTGCTCCGGCCGAAAACCGTGATCCACCTGCCGGTCAAAAAAGTCGGCGACCGATTGGTCGTCAAAGGCAACAGTCACCGAGGTACAGCTTTGACGGACGAGTCGCACGTCGTCGATCAACAACAAATCCAAGGGCGATGAGATGCCGAAGCCGCCGACTTCGGTTTCGCCTCGGTCACGCAAGAACAGCAACTTGGCCCACGCGGTCGGCGTGAACCGCAGCGTCGGCGTCATCGGTCGGCGGCGCGGATACAGCCGCGTCTGCCGCCTCCGCTTCCTCCGCCTCGGTTCGAGCCTTTTGGCAAGATTCGCAGTAACCATCGCGGTAACACTCCTCGCAAAAGAGCTGGCTGCAATCCGCACACTCGGTCAGGCAGCCGTTGCAGGTACACGATTCGCAACCGTGGCACCGGCCACGGCACTCCGAACACACCGAGCTATGACACTGAGAACACGACATGGCGCAGTCGCCGCAGATGTCGCTCTCGCAGCGTTCGCAATAAGACAAGTCCGAATCCGACGTGCGGTCGCCGCAGTCGGGACACACCTTGCCGGACCAATTCGACAACGTGACGTAGGCACTGGATTCGTTGTAGGTCTCCAGAATCTGTGTCACGAGTTGGAAGAAATCGTGAAAGCGGCCTTGTTCCAATGCGCGCCGGATCGGCGCGCGGCCTTCGCCTTCGCAAAGTTGATTGGCATGGACGTGCGGATGCGTCACGTCGCTCTGATCGTTCGGAGAATTCGGATCGAGGGCGAGCACTTCGTAGGGCTTTGAGCCGCCGAGTTGGTCCCAATGCAACACGACCCGGAACTCACCCAACAGAACATCCTCAAGCTCGATCGGGCCGACAACGATCGACAGGGTTTTCTCAGAGATATTCCAGTCGAAATTATCGAAGTCCGACTGCAACGCGACGAAGTCGTCGTAAACGTCTCGCAGTTTGATGGTCAGTTCAGGATCAAACTCTGCAAGCTGCCTCATCTTCGTGGCACACTCATCGACGTAGCGCTGCAGTAGCGTGATCGTGCCGATGAGATCGGTTCGGGTCTCTTCGACGGAGAAGTGCCAGCCACGCTCCTGAGCAAGCAACATTCGTTGCCGATAGAAGACGGCCCGCTCCCAGTAATACGTTGGCAACTCTGGCGGCGCTGCCGTGGTGCGTGACCGCTGCACCGCGTCAAACACTTTGCTCGCCACGCGAAACAACACCGGTTGAAATTCGTGTTTCATGAGGGAACCTCCCATCGGCCGAGCTTGGCGAACGCATGGTTCGCCAAGCTCATCGCCGCTCGGTGTTACGAGGCCCCTTCGATCTTCGTCGGCGTGACGCTGATGCGGTCGCCGTCCTGGAGCACTTGGTCCGTCGCCACCGGCTGCCGATTGACTCGGATCAAGTAGTTGATCGCCTTGCCAGTGCGGACCTGCTGGTCGAAGAACTGTTTGACCGTGGTCCCCGGATCGACTTCCACATAGTCCGCAAATCCGCCGCCGTCGTTGTTGATGAACAGGATTCTCATAGATGCCTTTCTTGAACATGACTGGATTGCCTGGCCCGTAAAACGCCGCGAGGCCGCCACATGGCGACCTCGTCCTCACACACA
>CAMAWN010000177.1 GCA_945861865.1 Candidatus Kuenenia stuttgartensis | reverse complement strand
GATGTCCCAACGATGCGAGCTTACCCAAGCCCGTGAACGAAAACCGTCGCAGCGGCGTCCCACGCAGCGTGGCGAGAATGTTTGCGGCGCAGGTCTGAGCTTGCCGCAATGCGTGCTGAGCGGTGGGAGGCGACATGATGCCGTCTCGTGCGTGAAGTGCTTGTAGCGCGCGAACGGCGTGTTGTTCAGCGTCGCCCAGTTCATCCCGAGCAGCACATACGACTGCGGCGAACCGATCGCGCCGGGGCCTGTCGTCGTGCCGGGCGGGCCGCCCTCGGCGTTGCCTCCGTTGTCGTGCAGGAACAGGATGAGCGTGTTGTCGAGTTCGCCGCGCTCCTTCAGCCCGGCGACCAGCGTGCCCATCGCGAAGTCGATGCGGTCGATCATCGCGGCATACACGGCCATCATTTGATCGAAGCGATCCTTCTGCTCCGCGGTGCGCGAGTCCCATGCCGGCGACTCCGGCGGGCGCGGCGCGAGCGGCCACTGCGGGTCGATGACGCCGAGTTGCTTCTGCTTCGCGTGGCGCTGCTCGCGGAGTTTGTCCCAGCCGGCCATGTATTTGCCGCGATACTTGGCGATCACGTCCGCCGGTGCGCGCAGCGGAAAGTGCGCGGCACCTTGGGCGATGTAGAGGAAGAACGGCTTCTGATCCGCGCGCGCTTCGTCGATGAACTTCAGCCCCCACTCGGTGAATAGGTCGGTCGAATACCATTCGCCCTGTCCAATCTCCGGCGAGTCCTTGGGGATTTCTCGGCCATTCAGGTAGAGCATCTTCGTGCCGGGCTTGTCGTCCTCATGCGGGAAATAGACTTCGCCGAACTTCGAGTTGAGCGAGCGCATGAAACCGCGCTCCCACGGCGGAGTACCGTTCTGCTGGCCCAAGTGCCACTTGCCCGTCATCGCGGTGAAGTAGCCCGCGTCGCGCAACACCTCGGCGATCGTCACGCAACGCGGCAGCAGCTTGCCGTGAAAGCCCTTCGACTTCGGCTCCACTTTCCCATCGAGCCAGCCCATGCCCGCCTGATGCGGATACAGCCCGGTCATCAGCGACGCGCGCGTCGTGCTGCACCGCGCGGTGTTGTAGAACTGAGTGAACCGCACCCCCTCCGCCGCGAGTTTGTCGAGGTTCGGCGTCGGGATTTCGCTCCCGTAGCAGCCGAGATCCGAAAAGCCGATGTCATCCACGAGGACCACGACGATGTTGGGCTTGCGCGGCGCAGCGGCGTGACTGTTGGTGGCAAGGGCATTGCCGAGTAAGAGCAGCGCGGCAACGCAAAACGTGAGGGTGTGTTTCATGGTCGAGGTTTTTCTTCTGATGGGGATTTCACAACCTTTCAAACGCGACAGACGGCGAGCGCTTCGATCTCGATCAGCAGGTCTTCAAACGCGAAACCGGAAACTCGGATGGCTGTCGAGCACGGACCGGGTTCAGGATAAAACTCGCGCTGGACGGCGGCGATGGTGGCCTTGGTCTCGGCGACTTGGGACCAGTCGCCGGGGGCGTGGTAATAGATGTAGAGCTTGGCCACATCGCTCTCGTCGAGTCCCCCTTCGCGCAGCACGCTGCGAATGAACTGGAACACGTTGCGAGTCTGCGTCTCCATGTCCTGGCCAACCGCCTGAGCTTTGTTGTCCGCGGAGATCTGGCCGCCGATGAATGCGAGATTGCCGATCCGCCAGCCCTGAGTGAACTGTGTGTTGGGAATGCTCCAGTCCCAATGGTTGTCGGGTTGCAGGCGCTGCTTGTTCTCGCCGAGCACACCGATGCCCTCGACCTGGATCAGCTCCTGAGCGTTCGGAAAGCCTGTGATCCGCAGGCCCGCGCCGGCCGCCGAGGGGATCGACATGTAGCGCCGCCGTACGTTCGTCATCTTCTCCCAATAGTCGGTGACTTCGCGCCCCTGACCGAAGAAGCGGAAGTAGGTGTTCTGCCGCATCAGGCTGTGGCGATCGCCGCCGCCGGCCTGGAGCAGCGTGTCGAGATTGCGGAAGGCGTGATCGGTCTGAACTTCGATGTCGCCGACGCCCAGCACGCGGCCCTGCGCATCGAGCGATCGCTGACCGCCGACGAAGATCATGTCGCCGACCTTCCAGCCGTGAGAGAACGGCAGCGGCTTGCTCCAGTTCCAGTGACCCTCCGGCATCAGACGCTCTTTCGATTCACCGACCACCGCCCAGGCGTCGATGAGAATGAGCGCACCCTCGCGATCGAGGCCCACTCGTGTCTCGGTCGTGGTCGGGCCGGGGTCGGAGAAGTAGGTCAGTCGCACCTGATCGAGTTCCTCCAGGAATTTCGCCACCGCCGCGTCGTCGCCGTCGCAGTGGAAATAGATGTTGTGCTTGACGACGTCGCTCATGGAAGCACCCGCCTCGGCGAGAACCCGCTTCAGCGCATCGAACGCATGCCGCGCCTGCGTGGTGATGTCCGAGCCGACGACTCGTCCCTGCTCGTCGAGCGACATCTGCCCGCCGACGAAGATGAGGTTCCCGGCTCGAACCGCTTGCGTGGTGGTCTGCGAGGTAATCCGTTCCATGTTCATTAGAAATTTTCCAAGGGTGTAGGTTGGGACTCTCTGCCGGTGGTTTTCACGGTCCCAGCGAAATGCTGCGTTTTTTACGAGGTCCGCTAAATGGCAACAAGTTGCGTTGTGCTGGTTGATGGCTCTCGTTTGGGGTTGTTGGGTGTTGTTTGGCGTTGGGTTCAGCACAGTTTCAGCACAGTCGCCGATCGCGTCGCTACCCGTGGGGTCAAAATACTCAGCCGTGTCAAAAACTGCGATTAGCATGGAAGTTGCGATGCGTTGGAATGCCGAATCTCGGCTGTCGCAGGCCGCGCCGCCCGGTTCGGCACCGAAGGAGTCGGATTGGCAAAACGCTCTGCCCTACTTCACGAGTCGCGACGGCTCATCTGCGTGGCGAACTCGTTGCTGCTCGCCGAGGCGATCAAAGCGAGCAGTGGGTGGAAGATTTTGACGGCCATGCTATTGTCGCAACTCGTTATTGAGGTGGAGGCTGACACATTCGTTGAACAGCGCTATGTGGTCCCGGAGCGTCTCAAAAGCGGCCCAAGTCATCGGACAGTTGTGGCTCATTGAGAGCGTCCGAACTCGCCCCTGTTCGACGCTGTTTTGGATGGCTGCCGTCGCAGCCAAAGCGCGTCAGTTTCACTGCCGATAATTACCGGCGCGCCCTCGAATTACCGCGTCAAAACGCCATTTCGTGCGTCGAGTTGCCACGATTTGCACTACTTGGCCGAATGGCGTAATCTATTGTCACTTCAGCAGTTCTCGCGAAAAAGGGTGCCCTTCCGCGTGTGTCTACGGAACCGAAGGGGCGACAGCCACACGCGGCAACCTCGCTCCAGCACTTGCCACAGCAAGGCGGTCGAGGCCCATTGGACGTAAACCAAGTTGTTCTGTTGAGGCAGGATGATCTCGACGGCGACGCCCCGCATGGCGGCCACGTTCAACGACGTGATCAAGGCCGCGTCCGGCAGAAAATAAGGGGTCATCACGAGGATGGATGAGCGGGCGCTGGCGATCGCGCCGAGCAGCGTGAGTCGGAAACTCTCGAAGTTCTCGGCGGGATCGTCCGGGAGACCGCGTGCCAGGATCGGACCATCCGGTTCGATGTCCGCGAACCATTTTTCTCCGGTCAAAACTTCGTCGGTGCAAAACGCCCAGTCGTCGGCGAACACTGCTTGAAGCTGATTCACGACCGGGCCGGTCACTCGAAAATGCAGATCCTGCACCGGATGACTCGACTGCCACGAAAGGCAATTGCCCTCGCGGATGTTCAGCCCCCCGGTGAAGCCGATTCGTCCGTCAACGACCATGATCTTGCGATGGGTCCGCAGGTTCGTGAATCGAAATCGCCAGGGGATCGACGTCGGCTGAAAGTTGGCGCAAGGAATCCCGGCGCGGCGCAGCAGCCGCGGCATGGTCGGCCAACTGTAACGTGCTCCCACGTCATCGATCAGCACCCGGACTGCGACTCCCCGCACCACCGCGCGTTGCAGAGCGTCGAGAAACAACTTGCCGGCCCGGTCATTGTCGAAGATATAAGTGCTGAGCGTGATGCTGTGGCTCGCGGAGTCGATCGCTTGAATCATGGCGGGGAACGCCTGGTCGCCATTCAGCAGCGGTGAGACTCGGTTGCCGTGCAACAGCGGTCGGCCGGTCAGACTGCCCACCATGTGTACCAGCGACTTGAGATGCGAGCCGTCCGCTCCGAGTGTTTGATCGACCAACTCCTCAGAGCATTGGCACAAGCTCGGCGATGCTTCGAGGCGCGGGCGGTCCAAGCGCAACGATCGGGCGCGCCGCTGAATCCGATTGATGCCGAGCCAGACATACAAACCGCTGCCCACGATGGGAGCCAACCAGATCAGCCCCACCCAGGCGATGGCCGCACGAGTGTCCCGCTTGTGCAACACCGCATGACCAGAGGCCACAGCCGCCACGACGACATCGAACAGCACCGCCAAGTACGGCCAGAATTGAAGAAGCTGATCAAACACAGCGAGGCAAAACCTTTCCGGCTCGCGCCGCCTCGGCGAGCTTCTCGCCGATGAGATTGATCGTCAGATCCCGCAACCGCTTTTCGTTGGGCCAGAAGGGTCCGGTGATTTCCTGGAACGCATGGATCGCGGCTTGAAGTGTGGTCCGGGGTCAAGTCACGATCAACCGGCAAAGCCGTTGTTTGCCAAGATCAGGGCAGGTCATCGAGGACTTTGTTGAAGTCGAGCGAGAAGGAGGCGAGCAATTGATTGGATTCGGCGAGCGCAATGTCCAAAGGTGCGGGAGCGCGGAGTCCTGCGACTCCTTCGTCTTCGATGCTTACGGGGCGATCGTCGTTGGTGATGATGCCGGTCGCTGAACCGGACGATCCCACGGAGTACGTTGCGTTCGGCGTCACGGTGAGGACCACGTCCTCATCGAGTTCGAAGATCGTGTCGGCTCTCGGATTGATGGTCACGGTCTTCGTCGTCTGTCCGGCTCGAAAGGAAACCGTGCCGACCGTTGCCGTGAAACTGGCCGCGCCCGTCTGAGCATAGTCGCTGCCAAGACTGGCCGAGCCTCCAACCGTGAAGTTCACCCTCAACGCGGCGCTCGTCGAGCCGATGCGAGTGAACGTGTAAATCAAGTTCGGAACCCGATCCTCGGTCACACCATTGGGAGCGACCGCGACCGCGACCGCTTGATCGTCGTTGATGATCGTGGCGGTCACGGCGGCGGACGTCCTCACGACATAACCGCTGTTCGCAACCAACACGAGCGAGACCGTTTCATTCGCCTCGAAAACCGTGTCGCCCGTGGGGTCAACGGTCACCGTCTTGGTCGCTTGGCCTGCCGCGAACGTCGCGTGGTGGGTCGATCCCGTCAACGGAGTCGCGCCACTGATCGAATAGTCGGTGTTCAACGTCGCGCTGCCTCCCACCGTGAAGTCGACGGTCAACGGATTGGTCGTCGGCCCGGTGCGAGTGAACTTGAAGATGGCGTTGCGTGTGCCATTCTCAAGCACGAGGGTCGGAGAAACTGCCAGCGTGACTCGCGGAACATCATCGTTGATGATGGTCCCCGTGGCCGAGTTCGCAATCCTCGCCAAGTAGGCCGCTGTGGGAGTGACGGTCAAAATCACAGTTTCGTTCGCTTCGATCGTGGTGTCGGCGTTCGGGTTCACCGTGATCGTTTTGGTTGCCTGCCCAGCGGGAATTACCAGCGTGCCCGTCGTCGATCTCAACCTCGCCGCTCCGGTCAGCGCATAGTCGGTTGTCCGTGTCGCGGTTCCAGTCACGGTGAAGTTGAGCGTCAACGAGTTGGTGGTTGCTCCCGTTCGCGTGAACGTGTAATCCAAATTGGCGGTCCCATCTTCGGCCACGCGACTCGGAGAGACCGAGACCGACACAGAGGTGGGGCCCTTCATTGGACCGTCGGCCGAGGTGTAAACACCCAAGTCGTTCACCGCGAAACGGTACTCACGACCGTTGCTCATGCTCACGCGCGTGATGCGACCGCGATCGTCCCGTTCGAGATCCGCGTAGGAGACGCTCCAATCGGCGCGCTGAGTCGTCGGATTCGCCTCGATGTCAAACATCGGGACGCGATTCATTCCGACGGACAGAAAATCGAGGAACGTCAAAGCCTCGGTCACGTTGGGCAAGAACCCGCGACGGAAGCGGTCGAGCGCACCCAGAATCCGGCCTTCCGAATCGACCCAATGCTGATTGCCCTGAGTGGCCAAGGATTCTTGAGGAGCTTTGACAAAGAAGGGGACGTTACCGCGCAGAAAGTTCGTATTACGGATCGCCGCGCCGGGACCGGTGCTCCAATAATCCTGCCACGCTTGAGCCCATGTCTCGTCCTGGCCATCCCAGTAGCCGACCTGGAAAAAGTGCTGGCGGGTCGCGGACAAATCCGGAAAACCGTTGCTCCCTGGCAGGACGTCTGGTCCAGAGGCCAAGACCAGAAACTGTGCCCAACGTCGTTCCAAATCGGCATTCGGCCGGCTGCGGACATAGGCATCCAGCGCGTGGGTGGCTTCGTGTCCCACCACGAACGTGAAATAGTCGCCGGCCGTCGAATTGCCCGGCTTGACGGCCAGAATCGCATCACGAATGTCCGCCGCCCACTCGTCGTAAGCCAGTCCCGTGTCGTTGCCGAACGTGTTTTTCGCTTGCGTAAACACCTCGATCAAAGCACCCCGTCCATCTCCCCAGAAATTATCGATGGTCAGCAAGGTATCCGAGTAGCTCGCGCGCGGATGATGCCGCATAAATGTCTGCAATGATTCCAACTGTCCGGTTGTCGCACGGACGTTGTCGCCGACGAGGTAGCGAAATTCCAAGTACAGCTCGCGATGCAGACCGGTCATCTCGAAGAGATTGGCGACCGCCAGTCGATGCGTCGGAGTATCCGGCAGCATCTGTCCGGCGAGGAGAATGTCTTGCGCGACGAGGCTCGGCACATGGTGGAAGACGGCCGTATCGAGTTCGTGCAATCGCAGAAACGAATACCGACTGACGTGCGTTGCGAAGGCGATGAACATCGCTTGCCGATCGGGCAGCGACGCATTGCTCATCAAGTCGATGATCCCTTGAGTGGCGTTCCGAACCCGAATCAATAATTGCTGGCCATTGGCCTCCAACGCACTTCCCAAGTCGGTCGGGTGAGCGTCATAGATCGCTTCCAAGTCGGCGAGGTGTTCGGCCAGCGATGTCGCTCGACCGAATGCCAGAAAGACGTTCGCCCCCGCAAGCTGGCCCCCGATCACCAAGTCCAGAACTCCGTCTCCGTTGAAATCCGCGAAGTCGACCACCGGGCCGTCAGTCAACGCGTGCAGGTCAGGACTCGTTCCGTCGGCTGCCAAGATGGTCAACACGCCCGTCGTGGCGACGTTCAAGTCTCCGGAACTCCGGATCGGGTCCAGCCAGAATCGGACATCGCCCCAATTGATCCCGCGCACCAAATCGGGAACCCCGTTGCGAGACACGTCGATCAAACGCGGAAAGAAATTGTACGACTCGTCATAAATCGTCACGGCCGTCGAACTCATTCGCGCCGCGGCCAGCGTCCCGGTATTCAAAAAGACGTGTACTTCCCCGGCGAACGCGCCGACGATCACGTCCTGCAATCCGTCATTGTTCCAGTCACCCAGATCGAAGCGCGCGTTGCTCAGCAGAAAGTGACCACCGGTCGTCGCCTGCAAGAAAAACGGAGCCGCATAGACCGGCACTTGGCCACTGGACGCCGTGTTGCGATACACCAGCAAGCGGTTTTTCGAGTCCGACACCACCAAGTCCGCGACCGCATCTCCCGTCAGGTCCGCCAGAGCAATGGAGATTGTCGAACTGCCGGTGCTGATGTCCGTCCCGGCAGCTTGCACCTTCACTCCGGCATCAAATTCGGGCGTCTGAGTCGTACCGCGATTGTGATACCGCCAGACAAAACCTTCGGCACCCACGAGCAGATCCGTCTGCCCGTCACCCTCCCAATCGGTCGTGCGCGGAACACGCCACGAGCTGCCGTAGCTGATCAAGTTGCCGCCGGCGGGCAGCGCCGCAAAGTTCTCAAACCGAGTGGTGAAAAGTGGGGCGCTGCCGTTCGGAGTCGGCAGCACTTCCAACGACATCGTCGCTCGGCTGAATCCGCCGCGACCGTCTTCGAGAGTCACCTCAAACTGATCCATTCCCACGAACCCCGCCGCCGATGTGTAGCGAAATGTGCCGTCCAGATTGTCCGCGACGACACCGTGATTCGCTGAAGTAAAACTGACGACCCGCAGGGGATCGTCTTCGGGATCAAAGGCATTGAAGAGCACACTGGCCGTGGAGAACGTCTGCCCCGTCACACCTGCGGTGGTCGTCGTCCACGTCTTCGGGCCGTAGTTGTCCTGCAATTGCCGAATCGTGTTTCGATCCAGCAGTTGATCAAACAGAGAGACCTGATCGAGCCGCCCGGCAAAGTAGCGCGGCGGCGCGGTGGAACGATCTCGACGACCGATCGAAGTGATCGACGTATTCAACGTCCCTGCGGCTCCGAGGCCACTGGCGGAACGCTGTCCGTCGACGAAGACCTGAACTTCGCCTGTGATCGCATTTCGCGTCAGAGCCACAAAATGCCAGACGCCGTCGTTGATCGGAGCCGACGAACGGGCCACCCACACGTTTCCGATCGCGACTCCGATCCGCCCGGTGTGATCCAGCCCACCGAATTGAAGAGCGTCGTTTCCGACGACAGCGGGCGAATTGGCGGGATTGGCAGCTCCGGCCTGAGTGGTCTTCAACCAGAACGCCAAGCTGGACGATCGGCCCAAGTTCGACGCCAGGTCGCCGGTCACGGACAGAAAATCGTCGACTCCGTCAAACCGCAACGCCGTGAACTGTTGGCCGGAGACCCAAGCGTGGCCATCCATATTCCTCAGCGCTGCCGGCCGCGTTCCGACACTGTCGTGAGCGACCAACGCCGCGGACAACGCTTGGTAGGCGGAATCATGCCAATCGGGGCCTTCGTCGAAGTTCCAATGGCCGACCAGTCCAGGAACCGTGGTTCCGGTCAACATCGACCGCTGCTCCAGCACTTCACACGCAGAAAAACGACCTTTCCGGCGACGTTGAAATCGGTGCCCCATCTCAAGAAACTCCTCACAGAACGTGGTGATGAATGTGGCCAAGGTCTGCGATGCCCCACTGGCGCGTCAATCCCGGACGGTGACTCAAACAATCCCAATGCGGGCACGTCACGGCGGCCAACACGAATGATTTCATGAAACCAGCCCCAAAGTTCCCGATGAGCCGGAAAAGCGGCCATCGAGTCTTCCCATTTCACTGTGTTAACGATCTTCGCGCTCGCGCCGCCTCGGCGAGCTTGTCGCCGATGAGATTGATCTTCAGATCCCGCAACCGCTTTTCGTTGAGCCAGAAGGGACTCGTGATTTCCTTGAACGCATAGATCGCGGCTTGAATCCCTTCGGCCCAGGCGACGACGACGAGCTTGATGTCGCCGTGGACGTCACCGACGGCAAAGATTCCGGCGCGACTGGTTTCAAAATACGAATCGACTGCCACGCTGCCGTTGTCGTTCATCCGCAGGTTCAATCGGCGAAAGATGTCCTCGGACGACAAGAACCCGATTTGCACGAGGACCAGATCGCAGGCCAGCGTGCAGCCATCGGATAGGCTCAATTCCAAACCCGTGCCGGCGATTCGCGCGTCGGTAATTCTCGCGGCAGTGATTTCCGTGGCCATGTGGATTCGTCCGAGGGAATCCTGGATTCGCCTCAGTGTGTCCGCCTTGCCGTTGGTGTCTTGGCGAACAATCAAGTCCATCTGGCCATGACGTTCCAGCACCATCACCGCCGCATCCAATGCGGAATCTCCGCCGCCCACAATCGCGACACGCTGCCCCGAGTAATCCGCGATGCGAGGAACTTTGTAATGCACCTGCTGCGAATCGAGAGCATCCAAGACCGGTAACTTTCGCGGAAAGTGCAGCAGGCCGCAGGCGAGGATGACCTTGCGGCACAGGTACATTTGCCGGTTGGTGACCACACTCTTAAGCGAGTCTTCCTTGTGTGTCTGGTCCGTGTCCTGGATGTCGAGCAATTCTTCGTTGAAGCGGAATTGCACGAGCGCGTTGACTGCCTGCTGGTACACACGCGAAGAGAGTTCTTCTCCCGTGATGCCGTCGGGAAAGCCGGGGATGTCGATGATCCGCTTGTCGGGATACAGAAACTGTGGCTGCCCACCCGGAGTTTCCTTGGCTTCGAGGACGAGTGTGGTGAGTCCTCGATGCGCGGTGGTCAACGCCGCCGCCAAACCCGCCGGCCCGGCACCGATGATCACGACATCCCAAGACGCGAGAGTGTCGAAATCCATGTCGCGGTCGAGGGGAGTCACTTGAACCCGCATTTCCCAGATGACTTCCCTCGCCTTGGCATGTGATTTGCGCCACACCCCTGAAAAACAGGGCTTTGCTGCCAATCTGTGTCAAGCGGAGAGGGGAACCCGATGGGTGACGGCCAAAACGAGGATTTGCGTGTCGGTTTTGACGGTCGCTTGAAGCTGAAGTTCTTGGGCAGCCAGGTCACCAGCGATGCGGGGTTACTCGCCTACCGCGAACTCGATGAAACACTGGGGCTGACGGAAATGGGTACAGACGTGCTGACCGATTCTCGGCTGGGGAGCAACAAGCAGCACGGCCTTTTACCGCTGCTGCGGCAGTCGATTTACAGCCGGTTGGCCGGTTATGAAGATGTCAACGACGCCGAGCGGTTGTGCGTTGACCCTACGATGCGGCATGTCGTGGGAGGCCGAGCCAGCCAACCGGAGAAGCCTGCCGCTTCGACCAGCGAGGTCGGCCGATTCGAGACCGGGATCCTCAGCACCAAGAGCAACCTCACAGCGCTGATGAATCTCTCCGGCCGCTGGATCGACACGGTCCAGCAGCGACGACCGCTCAAAGAACTCATCCTCGATCTGGACAGTTCCGTCAGCGAGACCTACGGAAAGCAACAGGGCACGGCGCACAACGGACACTTCGAGTGCTTGTGTTACCATCCGCTGTTTCTCTTCAATTAGTTCGGCGATTTGGAACGCGTCCTGCTACGGCGCGGCAACAAGGCCAGCGCCAAATACTGGCGGCGGGTGCTGTTGCCGGTGATCGAGCGGTATCGCCAGTACGACATCCCGAAGTTCTTTCGCGGCGACGCCGCGTTTGCCATCCCCGAGTTGTACGCCTTCCTCGAAGCAGAGCAGTTTTTCTACACGATCCGCCTGAAAGCCAACGCCGTGCTGGAACGGGAAATCGAGCATTTACTCACCCGTCCGGTCGGCCGACCTCCGCACCAGCCTCAGGTGTTTTATCACAGCTTCCAGTACCAAGCCGGCTCCTGGGATCGCCCGCGCCGGGTGGTGGCCAAGGTCGAGTGGCACCGGGGCGAGTTGTTCCCACGAGTGGGGTTCATCGTCACCAATCTCTCCTGGCGGTCCAAGAACGTGGTCAAGTTCTACAACGGTCGCGGCACCGCCGAGCAGTGGATCAAAGAGGGCAAGCACGCCGTGAAGTGGACGAAGCTCTCCTGCCGCACGTTCCGGGACAACCAGACACGGCTTCAGCTCTTCGCGTTGGCCTACAACCTGGGCAACTTCCTACGGCGACTGGCCCTGCCGAAACCGGTGCGGCACTGGTCGCTGACGACGCTGCGGGAGAAGCTGATTAAGATCGGGGCCAAGGTCACCCGGCACGCAAAGTACGTGACGTTCCAACTGGCCGAGGTGGCGGTGACACGTAGCCTGTTCGCCGCGATTCTGGATCGCATCGCGCGACTGGCGATCCCGCCGCCGTTGGTCACGTGACGTGACTCGAGAGCGGATCAAAGAGTAGAACACGAGGGTCTGACACATTCGTTGAACAGCGCTATGTGCCCGATCGGATCGGCAAACTGCCGTCATCGAAGGGGCTGTTTTGGTCGGGCCTCAGGCCCTCGTCAGAGGCGTTTCAGCATGCCTGTTGCAGGCTCCTTTGAGGACGCCAGTCCGCGATCGAAAAGTCGTCGGTCGGTAGTTCATCAGACGGTCGCAAGGGCCACAACAATTGCGCAACCGATGTGCGTCCAAGCGAGCTGCGACTGTAAACTGAGCGGCAGATCCGAGTCGAAAACGCGGTGACTTCTGGCCGATCTTTTGCCTCAATTTTACCTACTGAGAACTACTGAGGAATCGGTCCAACTACTGAGTATCCTCGCACATCTTTGCGCGCGTTCGCGCGCCCTTGCAAAACCAGCCATTCGCGGTAACGTCCTTTGATTCTTCGTCTTGATGCTAAAAAGTGCATCCGCCTCCGGTTGTCTACGGAACCGAAGG